>PLYK01000072.1 GCA_003151775.1 Geobacter sp. | reverse complement strand
CCATGCGGAAGATGCGCTTGCCGCGGTACTTGTAGGAACCCACCTGGAAGATGACTGACAGGGCTTCGACCACGAACACGCCGCCCACGATCACCAACAGGAGCTCCTGCTTGGTCAGCACGGCGATGATACCCAGCGTGCCCCCCAGGGAAAGGGAACCGACATCGCCCATAAAGACCTCGGCCGGATAGGAGTTGTACCAGAGAAANNCCAGGCCGTCCAGGCCGTCGGTCAGATTGACGGCATTGCTGGCCCCCACGATCACGAGGGTCGCGAACGGGATGAAGAACAGCCACAGGTCGGGGTGGAAGCGTTTGAAGAAGGGGAAGTAGAGTTCCTCGCTGAAGCCCGGCTTGAGGAACAGGAACGCCGCCACTGCTCCGGCCAGCATCACCTGCCAGAACATCTTCTGGCGGGGCGAAAGCCCCTTGGTGTTCTTTTTCACCACCTTTTTGTAATCGTCCACGAATCCGATCACGCCGTAGCCGATGGTGATGAACAGGACCGTCCAGACATACTGGTTGGAGAGGTCGGCCCACAGGAGTGTGGGAATGACGATGGCGGCCAGGATCATCACCCCCCCCATGGTGGGGGTGCCCTGTTTCTGCAGATGCGACTCCGGGCCGTCGGTGCGGATCACCTGGCGGGCCTGCAGGCTCTCCAGTTTGCGGATGATCCAGGGGCCGAGGACGAAACAGACCACCAGTGCCGTAATCATCGCATAGATGGTGCGGAAGGTCAGGTACCTGAATATATTGAATAGTTTGATGTTGGCGGCCAGCGGGTAAAAGATGTGATACAGCATGGTTTATCCCTTTTCTTTCTGTGACGCGAACTGTCTCAGAATAGCCGCCGTCCGTTCCATGGCCATGCCCCGTGACCCCTTGATCAAGACCACGTCACCGGGCAGGAGGGATTGTTTTGCCACCTCGGCAAGTTCGTCGTGGTCCCGGCCGCACCGGACCGCTTCGGGCGGCAGGCCGGCCTGGATGGCTGCAGGGGCGGCATGGCGGTTCATCAGGCTGCCGAGCAGAAAGAGCCGGTCCACGTTTCGCCCCGCGACCGCGCCGACCCCCTCGTGGGCCTCGGCCTCGTGCCCGCCCAGTTCCAGCATGTCCCCCAGCAGGGCGACGCGGTGCCCCTCGGGGGCGATCTGGGCCAGCGTCTCCAGCGCCGCTTTCATGGAGGCCGGATTGGCGTTGTAGCTGTCGTCCACCAGGGTGAACTCTCCGAACCGCTCCAGTTGGAAGCGCCCTTTGTACGGCCTGAATGCGGCGAGTCCCTCGGCGATGACGGCAAGCGGCACGCTGTCCAGCAAGGCCGCCGCGGCGGCCAGGGCATTGGAGACGTTGTGCAGGCCGAACGCCCTGAGGTGCACCCGGATCTCCCCACGGGGGGTGACGACTTGGAACGATTCACCCTCCAGCCCCAGGTGCTCGATCTCCTTGGCCCGGACCTCGCCGCGGTTGATTCCGAAGCTGATGCGCCGCGCCGAAGCATTTTGCCCCAGGCTGCTGACCCGCGGATCGTCGCCGTTCACCACTGCCAGGCCGCCGTCGCTGATGCGATGGAGCAGTTCCCCTTTGGCGCCGGCCACGGCCTCGACCGTGCCCATGCTCTGAAGATGCGCCGGAAAGGCGTTCAGCACGATACCGGTCCGGGGCCGGGCAATCTCCGCCAGGCGGTCTATCTCACCCGTTTCGCTCATGCCCATCTCCAGCACCGCCCATCTGTGTTCCGGCCTCAGGAGGAACAGCATCCGGGGCACACCGATCAGGTTGTTGAGGTTGCCCTCGGTTTTCAGGCCCGGCCCGGTCTGTTCCAGGATGGTTGCCAGCATCTCCTTGGTGGTGGTCTTGCCGTTGCTGCCGGTCACGGCGATGACCGGGATGTCGAAGCGCCGCCGATAGGCCGCGGCCAGATCGCCCAGCGCCCGCAACGTATCCTTGACAACGACGCCGGAGCAGCCGGCCGGGATCGCATGGTGGGCGAGCCACTTCTCTTCGGCAAGTACCGCGGTTATGCCTTTTGCAGCCACCTCGGCGATGAAGTCGTGCCCGTCGAAGCGTTCGCCCCTGAGCGGTACGAACAGCTCTCCCGCCGCGACGCTGCGCGAGTCGGTGGACACGCCCTCCACGCCGGTCTCTGCGCTGCCCATGACGCGGCCGCCGGTGGCGGCGGCTATCTCTGCTACGGTAAACATCCCGGCGTTTTCTCCCCGAATGCCGCGATAGCCTCCTCGCGGTCGTCAAAGTGGTGTTTGGTCGTGCCGATGATCTGGTAATCCTCGTGCCCTTTGCCGGCCAGGAGCAGGATGTCGCCCCGCTGCGCCACCCTTGTCGCCAGGCGGATGGCGGCTCTCCGGTTTTCCAGCACGACGAAACCTTTCTCGTCGAATGCCGGCCGTGCCGCCAGCTCCTCAGGCGAATATTCCCGTATGCCGAGTGGCGTTATGCCGGCCCTGACCTGCGCCAGTATGGTGAGCGGCTCCTCAGTCCGGGGGTTGTCCGAGGTGGCGATGGCCAGGTCGCTCATCTGTGCAGCGATTTGCCCCATAATCGGGCGTTTGCCCGGATCGCGGTCGCCGCCGCAGCCGAAGACGGTAATGACGCGGGCCGTTGCTATCTCCCTCAGTGTTGCGAGCACGTTGTGCAGGGCGTCGCCGGTGTGGGCATAGTCCACCAGGCAGGTGACGCCGAAGCTGTTGCCAACCCGCTCCAGGCGTCCCGGAACAATGGTGTGCCCCTCGATGCCGGACTTGATGGCCGTAAGGGGCAGATCCAGAGCAATGCCGGCCGTCACGGCCGCCAGGATGTTGGAAAGGTTGAACCGCCCCAGCAGCTTGGAGGCAAAGAAAAATTCGCCCTTGGGCGTCGCCAGGGTCCCGCTGATGCCGTTGACAGTGATGGCAACCTCCACCGGCCGCACGTCGCCGGGGTAATCTATCCCGTAGCTGATCACCGGGCAGGCGGCACGCCCCGCCACCTGGGCGCCGTAGCTGTCGTCCATGTTGATCGCGGCCCTTTTGTGCGGTTTGGCGGCAGTGGGTTGCAGCAGTTCGGCAAAGAGGCGCTCCTTGGAGTGCAGATATTGCTCCATGCTGCCGTGATAGTCCAGGTGGTCGCGGGTCAGGTTGCTGAAGATACCCACGTCGAAGTGGCAGCCGTCGGCCCGTTTCTGTTCCAGGGCGTGTGATGAAACCTCCATCACGAAGGCCTTGGCGCCGGCATCGGCCAGCCGGCGGAACGCGGCCTGCAATTCAGTGGATTCCGGCGTGGTGTGGGATGCCGTTATGGTGGTTGCGCCGAAGCGGTAGCTGATGGTGCCGAGCACCGCCGCCGGCATGCCTGCCGCAGCCAGGATCGCCTCGATCAGGTAGGTGGTGGTTGTCTTGCCGTTGGTGCCGGTAATGCCGATCAGCGGCAGTACTGCGGTGGGATCGCCGTAAAATGCCGCCGCCATGCGGGCCATGGCTGAACGGCCGTCCGCTACCCTGACCCAGGGGATGCCGGCGGGGGCAAATGCGGCATCTTCGAGCACTACCGCGGCAGCGCCATCCCCGACCGCCTGCGGGATAAAACGGTGCCCGTCGGCCGCCGTGCCCCGCAGGGCGAAGAAGAGCGTTCCCGGCCGGATACGGCGCGAGTCGCAGCTCAGGGCCGTGATCTCGGCTGTTCCGCTGCCATGGAGCTCAGCGTCAGGCGCCGAAGCGAGGATGTGGGCGAGTTTCATGCGATTCTCCAAAAAATGACACAACCTGCCGACGGGTGCAGGTTGTGACGGTCATGCGGAAGGCGCAAATTTGATCCAGACCTCGTCTGCTCCCCGGATCGCTTGGCCGGGGGGCGGATTCTGTTCCACGGCCCGCCCGCTTCCCATCAACCTGATATTGATGCCGCGCTTCTCCATCACCTGCATGACCCGGCGCATGCTCATACCCCGGAAATCCGGCATGACGGCGACCTCGGCAGTTGCATCCAAGACGTCGTCTCCCTCCGACACGGCAACCGTCTTCGGGGGAGGGGGGGATTGGGCCTCGATGGTCCTTTTCGTCCTGCCGGTTTCTCCCCTGGGCGTGATCTTCAAGTAGGCGAGCGCATTCACGGCAATGGCGCGAAAGGCCGGGGCTGCCACAACGCCGCCGTAGGGGCTGGTCTTCGGCTCGTCAACCACCACCAGGATGGTCAGTTTGGGCTTGTCGGCCGGTACGAAACCGATAAAGGAGGCGGTCCTTCGGGTGGCGGAATAGCCGTGGGTCACCGGGTCAGCCTTTTGGGCCGTACCGGTCTTGCCGGCCACGAGAAAACCGTCTATGGCGGCGTTGAAGCCGGTCCCCCCCGGGCTTGTGACGCCCTCCATCATCCTGGTGACCTTCCTGGCCGTATCCTCGGAGATAACGCGGCGCACCGCCTGGGGCTCGAATCTCTGCACCTCGCGGCCGCTGTCGTCCAGGATGCGCTCGACGATGTAGGGCTTCAGGAGCGTACCGCCGTTTGCAACGGCGGAAACCGCGCCGGCCAGTTGGATGGCCGAGACCGAGACCCCCTGGCCGAAGGAGATCGTGGCCAGATCGACCCCGTACAAGCGGCGCTTGTCCCGAAGAGTGCCGGGAGACTCACCGGGAAGATCCACGCCGGTGCGCTCACCGAATCCGAAATTCCTCAGGTAGCGGAAAAGACGTTCATCGCCAAGTTTGGAGCCGATCTTGGCAGCGCCGATGTTGCTCGAATACTTGAGGACGTCGCTCACGGACAGCCGGGCATAGCTGTGGGTGTCGTGGATGGTCCGGTCGGCAATGATGTAGCGGCCGTTCTCGCAGTTGATGACGTCCGTGGGCCTGACGACCCCCTCTTCCAGCGCCGCGGAGATCAGGAAGACCTTGAAGGTCGAGCCGGGCTCGAAACTGTCGGCGACGGCACGGTTGCGCAGCATGGCCTGGGAATAACGGGCATAGGCATTGGGGTTGAAGGAGGGATAGTTGGCCATGGCGAGGACCCTGCCGGTATCCGGCTCCATGACCAGGGCCATGCCGTTTTTGGCACCGCTCTCCGTAACCGCCTTGGCCAACTCCTTTTCCGCGATATATTCGATGTTCTTGTCCAGGGTAAGAATGATGTTCTTGCCCGGCGATGCATGCTTGATGACCGTATCCTTGAGGGCTATGTCGCGCCCCAGGGCATCGCGCTCGGTCACCATGTAGCCGGTGTTGCCCAGGATGACGGAATCGTACCTGCGTTCCACCCCTTCCAGCCCGACCGGGTCCAGGCCAGTAAATCCGACCACGTGGGAGGCAACCTCACAATTGGGATAGAAGCGTTTCGACTCGGTGACAAAGCCGATGCCGGTCAGCTTGAGGTTCTTGATGCGGGCCGCGACCTCCGGCGTAAGTCGCCGCTCGATCCAGACAAACCCTTTGTCGCTGTCAAGTTTTTTGAGCAGTTCCTGTTTAGATGTCCCGAGAAACGGCGCCAGCACCCCGGCCGTACCGTCCATATCCCTGATATGGCGCGGCTCGGCATAGCAGGAATCCATATCCACCGACACAGCCAGCGGCGTGCCGTTGCGGTCCATGATGACGCCCCGCCCCGGGGTGAGTTGCACGATATGCTGGTGCTGCCGCTCAGCCTTCCTGACCAACTCCTCGTGCTGGAGTATCTGGAGATAGAACGCCCGGCCGGTGACGCTCAGGAACAACAGGCCGAATATCGTCCCGATCATGACGATCCGGACACGGGCCCATTTTTCCCGGTCATCACTCATTTGACGACGATTACCTGCTGCTCTGTGGGCAACCCCATGGCGAGATCGCTCTTGGCGATGGATTCGATGCGGGACGGCGTCTTGAGGGATGCCGCCTCAAGTTTGAGCCGCTTCTGCTCCTGTTCGGCATCCTTGAGCTGATGGTTTGTCTCGACAATGTACAGATTCAGGTCGATCAGCTTGCAGCGCGACCAGACATGGAAGACCGAGACGATCGTGAAAAGGACCATGCAGACCATCAGGAACCTGAACATGTCCACCCGCTGGGTGACCAGTTCGGTTCCGCTCAAGGGGCGCGGGGCAACGACCTTGCCGTAGTCGGTTCTTGCCTGTGCCATGCCGTACCTCCGTGAATCGTGAATCGTGAATCTGAATTGGCGCTGTTCGAAGCGACGGCCCCACATCAAGGGAAGGGACTGAACTATGCGCTTATTTCCCGTTTCTCCACCGCCCGCAGCTTTGCGCTACGCGCCCGCGGGTTCCGGCTGGTCTCGGCCTCCGCTGCCGTGACCGGCCGGTTGGTCAGGATCTTCACCCGCGGTTTCCGGCCGCAGGCGCAGACCGGGAGTTGGCGCGGACAGATGCAGCCGGTGGCGTACTCCCGGAAGATATGTTTGACGATCCGGTCCTCCAGGGAGTGGAACGAGATGACCACTCCACGTCCGCCCGGCTTCAAACGGTCGAGGGCCGCGCGCAGCCCCTGTTCCAGCCGCTCCAGTTCCTGGTTGACGGCGATCCGCAGGGCCTGAAAGGTACGGGTGGCGGGATGGATGCGTTCCTCCCATTTGGCCCGCGGAACGGCCCCTTTGATGACGTCCGTCAATTGCAGCGTGGTAAGGATCGCCTGTTCGCCACGGGCCTTGACGATGAATGCGGCGATCCTCCTGGCCCACCGTTCCTCGCCATAGTCGCGGATGATCCGTTCCAACTCCTGTTCCGGCAGGCCGTTTACCAGGTCTGCGGCGGTTTCTGCGCCGCCGGCGTCCATACGCATGTCCAGCGGGGCATCCTGCTGAAAGCTGAAACCGCGCCCCCCGCTGTCCAGTTGGTGCGAGGAGACCCCCAGATCGAGGATGAAGCCGTCCAGAACGGTCACGGCCAGAGCATCGAGATGCCGGTCCAGGTCGGCGAAGTTGCCGTGGACCAGGCGGACCGCGGCGCCGAACTCGGCCAGCCTGCGGCCGGCCGCCTCCAGCGCCTCTTGATCCTGATCGATCCCGATCACCATCCCGTTGCCGGGGCTGCACTGCCGGGCGATCAGGGCCGCGTGCCCGCCGCCTCCCAGGGTGCCGTCCAGGTAGATCCCGCCCGGCCGGGGTTGCAAGAGCGCCATGACCTCGTCCGGCATGACGGACAGGTGATGGAATGTGCCCACCTAGACGCCCATTGCGGCGAGGGCTTCCGAATCCAGCGGGAAGTTTTTCTCGTCCTGCGCATTGATGCGGCTGTAGGTCCCCTTGCTCCAGATATCGAAGCGCTGTCCCATGCCGACAAACCAGATGTCCCGCTCCAATTCGGCGTGCAGCCGCAGTGCAGAGGGGATCAGCGCCCGGCCGAGCTTGTCGGCGCTGCACTCCTCCGCCGGGTTGACGATCTGGCGTTTGATACTGTTCAACTGCGCCGAGGTGAAGCCCCCCTCGTTGGCGAGTATCTTTTTCTTTATCCCGGCCCAGGTGTCCAGGGGGTACACGGACAGGCCGCGGCCAAAGGTGCCGTCGCCCAGATCCACGGGAGCGGTTTTGGTGATGATAAAGCGCGCATCCTCCGACAGGTTGGCGAGTGCATCCCTGAATTTGGCCGGGATGCAGGTCCTCCCTTTACCGTCGATGGTGCTCGGGGTTTCGCCCCCGAATATGTCGATCTCGTCGCCCATATTCCACCTAATTCCACATTCTTCCACTACATGGGAAATTTATAGTCGCGGTCAAGGGGTTTGTCAAGATAAAACCTGAGGTTGTGAAGGTTTTTGCAACAAAAAAACCTCACCCGCTTTCCGGGGAGGTTTTTTGTTGCATGCATGCCGGAACCGCTATTTCTTGCGGCGGTCCGACAGCGAGATGACCTTGGGGTTGCCGGAATTCTGCCCGCACCGCTCCCGTTCTTCATTTTCATCCTGTTCCCGCTTGATGCGCTCCTGCTCTACCGGCGAAACGACCCGCTCCATGCGGATGGGGGTACCGCCCATGGTGAAGGAGGCGCCCTCGAGCTGGAACTCGTCAAGTATCCAGGTAAACATCTGAAGCGGAAAGGTGAACACCATCAGGCGCACCTGCCACCACCCCGGTTTTACGTCGGCGGTAAGATCTTCGATACGGGCATAGAAGCCCGGCTTGTTGTCAACGTGGATCAGGACGATATCGTGTATGGTGGCCATGGTGCATCCTTGTGATTCGTGGTGATATTCAACGTTGCAATCAACATGGCATTAATTGGGGCGCAGGCATCATGCCTGTGTTTCAAGAGGGGTTCTACCTCGCTTGAATAGGCCGGCTGGAAGCCTACCCTCCAAAAATGTCATCTTGAAGGCAAAATAGAATAAGTAGCTAGGCGCGCCATGTCGCCGGGATGTTCGGCCAAGAGCAAAAGCGGCCGGCCGAGCGGTTGTTCCAGCAGGGTTTCCGCCTGTTGCACGGTGCGGCGCAATTCCTGCTCCAAGGGCGCCAGCGCGCTTGCCGCCCTCTCTTCCAGCACCCCTTCAATAGCCCCGCAGATGAACAGTACGCAGTCCAGCGGCCGGAAAGCCGGCTCCATGCGGCACCCGCCGGCATCCCCATAGGGGCAGAGCGGTTTTTGGTTAAAATCGGGCGCCGGCAACGGCGCCTGTTGATCGAGCAGTGCCAAAAGATCCAGTCCGCTGAAACGGTACTTTCCGTTCAGGCAGCATTGCCCGCCGCAATCACGGCAGATCGCATGGCTGCCGGTGGTCAGGGTCAGCATCTCCCTTTTGTGCCGCCGGTAGCCGGTAAGCAACCCTCCGAGCTGTTCGCGCGCGTGACGGGGAAGCCGGCCATGGAACTCATCCATGAACCGTACGCCCCGCCGCCAGGCCTCTTGGTCGTTCATCGGCATTTCTCGTGAAAATATTGGCTGAAGCAGTCCGTAAGCCGGGTTCTGTTCCCGGGTCGGGTTACCCCTTGCCGGGCGATGGTCATTCATCTGGGACTGCCGTTACCGGCAGCCTCAAGCAGCCAACCCGGAGGCATGGGCGGGCAGCCCTTAACGCCTCCCTATTTGGCCTTGCTCCTGACGGGGTTTACCTGGCATCCGGCGTCGCCGTCGGACCCGGTGAGCTCTTACCTCACCCTTTCACCCTTACCTGCCGTGGCAGGCGGACTTCTCTCTGTGGCACTCTGCCCTGGGGTCGCCCCCGCTGGACGTTATCCAGCGTCATGCCCTATGGAGCCCGGACTTTCCTCCCTTTTAAAAAAGAGCGGCCATCTGTCCTGCTTCAACCAAACTGCGCAACAACGCTACTGGGACTTTTGGTGTTTCAGGATCAGCATCCGCTGGCAGTGGGGACAACTGATCAGTTCATCGCCCCTGAAGAGGCTGTTGTAGAGCTGTGGAGGAAGATTCATGTTGCACCCCAGACAGTAGCCGTCACGGGCTATGGCGACCGCCTGGCCGCGGCGCTGCTCGCGCAGGGCGTTGTAACGCTTGACCACGCCGGCCGGCAGCTCCTTGGTAATGGCCTCGCGCCGGGCGACGTCCTCATCGATATCCTGCTGGATCTTGTCGATCTCGGCCTGTTTTTCATCGCGGCGTTGGGAGGTGTTCTGTTCCAGTTCGGCAAGAGTGTCGTTGAGGGCGGCGATCTCCGTATTCAGATCGTCGATCAGGCCTATCTTCTGCAGGGTCTGCTCGTCGATCTCCGCGGCCTGTCTGCGGGCGGCGGCGATCTCCCGGCCAACGGCCTGGTACTCCTTGTTGGTCTTGATCTCCTTCATGTTCGCCTCAGAGCGCCGGATGTTTTCCTGCTCAGCGGCCTGGCCGGTCTCCAACTCCTCCTTTTCCTGCTCGAGCTGCACCACGCGGCTTTCCAGCCCGGCAAGTTCCAGGCGGGCCTCGATCAGGGCCTGCTCAATCCCGCCCATCTCTCCCGTCAGCCCATTCCGGGCGGTTTTCAGGTTGTCGATCAGGTAATCGATCTCCTGGAGCTGTTCCAGCATATCAAGTCTCTTTTTCAAAGTCAGCTTCCTCCCGGTACTTTAATGTGTGGATGTATATCAATCAGACTCTCAAGGGGTCGGATTCGATACGGCACGGCACGGTGCAACAGTTTCCGTAGCCCGCTTCGGACAACTGCCGGCCCAGGCGGAAGGCCACGTCGTCCACCATGATGATCTCGCTGGGAAAGTGTCCGGCGTCGATCAGGGCGATGCCCAGGTCAAGCGCATCCCGGGCATCATGGTATTTCACGTCGCCCGTAACCAGCACGTCAGCCCCGTAGCGGGCCGCCTCGCGCAAGAGCGATGCCCCGCTGCCGCTGCATAGGGCGACCTTTTTGACCATGGCCGCGGGGTCGCCCGCATAGCGCAGGCCGGGCGCATTCAGCGTTTTTTTTATCCGCCCGGCATAGTCGGCCAGGTTTGTCTGCTCCGCCAGGGAACCGACCCTTCCCAGTCCGAGCGGTTTGCCCTCGTTGAGCAGGGGATAGATGTCAAAGGCCGGCTCTTCATAGGGGTGCGCGGCCAGAAGCGCTCTTACGGCCCGAGGCAGGTTGCTGCGCTCGATGAGCAGTTCCAGGCGCTGTTCGGGGGCCTTTTCCAGGCTTCCCACGGCGCCGATGAAGGGCGTTGCACCTGTCAACGGGGTAAAGGTCCCCTCTCCGGGCGCGCTGAACGAGCAATCGCGGTAGTTGCCCAGGGCTTCGGCCAAGGGAAAGAGCACCGTGCGCACCCGGTCGAGATGGTCGCCCGGCACGAAGACCACCAGCTTGCAGAGATCCTGCCCGGACGCGGGTTGGAGCGGCCGGCAGCCGAAGACCCCCAGGCGTTCGGCCAAAAGGTCGTTCAGCCCCCCCTCGGCCGCGTCATAGCTGGTGTGGATGCTGATGACCGCCAGGTTGCCCCTGATGGCGGAATGCACGAGTTTTCCTTGATGGGTTGCGGTCGAAAGGGTCTTCAGCGGCTTGAATAGCAGGGGGTGGTGGGTGACGAGCAGTTGGCAGGAGGCGCTCAGGGCGGCCTCCATGACGGCCAAAGTGGCGTCCAGCGAAACCATGATGCGCTCTATCACGGCATCCGGGTCTCCGACCTGTAATCCCGAGTTGTCCCATGATTCGGCCAAACGGGGAGGGGCTATTTTGTTAATGATACCAACTATGTCCGAGAGTTTTGGCGTCTTCATAGGGTACAAACAAAAAGAGTGCAACCTTGCGGTGTGCACTCTTGCAAAATTGGTGGTACGGGTTGTCCCGTTCGTAGTCTTGCCGGCATCCGGCGCATTTTCCTTATAAGTGAAATGGTGGGCCCACCAGGACTCGAACCTGGGACCAACCGGTTATGAGCCGGTGGCTCTAGCCAACTGAGCTATAGGCCCGTGGGAGGACTAATACTACGGAAGTGTGCCGGGGGTGTCAAGTACTTTTGAATCTCAGCTTCCCGCGGTTACGCCCGAGAGATGAACCTGCCGTCGCGGGTATCCACCTTGATCTTTTCTCCGGTTTCCAGATACGGCGGGACCTGCAACCTGTGGCCGGTTTCCAGCACGGCCTCCTTGGTCTGGGCCGTGGCGGTGGCGTTCTTGAGCACCGGTGTGGTTTCCGTGACGGTCAATTCCACGGTCATGGGCAACTCCACGTTGACCAACCGCCCCTCGAAGAGACCTAGCACCACCTCGGCGCCCTCCAGCAGAAAGGGGGCCAGCACCTCGAACTCCTCCTCGGCCACCTCGAACTGTTCATAGGTCCCCAGATCCATGAACATCCCCTTTGCGCCGTCGGCATACAGGAACTGCCCTTTGTTGCGGCCGTAATCGGCCTCGTCCACCTTATCGCCGGAACGGAAGGTCTTGTCCAGCACCTGGGAGGTGATCAGGTTGCGGTAGCGGGTCTTGACCATGGTGTTGGCGCCGCGGGCCGACGGGGACTGGAAGGTGACGTCGAGGATCAGGCACGGTGCGCCGTCCAGTTGGATGACGAGCCCTTTTTTGAAATCGGATGTGGTGAACATGGGATTCTCCTTGTAAATTTGTAAATTTATTTCTTGCGGTACTCGGCCGTGGGCCAGAAGGGGATGCCGCCGCGGGGGGTGAACTCGCCCCGCACCATCAGCCAGACCGGGTCGAGCAGCGCGACCAGGTCGTTGCAGATGCGGTTGACGCTGGCTTCGTGGAATTCGCCGTGCATGCGGAAGGAGCCCAGATAGAGCTTGAGGCTCTTGCTCTCGACGCACAGCCGGTCAGGCTGGTAGTCGATGACGATCCTGGCGAAATCCGGCTGCCCGGTCATGGGGCAGAGGCAGGTGAATTCCGGGCACTCGATGTGCAGCGTGCCGACGGCCTTGGCCGGATTCATGTCCGCCTGGGCAAAGGGGCTGGGGAAAGATTCCAGTAGCCCGGCATCGGGCCGGTCGTAGCGATAGGCCGTTGACCCGGCCCCCAGTGATTTCAGATTCTCGTGAAGCGCCATTCAATATCTCCCTTGCAATCGGTCCGCAAACCTGCAAGACAATACCACTACGCCGTGCTGCAATCAACCCTTTGCACACGTACGCCGGGTCATGGGCCGTCGTTGCCGTGGCATGCCCTGGTTCCATCCGCGTTTTCAATCAAAAACAACCACGGATGAGGGACGGGTGTAAAACAGTATGTCTAACTCCGTAAACAGCGTGTATACTCTGACATCATTTCCCGACAAACAGGGGGATTTCGCCATGGGTTACCCTATTGCACCGCTGATCGAGAACGTCCATTTTCCGCCCATCACCGAGGTAACGGAGTGGGTGGCGGCGCGCCGGGACAATGGGCTGGCATTGATCGACCTCTGCCAGGCCGTGCCCGATTATGCTCCGGCCAGGGGGTTGACGGCGTATCTGGCCGGCCTGCTCGACGATCCGCTATTGTCCAAGTATTCTCCCGACGACGGCCTGCCGGAGGTGCGCGCGGCGATCTGCGACTACTACCGGCGCAAGTACGGGGCGTTTATCTCGCCGGCCAACCTCTGCCTGACCATCGGCGCCAGCCAGGCTTTTTGGCTGGCCATCGTAACCCTCTGCTGCGCCGGAGACGAGGTGATAGTCCAGGCTCCCTACTACTTCGACCATGTCATGGCCCTGGATATGCTGGGGCTGCGCGGGGTGTACGCCCCGTTCGACGAAGCGTCGGGCGGCCTGCCGTCGGTGGCGGTGATGGAGCGTCTGGTCAGCGCCAGGACCCGCGCCATTCTGGTCGTCACCCCCAGCAACCCCACCGGCGCCATCACCCCGCCGGAGACGCTCTACGAACTGTTCGAGCTGGCCCGGCGCCGCAACATCGCCCTGATCCTGGATGAAACCTACAACGAGTTCATCCCGGACGGCCGTTGTCCCCACGACCTGTTCAGCCGGCCGGGGTGGGGCGAACACTTCATCCACCTGGCATCCTTCGGCAAGACCTTTGCCCTGACCGGCTATCGCGCCGGGATGCTGGCGGCTTCCGAGCCGTTCATTCGCCATGTCCTCAAAGCCCAGGATACCATGGCGGTCTGCCAGCCGCGCATCACCCAGCAGGCGGTGAGGTTCGGGGTGGAGCATCTGGACGACTGGGTTGCCGCGAACCGCGGCATGATGGCGCGCCGCCACGACCTGTTCCGGTCGGAATTCCTGAAGCCGGGCAATCCCTTTCAGATGGCGGCCAGCGGAGCGTTCTTCGCCTGGGTGCGGCATCCCTTTCCCGGCCTGACGGGACGCCAGGCCGCAAAGCGGCTGGTTGACGAGGCCGCCATCCTCAGCCTGCCGGGAGAGGTCTTCGGCCCCGGCCTGGAGGGGTATCTGCGGCTGGCCTTCGGCAACATCCGCGAGGAGACCATCCCGGAGGCGGTGCGGCGTTTTCGGGAGTTGGAGCGCTGATGGACGTCATCACCACCCACACCAATGCCGATTTCGACTGCCTGGGCGCCATGGTCGCCGCGGCCCGGCTCTACCCCGGCGCGCTTATCTCCTTTCCCGGTTCCCAGGAAAAAGCGGTGCGCGACTTCCTGGCCGTCCGGCCCGAGTACCTCACCAGCGTCGTTCGCGCCAGGGATATCGACCTGGACGCCATTACCCGGCTGATCATCGTCGATTGCCAACATGGCGGGCGCATAGGGCGTTTTGCCTCCCTCCTTGAACGTCCCGGCATTGAGATCCACATCTACGACCATCACCCGATCACGGAACAGAGCATCAGGCCGACCGGCGGCATGATCTGTCCCAGTGGCTCGTCATCCACCATCCTGGCCGGGCTCCTGATGGAACAGGCAACGGAACTCACGCCGGAAGAAGCCACCCTGATCATGCTCGGCATCCACGAGGATACCGGCCGGCTGCTGTTCGCCTCGACCACGCGGGACGACTACCGCGTGGCGGCTTGGCTCATGGAGCGTGGCGCGCGGGTGAACGTCGTGGCCGATGCCCTCTCCCAGGAGTTGAGCAGCCAGCAGATGGGGCTCCTGAAGCTCTTGCTGGCAACGCTCAAGACCACGGCCATCAACGGCGTCAACATCTCCATCGCCCACGCCGCGAGCGATCGGTACGTGGGCGACATTGCCGCCCTGGTCCACCTGATGCGGGACATGGAAAACCTCGACACCCTCTTCGTGGTGGTTGAAATGGAGAATCGCGTCTACCTGGTGGCGCGCAGCCGTATCCTGGAGGTGAACGTGGGGGATATCCTGCGGCGCTTCCACGGGGGCGGCCATGCCACCGCCGCGTCGGCCGTGGTGCGCGACCAGCCGTTGCCCCAGGTGCTCCGGCGCCTGGAGGAACATCTGCGGGTCGAGGTCAGCCCGCGGGTCTGTGCCGGGGACATCATGTCCGCCCCGGTCAAGACCATGCCTGACGACGTCACCATCGCCGCCGCAAGGGACCTCTTGACCCGTTACAACTGCAACGCCATGCCGGTCATGTCCGCAGACCGGATGATCGGGATCATCTCCCGCAAGATCGTGGAAAAGGCGCTTTATCACGATCTGGGAGACGCCCCGGCCATTGACTTCATGCACACCGAATTCATGCGGGCCGTTCCAACCACGCCCATAGCCGACATCCAGGAGTACATGGTGGAGGGGAACCGCCGTTTCGTGCCGGTATTCAAAGGGGAGGAGCTTACGGGCGCGGTGACGCGCACCGACCTGCTGCGTCACATGTACGGCGGCCGCCGGGGCGAGCCGGGGGCGCTGTACGATGTGGATGCCCTGAGTTTCTCCCCCAAAAACCGCTCCATTGCCGGACTGGTCAACAGGAGGCTTCCTGCCGCCGCCAGTCTCCTGCGCGACCTGGGGGAAACCGGCGATGAGCTGGGGTTGGCGGTGTACGCCATCGGCGGATTCGTGCGCGATCTGCTGCTGGGAGCGGCAAACCTGGACATCGACGTAACGGTGGAGGGGGACGGCATCTTCTTTGCCGAACAGTTCGCGGCCCGCCACGGCTGCCGGGTGCGCAGCCACCGGACCTTCAACACGGCGGTGGTGATCTTCCCTGACGGCGCCAAGATCGACGTGGCCAGCACCCGCCTGGAATACTACGAGTCCCCCGGCGTGCTTCCCACGGTGGAGCGTTCCTCGCTGCGCCACGACCTGTACCGGCGGGACTTCACCATCAATACCCTGGCGCTTCGCCTCAACGGCGCGTCGTTCGGGCGTCTGACCGATTATTTCGGCGGGCAGCAGGATCTTCAGGAACGGCTGGTCAGGGTGCTGCACAACCTCTCCTTCGTGGAGGACCCCACCCGGGTCTTCCGTGCGATCCGTTTCGAGCAGCGTCTCGGTTTCCATATTGCGCCCCACACCGAGAACCTGATCCGCAGCGCGGTGCGGATGAATGTCCTCGACAAGGTCGGCGGTCTGCGCCTTTTGAACGAGTTGATCCAGATCCTGCGGGAAAAGGAACCGGCCGGCGCCATTGCCCGCATGGCCGGTTTCGGCCTGCTGCCGTTCATCCATCCGGCCCTAAGCCTGTCCCCTGAGACACGGCGGGTCGTGGATGAGGCCGGGCGGGTCCTGGCCTGGTTCCGTCTGCTATATCTGCCGGATGGCTGCGAACAGTGGCAGGTCTACTTCCTGGCCCTGGGCGACCGGCTCACCCACGACGAATTTCATGATGCCTGCCGTCGGCTGGCGGTGCCGGGGCGGGTCTTAGCAAGGGTCTTCGGCCACCGCCGGCAGGCGTTGGGGACCCTGGATGCCATCCAACGCAGGTTAAGGCGCAGCCCCGATGTTCGCAACAGCGATATGTACGCCTGGTTTCACGACCTGCCGCTGGAGATGCTGCTCTATCTGGCTGCGCGCGCCAGCCGCGAGGAGGTCAGGCGCTTTGTTTCCCATTACGTCTCCCACCTGCGCCAGGTTCGCTGCTCCCTTGACGGGGACGGACTGGCTGCGCTGGGGTTGGCGCCGGGTCCGCGGTTTCGTAAGATCCTGGATAGGTTGCAGGTGGCGCGCCTCGATGGCGAGGTGGTTAACGACGAGCAGGAGCGTGCCTTGGCACTGCGGCTTATTTCGTCAGATGGCGGAGTTGGTGTTGCAAAAATGCGTCACTGACCTGCCGGCGCTGCGCAGATTTGTCACTGATTTCTCTTTTTGACATGCCACGGCCACGCCGCTAACCTGGTGTAAATCTTATAGTTGCAGGGTTTTGACGTCGTTTCACCGTCTTTGGCACCATCCTTGCGTATCCTTGCGGACGACAAATACTGCGTAGCGAGGGTAGTTCATGAAATCAATGGCACGTCTCATCTCTCTGATCTCCTGCTGTGCCATCCTGGCTTCGGCGGCACCTGCCCTTGCCGGCGACAATGCCTTCCTCGAAGTATTCGAGGACGCCTTTTACGGCGGTGCGGCGGGGGCCTTGGTGGGCGCCGCTTTGCTGGCCTTTACCAGGAAACCGGCCAATCACCTGGATTACATGGGCTATGGGGCTGCTTCCGGTGTTCTGGCCGGGTCCGCCTATGGCGTGGTCAAATCGGCCAGATCCCTGGCGCAGATAGACAACGGCATCATCAGGTTCGCCATGCCGACCGTCATCCCCGATTTCTGTGATTCTCCGGCCTCGCGCCAGACAAACATCACTTGGCGAGCCTCGTTGTTGCGGGGGACATTCTGGTAATTCCAATTCCAAATCAAAGCGGCATCTTCGTTGGCTCGTCTTTTTGCTCCTCAACGTACTACTTCTGTACGCCTTCGTCGCCTCAATCCTCGCCGCCTTGATGTCATCTTTGATTTGAAACCGGAATAATTTCTCCTCCATGCCGCCCCATGACAGCAGGAAACCGACGCCCGATGCGAAATTGCAGCGGGCGTTTTTTTCCTTTGCGTCCCCTGGCCGGTTGTGAGTAAATACCACTAAAAAAACCGGGAGGATGTCATGTCACAATTCACAAACGTTACCGTGGTTAAAAAGGCCAACGTCTATTTCGACGGCAAGGTGGTCAGTAGAACGCTGCTGTTCCCCGACGGCAGCAAGAAGACCCTGGGCATCATGCAGCCGGGGGAGTATGAATTTTCCACGGGAGCGGCCGAAGAGATGGAGATCCTGGCCGGTGAACTGGAATGGCGGGTGAAGGATGAAAAGAAATGGAAAGGTGTTGTGGCCGGCGAAGCATTCAACGTGCCTGCCCACTCCGCGTTCCTGATGAGGATGGAAACGGTGGTGGATTATTGCTGCTCTTTCTTGCCCTAGTGTCCCGTGCGGTTAGTTCGTACTCGTAATTTCGGCTCTTTTGGCCGCNNACGACTAACCGCACGGGACACTAGCATGCCTGATGAAATCCACAAACCACCCGTCGGCCGCTTCGCCCCGTCCCCCACCGGAGCCTTGCATACAGGGTCGCTGACGACGGCAGTGGCGAGTTGGCTGATGGCCAGGAGCGCGGGAGGGCGCTGGCTTTTGCGCATCGACGATCTGGATGCGCCGCGTCAGGTGCCGGGCATGGCCGACGATATCATGCGGACCCTGGAGCTTTACGGCCTGTATTGGGATGGGGAGGTCTCCCGGCAAAGCGACAACCGGGGGACATACCAGCACTATTTCAACGAGTTGCTCACAACCGGCCTGGTCTATCCCTGCGGCTGCTCACGCCGTGAGCTCGCCCTGGCCGCGTCGGCGCCCCATCCGGACGATGACTGCCTCCCGTATCCCGCTACCTGCCGCGGCGGGATGCGGGAGGGGGCGACGGTCCGTTCCTGGCGTCTGCGCGTGCCGGACGAGCCGGTCTGTTTCCACGATCTGCACAACGGGATGGTCTGCCAGCATCTGGGTGATCGGTGCGGGGATTTTGCCGTGCGTCGCGGGGATGGGGAGATAACCTATCAACTTGCGGTGGTGGTTGATGACCATCTTACGGAGGTGACCCAGGTGGTGCGAGGCGAGGATCTGCTTCCTTCTACGCCGCGGCAGGTCTACATTCAGGGGCTGCTCGGGCTTGCGCTGCCCGCCTATTGCCATATCCCCCTGGTGGCCGGGCCGGACGGGGCAAAGCTCAGCAAGCGGGACAACCTGGTTTCGCACCATCTGGGGAGTTGGCGAGGGAAAGAGGGCGCCCTGCTGCTGGGTGTGCTGCGGTTTCTGGGGCTGAACCCGCCACGCGGGATGGCCGGCGCACCATGCGACGAGATTCTCCGCTGGGGCGCCGGCAGTTTTGACGTTGCCCGCTTGCCGGCAAAAGGAGGGGAGTTGGTCGTTTCATAAGGGACTCGGAACTTACCGATATACCAAGTTTTGTGCTCAGATTTAGGTCAGATTTGTTGCCCCTGATTGAGCAAANNATGGCCTGAAGATGAGATGTAAAACGGTATATTGGTAAGTTCCGAGTCCCTAAGGCTGTTGAATATCTACGGGCGGCGTTGCCGCTCGCTCCAAAACTCGGCCAGGCGCTGCCCGGCCCTGCCGAAATCCTCCAGCTCGATCTCCACGTCCGGCGTCCAGGGGCGGTTTTTGTAGTACAGCCGGTCGTAGTAGTGCTCAACCAGACCCCGGGCGATCCCTTCCACATCCCAGTTGTAAAGCAGCGTTTTGATCTCGGCGTAGCGCACGCCTCCCAGTTTCTTTTTGATCCGCTCCAGGGCCACGATCATGGCCTCGCGGTACTCCACGCACGCATACTCTCCAGCCAACCGGCGCACCCGCGTCTTAAGCGATGCGTGGCACCAGACCTTGCAAGCGTCGGCCATGGTTACATAGACCGTTCCGGGGAGCGATATCTTCCCGATGCGCTGGCTTTCACCCTCCACGATGATCGGGCGGTCGCCGGGGGCTCTGCGGAAGGCGTCCCAGAGCAGGGTGTCGAAGCGCTTCTGGCTTATGTGCTGAACGAGCCCGACCTCGCCGAAGGCCGAACCGCGATGGCAGGCCAACCCTTCCAGGTCGATCACTGTCCACTGTTCCTGGTCGAGGCCATTGATGAAGGTGGTCTTGCCGGTGCCGGTCATGCCGTGGATGACAATCAGCGGCGCCGGGGGGGTGAATGCTTCGAAGCAGGCGCAGACCTGGTTGCGGAAGGCCCGGTAGCCTCCCCTGAGCTGTACCACAGGATGGCCGCCCATCTCCAGCAATATGGCCATGGAAAGACTGCGAAGGCCGCCGCGCCAGCAGTAGACCAGCACCGTTCTTTCGGCCGCATGGGCAACGACGTCATGCACCATGGCGGCAAAGCGGCCGCAGGTCAGCTCCAGACCGCGCATGCGCGCCTTTTGGGGACCTTCCTGTTTGTAGAGCGTGCCGATCTCGACACGTTCCTCATTGTTCAGGATGGGAACGTTGACGGCGCCGGGCAAATGATCTTCGGCGAATTCCAGGGGGGTGCGGACGTCGATGATGCAGTGCGTATCCAGCAATGAAGGGGTGAATGAAATCTTATCCGGCATGAAAATTCTCCGGAAAACAGTATAGGCGACTCCCACTCCGCTGGCAACAGGGAAGTCCCGGGAACTTTTTTTCCTCCTTGAATCCAACCAGGTAAAATGGTACAAAAATCCGACTGATGTTTTTCGATGTCAATGTCCAATAAATAATTATCACGGGAGGGTGATATGGTTTACAAGGCAGATTTCGAGAAAGCGCTTCAAGTGGGGCGCCCCCCCACTATCTGTGGACTCTTTCCCAATTCCAAGGCCCTGATCGTAAGCGGCAAGGTCATCGACCGGGCCATGCTCGCCAAGGGCAAGGCGGTGGCGCTGGCCGCAAACGGCCGCAACTATTTTGTCATCCGCGGGGCGCTCGCTGCCGCCCAGCGCGCCAATGCCCCTCTCATCATCGAGATCGCCAAGTCTGAAGGAGGCCAAAAGGCCTACTGTGCGGTCAACTATTGGAACATGGCCCGCATCGTCGATGCCCTCTGCAACGAGATGGGGATTACCGTGCCGGTCGCCATCCATGCCGACCACTACGGGATCAAGAACGACAAGGACCTGGAAGCCGCCAAGGTGGAGGTGCCGACCATGTTCGAGGCGGGGATCACGTCCATTGCAATCGACGCCTCCCATCTCCCGGACGATCAGAACCTGCTGGCCAACCTGGAGATCAGCCCCTTCATTCCAAAGTGGGCCGGGCTTGAGACCGAGGTGGGCGAGATCAAGGGAAAAGAGGGGCTTTCCACCGTTCCCGAGGCGAAGTTCCTGATCCAGGGCTTGAACGCCCATGAGATCTTCCCCGACTGGATCGCCCTCAACAACGGCACCACCCACGGCATCGAGGCGAGCGACACCGGCATCCAGGTCGCTCTGACCGCCGACATCCACCATGCCCTGGCCCCTTACAAGTTGAGCGGCGCCCAGCACGGGACCTCCGGAAACAGTTCCGAGCGTCTGCGGGAGATTACCCGGAAGACCGCCACCACCAAGGCCAATGTGGCCACCGCCCTGCAGATGATCTCCTGGGGGCTGGAGGTGAACGACTACGGCAACGCCCATCTGGATGCGAGCGGCAACTTCATCAAGGTGCCGGGCGAAGGGATGACCTGTGAGCTGTGGGCCGAGATGGCCGCCTATGCCGACTCCAAAGGGTGGAAGAAGGGTGACTACAAGAACCTGAATCTTTCCTTCGAGAACAAGCTTCTGGCGCAGCCGAAGGAGGTCAGGGAACGGATGGCCAAGCGGGTCGAGGCGTTCGCCTACAAGATTATGACCGAGGTCTTCAACAGCCTGGACACAGCACCACTGGCCGTTGAGGCGATCCTCAAGGCCGGTTCGTACGACGTCGGCCCCAAGGGGACCCAGATCGAAGACCCGGCCCACTGGACCAGGGAGCAGATTGTGGAACGGGCCAAATCCATTTCCGGCGACAAGGGTCCGGAAGGTAACTTCGAGGACTGATCCGATCGGAACGACTGCCAGGCCGGCGCGAATTCAGGAGATACTCCCATGACGAGTACGAGAAGGTTTTCCCGCGTCCCTTTCCGGGTGAATGCAACCGTCAAGACGGCAGACCGCCAGTTTTACGGCAATGTCGAGAACCTCAGCATGTGCGGGATGTTTCTGATCACCGCTGAACGCCTGCCGGAAGGGGAGCCGGTGGAGATCACCATCGTCCTTTCCGGGACATCCCCCGAATTATTTGTCGGTTTTACCGGCAGGGTTAGCCGGGAGGCCGAGAACGGCATTGCGTTCTCCTTCGAAAAGATAGACCTGGATTCTTATACCCACCTCAAGAATATCATAGCCTATAACAGCGAGGATGCCGAGAAGGTAATGGAAGAGATTTACCACTCCATCGACGAAAAGTTAACCGAGGAAAAGTGAGAAAGATCGTGCGTAAACAACTTATCGTGAGAAAGCTCACCACGTCATTGGTGTTTGCCGGTTTCCTGCTCGGCATCTGCGCCCCCGTCGGCTGGATCATCATCCGCACGCTTTTGTTTTACGATAGCGGGAAACCGCTGTTGGACCAGATCCTCAATGATATCCTCGCCTCGCCCGAGCATCTCGCCATGTACATTTACATGGGCTTCGGGACCGCCATCGTGTTTGCTGTCATGGGATACCTTATCAGCCAAAACAACGACGAACTGTGCGAACGGGCCACTGAACTCGATGTCCTCCATAGCGAGGTTGCCTCCCAGAAAGAGATATTTGAAAACCGCTACAAGGTGTTGGACAACAACATCAAGAACTTCCATCAGATCAGCAGCAAGATGCAGATGTCCCTCAACCTGGACGAAATCCTGCTGCTGTGCGCCGCCGGGCTTCACGAGGTGCTGGGTTATGAACGGGTCAATATCCTCATGGTCCACGACAGCACCCAGCTTCGTTTCGTAACGACCGCCGGCACGGATAATTATGACGTTAGCGGCGTGATGTTGCCCCTCGACGGGAGGATCGGCGTGATCTACAAGTGTTTTGCCGAGAAAAAGGTGTTCCTGGTTGACGACATCTCCAACTATCCCGATGATTATCACCTGCAACCCCCCTACAACGGCCTGAAGCCCCTTCGTTCCAAGAGCTTCGTCCTCTGCCCCATCGTGGTCAAGGGCGAAGCCGTCGGCGTCTTCGGCATCGACAACAAATCCAGCCGCCGCCCCATGAACGATTCCGACGTCGATACGATCATGCTCTTTGCCGATCAGGTCGCGTCGGCCATCACCACTATCAACCTGATGACCTCCGTCAACACCCTGACGACGGAGATGGAAAACTCGTTCGCCTTCCTGCTGAGCAGCCGAGTGCAGCATTTCAACAACGTCAGGGATCTCAAAGAAAGCGTCGAGTCGGTTGCCGGAGGTACGGCCGCCATTGCCTCGGCCGCCGAGGGGGTGATGGCCTCGGTGGATGAAACCAGTGCCGCTGTCAGCGAGATCTCAGTAACCATTGAACAGGTTACCCGCAACCTGGACCACTTGGCCGACATTGTACACCAATCTGCATCCGCCATGGAGCAGATCAGCAGAACCATCAACGATGTGGAGCAGAACGCCGCCATCTCCCACGAGGTGTCCAGCCAGGTGAAATCCCACACGGACGAGAGCCGGGCCATCGTTGCCGAGACGATCGACTCCCTGGCCGAGATTCAGGCGTCGGTCGGGCTCTCCTACGAAGCCATCACGAGGTTGTCTGAAAACAGCAACAGGATCGAGAATATCGTCAATGTGATCAACGACATCACCAAGCGTACCAACCTGCTGGCTCTGAACGCATCGATCATTGCCGCCCAGGCGGGCGAATACGGCAAGAGCTTCGGCGTGGTGGCCGATGAGATCCGCACCCTTTCGCTCCAGACAGGGCACTCGACCAGCGAGATCACCTCCATCATCGAACAGATCATGACCGAGTCGAAAACCGCTGCCAACAACATTACCATCACCAAGAGCCTCGTGCAGCGCGGCGTTGAGCTGGGGAATTCCACCGGCGAAACCCTCAAGGCCATTTACGACCGCTCGGTCAGTTCCATGGATATGACCCAACAGATCAAACAGGCTACGGAAGAGGAGGCCATGAGCGTTCATCTGGTTGCAAAGTCCATGGAAGAGATCAGCGCCATGACGACCCATATCTTTTCGGCTTCGACCGACCAGACCAAGGCTACCAAGAGTATCGCCCGCTCCATAGAATCCATCAAGGATATGGCCCATGCAATGGTCAATTCCACCTCGCAGCAGGTGGGAGATGGTCTCCGCATCAGCCTGATCGTCGAGTCGGTCGGCGGCATGGTGAAAGAGATGTTCAACAACATGGAGACCCGTCGTGACCAGGGCGCAGAGGTGATCAAGGAGTTGGAGTCCATGAGGCGCCTGAACAGTTCGACCCCCTCATGACGATTTTCAGCAATCCGCTACATCGGAGAAGTTTTTTAGTAGCCCTTTTGCAGTTATTTTGGTATAAATAAGCTTTCGGTCTTCATGACGGCCACCTCAGGGGAGTCGATCAAACACGGGACCGGAGATTACAGTACGACCATATACCGCCGGGATTCTGCAAGAACCGGGACGGAAGGGAATACCCGCCAGTGCATTGCATGGCTTTTGCACTGAACGATATCGCGCCTTTCCGGCGCGTTTTTTGTTTTGGGGACAGGGGATTGCATGCGCAAGAAAATAACCATACCGGATATCTTCCAGATGAAGCAGGAAGGGCGCCGCATCACCATGCTGACCGCCTACGACTTCCCCTTTGCGCGCCTCGTGGACCAGGGGGGGGTGGATATGATCCTGGTGGGGGATTCGGCCGGTGTCGTGGTGGCCGGACACGATACGACCCTGCCGGTCACCATGGCTGAGATGCTCTACCACGTGAAGTCGGTCAGGCGCGCCGACCCCAAGGCCCTGGTGGTGGCCGACATGCCGTTCATGTCGTACCAGGCCGGCGTCGAGGATGCCTGCCGCACCTGCGGCAGGATGATCAAGGAGGGGGGCGCCGAGGCGGTGAAGATCGAG
>PLYK01000020.1 GCA_003151775.1 Geobacter sp. | reverse complement strand
GCGGCGGCATCCACATGAGCGACATACCGGCCTTTCCCTACGACATCCTGTGGGGCGAGCGGAGCATCGTGTCTGTGGCCAACCTGACCCGCCGCGATGGGGAGGAGTTCCTAAAGCTGGCGCCCCAGGTGCCGGTGCGTACCGAAGTGGAGCTATTCCCCCTGGAACGGGCCAACGAGGCGCTGACGGCCCTGCGGGAAGGAAGGATCAGGGGGGCCGGGGTGCTGGTGCCTTAGATCATCAGGCATAGAATCAAAACCCAAAAGCGGTCTCACGCGACGACGCAACGACGCGACGGAAACCAAGCCGTTATCAAATCAGGGCCATTCCCAAGTTCAGACCGTAATTACATTCTTTCAAGCTTTTGCCTTTCGTTGCGTCGTTGCGTCGTCGCGTGACTAATTGCCGTTAACGATTTTCGTTACTGTTTTCCTCTGTGCCTCTGTGAGATACAGCTTTGTCTTTCCAGGATAGTCGCTAGCGCCCCTTGCGCGGACCTTTCCTTTCGCCGCCTGGGCGGGGAGGCCTGCTGCTGCCGCTACGGTCGCCACTTTTCGGCCTTGCTCCTGCGCTGGGCCTTGCCCCCGCGCCGGGCCTTGCGCCGGCATCAGACCGCTTTCCCGCGCCGGCCCTTGGTCCAGTACCAGACCGTGCTTCGGCTCCGGACCTCGATACGGCGCCAATTCTTGATTCCGCAATAGACCTTGCTCGCGAACCGGTTCTCGTTCCCGAACCAGACCTCGCTTCCGTACCCGGACTTGCTCCTGCGCCGGACCTCGTTTCTGCTCCAGACCTTATTCCAGCACCGGTCCTCGCTTCAGCTCCAGACCTTGTTCCAGCACCAGACCTCGCTTCTGCGTCAGGCCTTGTTCCCGCACTAGGCCGCGCTCTTTCGCCAGTCCTTGTTCCAGCACCCGGTTTTGCTCCCGCGCCCGGTTTGGGTCTCGCGCCGAACCTTGCTCCGGCCCCGGTTTTTGGCCGCGCACCGGGTCCCGGCCTTCCGGCGCCGCCCGGTCTACCCGGTTTGAGTTCACTCTGCGGGCGGGCGATGCTGACCGTGATGACCCGGTCCACCAAATATGCGCCGTCCAAGGTCTCGACCACATCCCTGGGGTCTACGTCCGCCGCCATGCGCACATACGCACAGCGCTTGAACTCCCTGGTCTCGGGGTCGATAATCAGGTGCACGGAGGTCACGGTCCCCATCACCGAGAACAGCTTGCGCAGTTCCTCTTCCGTCACCTCTTCCGACAGGTGCCCTACGTATAATTCCTTTGCCATGTCGTATCCTTTTCGTACTTATTGTTTTTCCCGGTGGATCGCAAACGGCGCCCACGCCTGGTCGATGGACATGACCTCCAGGGTGTTGATGTTCACATGGGGAGGACGGCTGACTGCCCAGTACACCGTCTCGGCGATGTCGCCGGCCGTCAGGGCCTCGACCCCTTCGTAGACCTTGGCCGCCTTTTCCTCGTCACCCTTGAAACGGACCTTGGAAAATTCGGTTTCGGCCATGCCGGGCTGGATGCAGGTTACCCGCACCTTGGTCCCGAGCAGGTCGCAGCGCAGGTTGCGGGAGAACTGGGTCACAAAGGCCTTGGTGCCGCCGTACACATTGCCGCCCGGATAGGGCCACGAGCTGGCGGTGGAGCTGATGTTGACGACGTGCCCCCGGTTGCGGGCCACCATGCCGGGCAGGATCAGGCGCGTGCAGTACATGAGCCCCTTGATATTGGTGTCCACCATGGTCTCCCAGTCGTCCAGGCTGACCTGATGGGCCGGTTCCAGCCCCAGGGCCAGGCCGGCGCTGTTGATCAGCACGTCGATCTCGCGGAACGGTTCCGGCAGAGAGTTCACCGCCCCCTGCACCGCCTCCCGGTCGCGCACGTCCAGCGGGATGATGTAAGTATCGGCCGTGCCTGCCAATTCCTTCTGCAAGGCCAGCAAAGGATCGATGCGGCGGGCCGTCAGGATCAGGCGATTGCCCGCCTGGGCGAAGATACGGGCGCAGGCGGCGCCGAAGCCTGCCGATGCCCCGGTGATGAAGATGGTCTGTCCGCCCATGGTTGCGCCTCCTCCGGTGAGTGGTGTGTGATTTGTACTACATTACGGTCGGCAATAAAACAGAAAAGCCGCATCACAGGCAGCAAGCATCTTCAGATACAATCGGCCCGCCCGGTCTACAGCCCGTTAAGAAGCTTGAAATACTCGGAGAGGTTCTTCATGGATTCCAGGGTTGCCTGGTACAGGAACCAACTGAGCACAAGGGTTACGATGGTGAGCCCGATCTTCCAGTTGCGCGACGTATTCGGTCGCAACCAGATGAGCGGCAAGGCCAGAGGTCCCACGCTCAAGAGCGCGATGACGATAAAGCCTTTCCGGAAATACCACTTGGCGCCGGCCTCTCCGGAGTGCGGCCGGGCGGACGGGTCGAGGAACTCGCCGCAGTGCTTGCACTTTATCGCATCGTCTTGGATTTCTTCGGCACAGAATGGGCACTTTTTCATTTTTGTTTCTTTCGGGTGGGTGGATTCAGGCGGTGACCTGACGGCTACAACCAAAACTCAAGGCAAATCCCCCCTGGCCCCCCTTTGTCAAAGGGGGGAATTCTTGGCCCCAACCTTTCTTTGGGTTATAGGCCCGGGGTTGCCTCGCAAGCCACGGCCAGACACGCATCCAAGCGCGCAATGACAGCCTCCGGTGTCTGGGCCAGATATCGCTGCGCCAGTCCCCAAAAACCATCCGGCAGCGGCGCGCAGACCGTCAGTGGTCCCGCCTCCGGCCTGACCACGATGGTGCGGAACGAATGGAGGGCAAACCCGTCATAATCGGGCAGCTCTCCCACGCCGTAACGCTTGTCCCCCAGAACCGGATGGCCGATCATTTCCAGGTGCCGCCTGATCTGGTGCATGCGCCCGCTGATGGGCGTCACGGCCAAGAGGGCGTTGCCCGCCCCTTGCAGTAGAACCGTGTAGCGGGTCTCTGACTCCTTGTCGTCAAGCGGATCCGTGATTACGCCGCTCTCGTCGGGAATCCCAGTCACCAGGGCCAGGTAGAGCTTGTCCAGGCCGGTCTCCTTGACCTGGCGGCCGTACATGCCTGCTGCCGAGGAACTCTTTGCCAGGATGACGACCCCCGATGTCCCCCGGTCGAGGCGGTTCACCGGGTACAGCTTGCACGGGGTGCCGCGCCACGCCATGTAGGCCATTCCCTCGTCAACCAGGTTTTCTTCCCGCTCCGCGGTGCGGTGCATGGGGAGGCCGGCCGGCTTGTTTACGATGGCCGCCTGGTCGTCCTCGTAGAGGAGATCAAGCGCCGGACGGGTCGGGCTGAGAAGGGATGCTGCGGTGGCGCTCTCCTTCAGGGTTACCCGGTCGTTCACAACCAGCATGGTGTCCGTAGTGGCGTTGGCGCCATCGAGACGGGCCGCGCCGCTCTTGATCAGCTTGCGGCAGTAGCCGGGCGCGGCCAGGGGCATGATGGTGCGCAGGAAGCTCTCCAGCCTGCGGCAATGATCGTTGTGGGTTATGTCAAAGGAGAGCATGGTGTGGAGGGTAATTTGGAGATCTTGCGGTCCCGCATCAGGTTGGCCAGGGAGCGGTCATAGCTTTTCTCCCCGGCCGGGGTGAACATGCAGCCGGTCGCCTGGCCTTGCTCGCGGTGAAAGGCCACGCACTGGCAGCAGTTGCCGCGCCGTGAGCAGGCCGGGGTGTAGGTGCAGCGACAGTCATCGCCGGTTCGTGTACATGTCATGGCGTTTCTCTAAATGATCTTATTTAAAGGATACTCGATAATCCCCTCCGCTCCCAGTTTCAACAACTTCGGCACGATGCGGCGCACCTCTTTCTCGGACATGATGCTCTCCACGGAGAGCCAGTCGGAGTTGTACAGGTGCGAGATGGTCGGATTCTTCAGGCTGGGCAGGACCTTGGTGATAGCCTCGATCCGGTCGGCCGGGGCGTTCATCTTGAGGCCGACCATCCCCTCGGCAGCCAGGGACGACTTCAGAAGGGTGGCGATCTGCTCGATCTTCTCCCGTTTCCAGGGATCGGCCCAGGAGGCCTTGTTGACGATCATGACCGGCACAGACTCCATCAGGTCGCAGACGATGCGCAGGCCGTTGGCCTTTATGGTCGATCCGGTCTCGGTCACCTCCACGATGGCGTCGCACAGGCCGTCGACCACCTTGGCCTCGGTGGCGCCCCAGGAGAACTCCACGTTCACCGGGATGTTGCGCTCGGCAAAGTAGCGTTTGGTGAAACCGACCAGTTCGGTGGAGATGGTGGCGCCGTGCAGGTCTTCCGGCCCCTGGACCTTGGAGTCGCCGGCCACCACCAGCACCCAGCGGGCCGGGCGGCGCGACACCTTGGAGTAGACCATCTCGCAGACCTCGACCACATCCGCCTGGTTTTCCCTGACCCAGTCGCGGCCGGCGATCCCGGCATCGATGGTGCCGCGTTCCACGTACTTGCCCATCTCCTGGGGACGGATCAGCTTGCAGTTCATCTCGCTATCGTCAACGCCGGGGAAGTAGCTGCGGGACGAGATGCTGATCTGCCAGCCGGCCTTGCTGAACAGCTCGACGGTGGCGTTTTCAAGACTCCCTTTGGGAATACCAAAGTTCAAAATATTACTCATAACAACCTCGCTTGATGTCGATTTTCCTAATGGATGCGATTTTTTCGCATTCATCCCTTCTTATATACTTCGTCCGGGTTAAAGAGGGGGTTGCTATGCTCAACCCATTCTCCGTTCTCCCACTTGACGTAAAAACAACTGCGGTTGCCGGTGTGGCAGGCCGCCGGGCCGTTCTGCTTGACCTTGATCACCACGGTGTCGGCATCGCAATCGGTCAGCACCTCCATCACCTCCTGAGTGTTGCCCGACTCCTCACCTTTCATCCAGTATTTGTTGCGGGTGCGGCTGAAAAACCAGGTCTTGCCGCTCTCCAGGGTCAGGTCCAGGGTCTTCTTGTCCATGAAGGCCACCATCAGCACCTCGCCCGAGGCGTGGTCCTGGATAATGGCCGGGATCAGTCCGCCCATCTTGTCGAAATCGATCTGAATCATCTCTCCCCCCAAATAGTAGTAAAGTATTGGAGTATACGGAAATCCCCCGCCAAATGCAATCGGCAAGAGCGTGCCAGCCTACTTGATCCCGTACAACTGCCGGTAGGTGGCGGCAGAGGCATAGACCTTCTTAACGTACTCCCGCGTCTCCTGGTAGGGGATGTTTTCGATGAACTCGTCCTTCTTCAGCCCCTTGAAGCTCTTCTTCCACCGTTCCACAGCCGTTGCCCCGGCGTTGTAGGCGGCGATGGAATAGACCACATCCCCGTCAAACCCCATTAGCAGTTCCCGGAGATGTCTGGTCCCCAGTGTAAGGTTGCAATCGGGCGAAACGAGACGCTGGGGGTCGAAATGCCCCTTCTCCCCTGCCGTCATCCTGGCGGTGGCCGGCATGAGTTGCATCAGGCCGATGGCCCCGGCGCCGGATTTTATGGTCGGAGAAAAACTGCTTTCGGCCCGGACCAGGGCAAAGACCAACCCCTCCGAGAGGCCGTTGGCGGCGGCCTGCTGCCGGATCTGTTCCGTATATGCCACCGGATAGCCGGCCGTCCAGAGCGGCAGGGTCACTGCTTCCCACTTTATCGGCCGGTTTTGCAGGAACAGGGCGATGGCGGAACCGTAGTCCCCGGTCTCCAGGTAGACGCGGGCCAGTCCCGGGAACGGCACCTTCCTATCGCCGATCCTCTTGCGGGCAGCCGCCATCTCGGCCCGCGCATCCTCCACCATCCCCAGTGCAGCCAGCAGGCGCGGCTTCTCGAAGCCGGACAACAGGGGCAACTCCGCCAGGGCATTGCGAGGGCCCAGGGGTTGGCGCAAATCTGCGATGCCCTGCCGGTCCCGGTACCAGGTGGCGTAGAAACCGGCCGGGTATTCATCCATAAGCTGGCGGTAATAGACGGCGGCATCGGCATTCGCCGTGTTTTCCAGCGCCCTGGCCAGCCAATACAACGCCTTCTCCCGCACGCTATCGTCTTTGAGCTGCGCCTTGAACGCTTCGGCGGCCACGGCGTAGCCGCCGGCCAGGTAGCGGCACCAGGCAGCATCCCAGGTAGCCCGGGGCACGAATTTCGACTCGGGGAAACTCTTGGGAAGCAGCTCGAACAGGTGTGCCGCCTCGGCGAAGCTCCCCATGTTCTTGCGCAGGCCGGCCGCCTCGATCAGGGCGTCGTCGGCAAACTGGTGCCCCTTCCCTTCGCCGGCCAGTTCCATGTAGAGGACATAGGCCTGCGCATCCAGGTCCCGGCGCTCCAGGGACTTGGCCCGCCAGAAACGCGCCTCGGAGCTGATGTCAGCCACAGGGCTGGCGGTTGCCCGGAGGAAATACTTCTCGGCCAGCATGAAATTCCGCAAGCGGTAGTGGGTCATGCCGGTCCGGAAATCCACCCGGCTTGCAAAGCCCACGGGCTGGCCATCGGTCGGGATCGTTGCCAGTGCCTTCAGGGCCGCGGTGAACTCGTTCCGGGTATACAGGCTGGAAGCCCGGCGGAAAAGATCCTCAGGCGCAAACCCGGCGGTTTTGACGCCGCTCTTTTCCAGGTCGGCCAGCCGTTCCCGTGATTGTTTCGCCTGGGCCGAGGTCGGGTTATTCAACCAGACGCTGCGATAGACCTGGGCCGCCCCCTCCTTGTCGCCGATCCCCTCCCGGCTGCGGGCCGACTGGAACAGGGCATCCACCGAGTCGCCGCCGGCTGCGTATTGCTCCACAAAGGCCTGGTACGCTTTGAGCGCCCCCCGGTAATCAGCGGCCCCGAACAGGCTGTCCGCGGCCAGTTTGCCGGCGCGGCGGACCAGCAGGGAGCCGGGATAGGTCCTGGCAACGGCCACGGCCTTGGCCGCGGCCTCGGCATACCGCTTCTGTTTCAGCAGCGCCTCGGCCTGGTACAGGGCCGCGTAGTCCGCCAAGAGCGGCAGCTTCTGCTCGGCCTGGGCCAGCAGGGGCAGGGCCTCGTCCCCCCTTCCCAGGCGCAGGGCGGCCACGCCGAGCAGAAAGCTCCGCTGGGGCGATTCTGCGCATTTCTTGGCCATGGCATAAGCGTCGCTGTAATCCTTTTCACGGAACTGCGCGGCAGCAAGGGAGACCGGATCGTCGGCTCGGGATGAGATTGCGGCAGGGAGGCAGAGAAAAACACCGGTCAGTGCGACCAGGAACGGCTTATATGGAGCGTGAAACATGAACCTGCCTTTCGTGAAAAAGGGCCGCGGGCACGTGCCCATGGCCCTGCTGTAACTCAATTCGTTTTTACTTTTCTATTCGCTTACCTTGATTTTCCTCTGCGTCTCTGTGTCCCTGTGGCAGAAATCGGCCTTTAACGCTGGGCCAATAAGCGCTTTCCCACCCAATGGCTGGCGAACTGGTAGGCGATGCGGCCGCTGCAGTCCCCTTTTTGCTGGGACCAGAGGATGGCCGCCTGCCGGGTCTCGTCATCCCAGATCGGCTCGGTGTCCAGCCTGACGCACAGCTTGCCCACCCACTGGCTGACCACCTCAACGTACTGGTCCTGGCTGAAGGGGTGAAAGCCCACCCAGAGGCCGAAGCGCCCGGACAGGGAGATCTTCTCCTCCACCGCCTCGCCGTGGTGGAGTTCATTATTATAGAGCATGGCCCCGCGGTTGTCACTCTCGTACTCGGGCACCAGGTGACGGCGGTTGGAGGTGACGCAGATCAGGACATTCTCCGGCGGCGCGTAGACAGAGCCGTCCAGGGCGCTCTTCAGCATCTTGTAGCTGGACTCGCCGGTTTCGAAGGAGACGTCGTCGGAGAATACGAGAAAACGGTACGGCTCTGTCTTGATGACATCGACGATATCCGGCAGGTGCACCAGATCGTCCTTGTCCACCTGGATGACCCGCAGCCCCCGGACCGCATAGCTGTCGAGGATGGCCCGCACCAGGGACGACTTGCCGGTCCCCCGGGTCCCCCACAACAGACAGTTGTTGGCCGGCAGCCCGGCCAGGAACTGGCGGGTATTCTCCTCGACCACCCGCTTCTGTTCGTCGATACCCAGGAGGTCGTCCAGAGTGATGCCCGCCACTACGTCCAGCGGCTCCAGGTAACCGGCAAAGGAGTGGCGGCGCCAGTTGGCGGCAGTAGTGACGGACCAGTCGATAGCCGGGATGGGTCGCGGCAGGAGTTGTTCCAGCGAGGTCAGCACCCGCTTGAGCTGTGCTGTGAGTTCGGGGTCGAGCATGTTGTGATCTTTCCGTTTTGAGTTACAGATGCCGCTTTGCCAGCTCTTCCTGGTAGAACTTCTGGTAGAGGACATCCCAGTCCCGGCTTCCCGGCGCACGGTTCCGAAGCTTGGCGCGCACCGCCTCGTCGATCTCCTCCACGGCGCCGAAGAAGGCGCCCAGGGATTGCTTGACCCGGGCCAGGGCCCGGCTTTCGTCGGTTACATCGGCCAGGTCTTCGCTCCATATGAAATCCACGACCTCGTGGGCCATGTGGGATATGCGGTCTTCCGAGAGGCTCATAATACGATCTTCCGTTCCTTTGCCAGCTTTTCCTTGATCAGCCTGAGCATCTTGCGCCTGTCGATCTCAGCGGCGCCCCGCCCCATAGCGGCTACGGTCTCGTCCAGCAGCCGTTCGGCGTCGCGCTCCAGCTGTTGCTCGCGGCTGAAATCCCGGCTAATGGTCTTGACGATCCCCGCCACCACGGCGCTCCGCTCCCCCTTGGGCGTGATCAGCCCATCGTTGGCAAGGTCATTGTACACCTTTTCGGCCAGTCGGTGTATCTGGTCTTCTCTCAGTCGCATATGCCCCCAAAGAATAAAGGCCCGCCGCGGGGCAGGCCTTTGGTTAGCGTCGCTGCTATTTCAGAGTTTTCAGATACCTCAGCAGGGCGTCCGAGTTGACGGCACATTGTACTCAATCCGGCTGAAATTGCAATCCATAAACTTTGTCCTGAATCCGTGACGCCTTCCCGGCTTCTCTCGCTTAGAATGCCTAAGTCCTGGCGTTCCAGGCCATACTCACAACCGTGAAGAACCATTGCTTGTTATAAATGTTGTATTCTTTATCCGGATTTCTTATAAATAGACTGTAAACATAAGATACCTTCAAAAGGGGGCTGTGTGCCTGATAAAAAAATTTTGATCCTCCTGGGGATAGTTGCAGTGGTTCTTATTTCGCTTCTTCCCGCCGTTATCAAGCATTTCAAGGAGCATATTAAAAGCCTGAAGAAAAAATGAAGCCCGCGTCTCCATCTGTTACCGCAATCCCCACGGCCCACCTTACGTCCTGATGTTCACTCGTCTTTACCTCCATATCCCCTTCTGCCGCCGCAAATGCCCCTACTGCGCCTTTGTCTCCCAGGAACCTGCCGCCGGCGACCTGGAAGGGTATGGCGACACCCTGCAGGCGGAGATGGGCCTGGCAGCCCAAGCCTTCAGAGCGGAGAGGCCGCTTAAGTCGGTCTATTTCGGCGGAGGCACCCCCTCCCTGCTCGATCCCCGCCAGGTTGCACGGCTCCTGCAGCAGGCGGAAACCCTGTTCGGCCTGGGGCGGGAGGCCGAGATCACCCTGGAGGCCAATCCGGGCACCGTGGACCTGGAACGATTGGCGGCCTTCCGCGCCGCCGGCGTCAACCGCCTCTCCATCGGCGTGCAGTCCTTCCACGACCCCTTGCTCACGATACTGGGGCGCATCCACAGTGCAACAGAGGCCAAGGAGGCCTTTCAGGCGGCCAGGGATGCGGGATTTGCCAACATCGGCATCGACCTGATCCATGCCCTGCCGGACCAGACCCTCCCCATGTGGCGCCACGAACTGGAACAGGCCCTTGCCCTGGCGCCGGAACACATCTCAGTCTACGGATTGACCGTGGAGGAGGGCACCCCTTTTGCAGCGCGGTACGGCGAGGATAGCCCGCTTCTCCCGGACGAGGATCTGGCGGCGGCCATGTTCGAGGAGGCGGACGACCTCCTGACGGCCGCCGGCTACGAGCATTACGAGATCGCCAACTACGCCCTGCCCGGCCGCCGTTCGGACCACAACAGCGGCTACTGGCGCAGGGACGGCTACCTGGGGCTGGGGGCCGGGGCTCACTCCTTCCTGCGCACGGGGTACGGCGTCCGTTTCGGCAACCCGGCAGACCTTGACGCCTATGCGCGGGCGGTGGCCCAGGGTCGCCTTCCTCATCAGGACGTACAGACCCTCGCCCGGCAGGATGCCATGGCCGAGTTCATGTTCCTGGGATTGCGCATGGCGGACGGCGTGGACAAAAACGCGTTCCGCCGGGAATTCGGGGCCGGCCTGGATGAAATGTTCGGGAGGGAGGTGTCGAAGCTGACGACCCTGGAACTGCTTGAAACGGCCGTCGACAGGGTCCGCCTCACCAGGCGCGGCATGCTCCTCTCCAACCAGGTCTTCGCGCACTTTTTGCCGTGATTTCCCCTTGCCACGGCCTGCAAAGCATTTATAATCTATCTTCATGATCCCGACACAACTTAGACAGGAACTGGAACAGCGCGTAGCCAAGGCCATTACCCCCCGCGAAGCCGCGGTGGACGTTATGAAGGGGTTGCAGCGCCACTATGGCTGGCTTACCGACGAGGCCGTGGCAGACGCCGCCCTCCTCTTAGGGCTCTCCCCCCTGCAGGTGGAGGAGTTGGCCACCTTCTACGAGATGATCTACCGCCGGCCGGTGGGACGGGTGGTGGTGCACGTGTGCGACTCCATCTCCTGCTGGGCCATGGGGGGCGAAACACTCCTGCGCCACCTGGAGCAGCGCCTGGGGATCGCGGCCGGCGCAACTACCGCCGACAACGCCGTTACCCTGCTCCCCTGCTGCTGCCTGGGCAACTGCGGCAACGGCCCGGCCCTGATGATCGGCGACCGTCTCTTCGGCCCGGTCTCCCCGGAACAGGCCGCAGCCATCATCGCCGGCCACCGGGAGTCCCGGTAACGTGGACACTATCCTCTTCAAAAATAACCCTCCCGACCGGGCCGTGACCTTTGACGAATACCTGGCCGACGGCGGTTTCCAGACCCTCCGGAAGGCGCTGGCCGGGATGTCGCCCAACGACGTGCAGCAGGCAGTGATCGACTCCGGCCTGCGGGGACGGGGCGGGGCAGGATTTCCCACCGGCAGGAAGTGGTCGTTCGTCCCCCGCGACCTGCCGGGGCCGCGCTACCTGATCTGCAACAGCGACGAGATGGAGCCTGGCACATACAAGGACCGGGTGCTGCTGGAGCACAACCCGCACCTGCTGGTGGAGGGGATGGCCCTGACCAGCTTTGCCCTGGGGGTGGAGCGCGCCTTCATCTTCATCCGCCGCGGCTACGAGCAGGCTGCCCTTAACCTGCGCAGCGCCATAGACTTTGCCCACAAGGCCGGCTTCCTGGGCAGCGACATCTGCGGCAGCGGCTTCAGCCTGGAACTGGACGTGCACCTGTCGGCCGGCCGCTACATCTGCGGCGAGGAGACCGCCCTGATGAACGCCCTGGAGGGGATCAGGGCCAATCCCCGGGTCAAACCCCCCTTTCCGGCCGTAAAGGGGCTGTGGGGCCAGCCCACGGTAGTAAACAACGTGGAGACCCTGGCCAATATACCGGCCATCGTCGCCCACGGTCCGGCCTGGTTCAAGGCCCTGGCCGCCACGCCGGAAGGTTCCGGCACCAAGCTCTTCTGCGTCAGCGGCCACGTGCGCAACCCCATCTGCCTGGAACTTCCCATCGGCATCCCACTGGGCGAGATCATCGACACCCACTGCGGCGGCATGCGGCCCGGCAGCAGCTTCAAGGCCTGCATCCCCGGCGGGGCGTCCACTCCCTATTTCACCAAGGAACACTGGGCAGTGGCCATGGACTTCGACCCGGTGGCCAAGGCCGGCTCGCGCCTGGGCACCGGCGGGGTTGTGGTCTTCGACCAGACCACCTGCATGGTGGCAGCAACCCTCAACCTGGTCCGCTTCTTTGCCCGGGAATCCTGCGGCTGGTGCACCCCCTGCCGGGAAGGGCTCCCCTTTGTGCAGCACATCCTGGAGAGAATCGAAGCCGGCCATGGCGAAGCGTCCGATATCGACATCCTGCGGGAACATGTCCACATGCTGAACTACGCCTTCTGCGCCCTTGCCCCCGGCGCCATGGGACCAGTGGAGGGGATGCTGAGGTTGTTCGAGGACGAGGTGAGGGAGCATATCACCGGGGGGAAATGCCCTTTGGGGAATTGAACATCGAAAATGATCAAACTAATCATCGACAACATACCGGTTGAAGTCCCCGAGGGGACCACTGTGCTCGAAGCGGCCCAGTCGGTGGATATCCCCATCCCCCATTTCTGCTGGCACCCTGCCCTGGGCAAGGCCGGCGCCTGCCGGGTCTGCGCCGTGAAGATGCTGGACGGTCCGGTCAAGGGGGTGCAGATGTCCTGCATGTTGCCGGCCCAGGACGGCATGGTGGTCTCCACCACCGACGACGAGGCGATGGCCATGCGCAAGAGCGTCATCGAGTGGCTGATGATCAACCACCCCCACGACTGTCCGGTCTGCGACGAGGGGGGCGAGTGCCAGTTACAGGACTTCACCATTGCGGGGGGCCACGGCATCCGGCGCTATGACGGCAAAAAACGCACCTACAACAACCAGTACCTGGGCGAGTTCATCGAACACGAGATGAACCGCTGCATCCAGTGCTACCGCTGCTCCCGCTTCTACCAGGAGTACGCCGGCGGCGCCGACTTCGGCGCCATGGGGCGGGCCGCCATCGTCTACTTCGGCCGCCAGGACGACGGGCCGCTTCAATCCCCCTTTTCCGGTAACCTGGTGGACATCTGCCCCACCGGGGTCTTCACCGACAAGACCGCCCGCTTCCGCGCCCGCTACTGGGACTACGACATGGCCCCCTCGGTCTGCCCCCACTGCTCCCTGGGGTGCAACACCGTTCCCATGGCGCGCTACCGCGAACTGCTCAAGACAACGGCCCGCAGGAACGATCATGTCAACGGCTGGTTCATCTGCGACAAAGGACGCTTCTCAAACGCCGGCGTCAATACCCCGGAACGGCCGCGCCAAGCCCTGGTGGACGGGAAGCCGGTCAGCCTGGACGAGGCCCTGGACGCCCTGGCGACGCTCCTGGGCGAATTCCTGGAACTGCACGGTCCGGACAGCCTGGCCATTGTGGGTTCTACCCGCATGGACCTTGCGGGGAACATCATGGCCGCCCGCTTGCGGGAGATGCTCGGCGCCGGCACGCTCTGCCTGTTCAACGACACGGACCGTGCCGAACTGACAGGTAAGGCGGTCTCGCTCTTGACAACGGAGAACAGCGCCTCCCAGGAGGATGTGCGCAGCGCCGACCTGGTGGTCCTTGTGGGGTGCGACCTCTTGGACGAGGCCCCCATGATGGCCCTGGCCGTGCGCCAGGCGTGGCGGAGCGGGGCGCGGGTGTACGCCATAGCCCCTCATCCTGCCCTTCTCCCGGAGGGAGAAGGCACACAGCCTCCCCTCTCCCCTGGGGAGAGGGTGGCCGAAGGCCGGGTGAGGGGGCCCCTTCCGTTCAAATTCGAGTATATCGCCTCCCTGGCCGACGTGCCGCTGGCAGAGACCAAGCGCCCGGTCATCATCTGCGGCACCAGCCGCCAGGGGTTAGAGGCGTTAAAAAATATTCAATCTGCCTTTGCTCTCCCCTTTACAAAAGGGGGGTCGGGGGGGATTTCATCATCCATCGAAACGGCAAATCCCCCTCAATCCCCCTTTGACAAAGGGGGACTTCAACCGGAACCGAAACTGGCCTTCATCCTGGACGGCCCAAACGCCTTCGGCTGCGCCGAACTGGCCCGGCAGCATCATGGCGTGGCGCTGTCAGCGGCCCTTGCCGATGGCCGGATTAAGGGGATCATCTCCTTTGAGGCCGACCTCCACCACGAACTCCCGCAAGGGATCGCCGTGCTCGCAGCCGCTGACTGGCGGCCCACCGGGCTGGTGGCGCGGGCCGGGGTGGTGCTGCCCACCACCGCCTGGGTGGAGCAGGAGGGCATCTATATCAATAACGAGGGACGTGCCCAGCGTTTCAAAAAGGTGATGAACCCCGGCCTGCCGATCAAGGGGCTCACCCCCGAGTTGCACCCGCCGCGGGTGCACGGAATAGACGCCCCCGGCGGCGACGTGGCCCCGTCCGCACGGCTTATTGCCCTGCTGATGCAGCGCCTGGGCGAGGCCGTGGTGGATGAGCCGCTGAGCGGACCGTGGAAAGCATTGAAGGATCTGGATGCCACAGGAGCCGGCGTCATAATCAACCAGAGAGAACAGGCGTGACGACGGACTTCCCCCCATTCACTGCATGCGGTTTTTGCGGTGAAACAATCCCCCTCTCCGACCGGAGAAGATATGGCGTGCGCTGGATCATAGCCGGTTTTTTGGTCGGATTGGCAACCGGCTGGTACTTCGGCTGGGTTGTCGGCGTAATGGACTGGATGCTGCTGTTTGCCTTCGGCCTGTACACGGTCCTGAGAAAAGATCGATATTTTTATCGCTGCAAAGAGTGTACAAACGTCATCAGCCCCTATGACCGGGACCGTAAGACTTGAACACCCACCTAGAATGCAGACATGACCCCATCGTGCTCCCTCATTGCCATGCTGATGCAGCACAAATCGATGAGCCCGTGAGCGGGCCTTAGGAAAGGTTGCGGGGATCGGATACGAATTGGAAAGGAAATTGTTGAAAGCCGGCACGATTCTGTCTGGAGTTGCGTGACCAGTAACGTAACTCCACCAAAAAGCAATTGTCTGGCAATGTCGATGAAAAAATTTATCGAGCAGCTTCTGCGTGCAGTTTGAGTCCCAGCGCCGCGACGATTTTGAGGATTGTATCGAAGCTTGGTACCCGTTCACCTGAAAGCGCCTTATAAAGACTTTCACGGGAAAGACCGGCAACGCGAGCGACTTGAGACATTCCTTGGGCATGTGCTATGTCACCGAGCGCTTTAGCGATGAAGGCTGCATCGCCGTTAGCCTCTTCAAGGCATGCTTCAAGATAGGCTGCCATTTCCTCCGGAGTCCGGAGATGCTCGGCAACATCATAGCGACTGGTAGCGGTTTTTGGCATTGTTAACTCCTATAGGTTCCTTGTCAGGACACGAGCCTTTGCATGAACATCGCGCAGGTTGTCAAGCCACGTAGCAAAAAGGTCTGTTTTGCGAATTTCCACCATGGACTTAGTGTAGCCAACTGGCTACATGTTGTCAATTATGTAATTAGGACCACTTTTTACACCAAAACCACCCGCATCACCACTCACATCACAAAGCGAGGTACAATGAAAACCGCAATTCTGCTGATGGCTCACGGCAGCCGCATCCCCCAGGCAAACGACGCGGCCCGCGAGGTGGCAAAGATGGTGCAGGAGATGACCGGCTTCGAGATCGTCGAGGTCGCGTTCCGCGAGATGCACGAACCGGACATCCAGCACGGCATCGACGCCTGCGTGGCTCAGGGCGCCGAACGCATCCTGCTCATGCCCTATTTCCTCTTCATGGGCGCCCATGTGCTGCACGACCTGCCCGAGGAGATCGAGGCGGCCCAAATTCGCCACCCCGGCCTGGTCATGGAGATGGGCGCGCACCTGGGGGTGCACCGCAAGCTGGCCGAGGTGGAGAGCGAGCGGATCAACGAGGCGCTGGACCTTTTGGGGTGGCGCTGATGGACTCCCTGACCATGAAACCGGAGGAGATCGAGGCCGAATCGTTCCGTATCATCGACCAGGAAGCCGGGGACCACGGCTGGCCCGAGGCCGAGTGGCAGGTGGTGCGCCGCAGCATCCATACCAGCGCCGATTTCGAGTATGCCGGCTCCATGGTGTTTTCCGACGGGGTGGTGGAAAAGGCGGTGGCGGCCATCAAAAGCGGCTGCGCTATCGTCACCGACACGAACATGGCCCTGTCCGGCATCGGCAAGGCCCGCCTGGCCTCCTTCGGCTGCCGGACCGTCTGCCACGTGGCCGACCCGGACGTGGCCGAGGCGGCCCATAGCTATGGCGTCACCCGATCCGTTGCCGCCATGCGCAAGGCCGTGGCCTCCCCGGACAACCGCATCTTCGTCATCGGCAACGCCCCCACGGCCCTGTTCGAGCTGCTGCGGCTCGTCAGTGAAGGCGTGGCGCAGCCGGCCCTGATTATCGGCCTGCCGGTCGGTTTCGTGGGGGCCGAGGAGAGCAAGAAAGCCCTGGCGGCCACGGACGGCTCCATCCCCTTCATCACCAACATGGGGCGCAAGGGTGGCTCCAACGTGGCGGCTGCGGTGGTGAACGCCCTGGCGATCATTGCCGCAGGGACATAGATGAAAAAGACCCTGCGACACGGCTATACCACCGGTGCCTGCGCCGCAGCGGCGGCCAAGGGCGCGGCCCTGATGCTCGCCCGCCAGGCAGAGGTCTCCGAGGTCGTTATCGAGCTGCCCGCCGGGATCTCCGCCACGTTTCCGCTGCACGGACAGAGCTTCACCGCCGACGAAGCCGCATGCTTCGTGGTAAAGGATGCGGGCGACGACCCGGACGTGACCAACGGGGCCGAACTGCATGCCAGGGTGGCACTCATCCCGCCCCTCCCCTGCTCCTCCACAGGGGGAAGCACCATCAACATCGAAGGGGGCGCCGGCATCGGCAAGGCCACCAAACCGGGCCTGGCCGTAGCGCCGGGCGAGTGGGCCATCAACCCGGTGCCGCGCCGGATGATCGAGCAGGCGGTCCGCGAAGCGATTCAAGACTCACCATTCACCATTCACCATTCACGATTAACGCCTCTAGATTCACCATTCACGATTCACCATTCACCATTCACGATCAACGATTCACCATTCACGCTCCTAGTCACCATAAGCATCCCGGACGGCGAGCTGCGGGCGCAGAGAACCCTCAACGCCCGCCTCGGCATCCAGGGGGGCCTTTCGATCCTCGGCACCACCGGCATCGTCAGCCCCCTGTCGGCCCAAGCCTGGACCGACACCATCGACACCGCCCTGGACGTGGCCCGCGCCTGCGGCTGCGGGAACGTGGTCCTTTCCACCGGCCGCACCAGCGAGCTGGCGGCCCAGCGCCTTCTCAACCATGCAGCCGCCCATCCCGTTACCGGGGAGCGGGTGTTGCTCCCGGACGAGGCCTTTGTCATGATGGGGGACCACGTGGCCCATGCCTTGCGCTCCTGCGCCCAGAGGGGCTTTGTTCAGCCGCTCGTCGCCTGCCAGTTCGCCAAGCTGCTCAAGATCGCCTGCGGTCACGAGAACACCCATGCCGCCGCCTCGGAGCTGGACCTGTCCCGCCTCCTGGGGTGGGCCGTGGAGGCAGGGCTTCCCGAGGCCGTCACCGCGGCCATAGCCCCGGCCAACACCGCCAGGGAGATCGTCATCGCCTCCAACTTCGACCCCGGACTGCTGGAGCTGGTCTGCAACCATGCCGCAAAAGCGGCAAAACGGCATGAGAAGAACCTGAGAACTCAGTTCCTGCTGGCCGACTACAACGGGGCCATCGCCTTCCACGGCCCTAGTGTCCCGTGCGGTTAGTTCGTACTCGTAATTCCGGCTCTTTTGTCTGCTGCCGGCGTTGCGGCTCCTTGATGTAGACCCTGCTACACCTGCGTCGCCGCGCCTTGGCACCAGCCAAAATTGCTCGGAATTACTTCCCACGACTAACCGCACGGGACACTAGACAACGGCCCTGAGTGCACTTTTTTCTCCCTTGTCACAAAAAAATATGATAACATTTTGATTTCTTTATGTGGACGGAGTCCGCAGCAGATTATCAACGACCGATAAAAGGAGCTCGCCATGCCACAATACTTTGAAGGCAACCTCGACGCCAAAGGCCTGAAATTCGGTATCGTTGTCGCCCGCTTCAACAGCTTCATCTCCGAACGCCTGCTGGAAGGGGCCCTTGATTCCCTGATTCGCCACGGCGCCGCTGACCAGGACATCCATGTGGCCCGTGTGCCGGGCGCCTTCGAGATCCCGCTGGCCGCCAAGAAGCTGGCCCAGGCCGGGAAGTACGACGCCGTCATCTGCCTGGGTGCGGTGATCCGCGGCTCGACCCCCCATTTCGATTTCGTCTCGGCCGAGGTGTCCAAGGGCGTGGCCATGGTATCCCTGGAGAGCGGCGTGCCGGTCATCTTCGGCGTTCTGACCACCGACACCATCGAGCAGGCCGTTGAGCGGGCCGGCGCCAAGGCCGGCAACAAGGGGTTCGAGGCGGCCGCGGGCGCCATTGAGTCCGCCAACCTGCTGAAAGCCCTGAAATAATGGGTGTTAGACGGGAAGCGCGCGAACTGGCGCTGCAGATACTCTATGCCCTGGACGTCAACCCCGCCACCGGGCTGCGCGAAACCCTGCAAACCTTCCGCGAGGAGCAGGGCGACATCCCGGCCACGATCAGGGAGTTTGCCGAGGGGCTGGTGGTGGGGGTGCAGGAGCACCGCGAGACCATCGACACGGCCATCAAGGCCCGTTCCAGGAACTGGGCCCTGGCCCGCATGCCGCGAGTGGACCTGAACGTCATGCGCCTGGCCACCTATGAACTGATGTTCAGGAATGACATCCCCAAGAAGGTCACCATCAACGAGGCCATCGAGATCGCTCGCCGATTTGGCGACAAGGATTCTCCGGCCTTCGTAAACGGCATCCTGGACGAGATCGAGGCATGCGCCAAGACCGAAGAACCGGCGGAAGACTAATACGAGGTTAGTCAATGAGCGATATCAAGGTAGGTCTGATAGGTTACGGCAATATCGGGGCCGGGGTGGTCAAGCTGCTCCAGCAGAACTCGGACGTCATCCGCAGCAAGGTCGGGGCAGGCATCGTGCTGAAAAGGATCGCTGACCTGGATATCACCAGCGACCGGGGCGTCACGGTCGATCCCGCCTGCCTGACCACCGACGTCAATGCCATCTTCGACGACGCGGAGATCTCGGTGGTGATCGAACTGGTGGGAGGATACGAACCGGCCAAGAGCTTTGTGCTCAAGGCCATCGAAAAGGGGAAGCATATCGTCACCGCCAACAAGGCGCTCCTGGCCCTGCATGGCGACGAGATTTTTGCCGCCGCGGCCCGCAAGGGAGTCGAGGTGCAGTTCGAGGCCTCGGTGGGGGGCGGCATCCCGGTGCTGACCTCCATCAAGGGGAACCTGGCCGCCAACCGCATCGGCTCGGTGTTCGGCATCATGAACGGCACATGCAACTACATCCTGACCCGAATGACCCAGGAGGGGGCGGATTTTGCCGACGTACTCAAGGCGGCCCAGAAGTTGGGCTACGCCGAGCCCGACCCGACCTTTGACATCGAGGGGGTGGATACGGCCCACAAGCTGGCGATCCTGGTCTCCCTCTGCTTCGGCACGCGCATCGACTTCAACAGCATCTATACCGAGGGGATCTCCCGCATCAGCGGCCTGGACGTCAAATTCGCCAGCGAGTTCGGTTACCGCATCAAGCTTCTGGCCATCGGCAAGCTGACCGACGGCCAGGTGGAGGCCCGGGTCCACCCCACCATGATCCCGCTGCACAACCCGCTGGCCGAGGTGAACGGCGTGTTCAACGCCATCCGTCTGAGCGGCGATTTCGTCGGCCCGGTGATGTTCTACGGCCGGGGCGCCGGCCAGAACTCCACCGCCAGCGCCATTGTCGGCGACCTGATCGGGCTCTCCCGCAGCATGCTGGCCGGCGCCGGACGCAGGATGGCGCCACTGGGCTTCATGGATGACCAGGTCGTCACGCTGCCGCTCAAGCCCATGTCCGAGATCAGCAGCAAGTACATGCTCCGGTTCAGCGCCCTGGACAAACCGGGCGTGCTTGCCGCCATCGCCGGCTCCCTCGGCAAGCACGGCATCAGCATCGAATCCATGGTCCAGACCTCGCACCAAGCCTACGACGAGGCGCCGGTGCCGATCGTGATCATGACCCACGAGGCCCGGGAAGGGGCCGTGCAGGACGCCCTGGCAGAGATTGACCGTTTCGACGTTATCAGCCAGAAGACCGGCTTCATCCGTATTGAGGATAATTTGGAGTAACGGCACGTCAGCCTTACTGTTCAGGCTAAAGGAGAAACCACATGAATACCAAGATTCTTCTCAGCGAAGACCAGATCCCCCGGCAGTGGTACAACATCATCCCCGACATGCCGGGTCCCCTGGCGCCGGTCATCAATCCCCAGACCCTCAAACCGCTCACCCCGGACGACATGCTGGCCATCTTCCCCATGGCGCTGATCGAGCAGGAGATGTCCCCCAACCGCTGGATCGACATCCCGGACGAGGTCCGGGAGATCTACAAGCTCTGGAGGCCGTCGCCGCTCTATCGCGCCCATCGCCTGGAAAAGGCGCTCGGCACCCCGGCCAGGATCTACTATAAGTTCGAAGGAGTCTCGCCGGCCGGCTCCCACAAGCCCAACTCGGCCATCCCCCAGGCGTGGTACAACAAGCAGGCCGGCATCCGCCGCCTGGCCACCGAGACCGGCGCCGGCCAATGGGGCAGCTCCCTGGCCCTGGCCTGCTCCCTGTTCGGCCTTGAGTGCACGGTCTACATGGTCAAGATCTCCTGCACCCAAAAGCCCTACCGCAAGAGCATGATGCAGTTGTGGGGCGCCCAGGTCATCCCATCCCCCTCGGAATTCACCAATGCGGGGCGCGCCATCCTGGCCCACGACCCGGAATGCCCGGGCTCTCTGGGAATGGCCATCTCCGAGGCGGTGGAGGACGCCGCCACCCATAGCGACACCAACTACGCCCTGGGGAGCGTGCTCAACCACGTCTGCCTGCATCAGACCGTGATCGGCCAGGAGGCCCGTGAGCAAATGAAGATCGCCGGCGACTACCCGGACGTGATCATCGCCTGCTGCGGCGGCGGCTCCAACTTCGCCGGGCTGGCCTTTCCCTTTATCGCCGACCGGGCCGCCGGCAAGGATGTGCGCTGCATGGCCGTGGAACCGGCCTCCTGCCCGACCCTGACCAAGGGGGTCTATGCCTTTGACTACGGAGATACCGCCAAGATGGCGCCCATTGCCATGATGTACACCCTGGGGCACGACTTCATGCCGCCCGGCATCCATGCCGGCGGGCTGCGCTATCACGGCGAGTCCCCCCTGGTCTCCCAGCTGTATCACGCCGGACAGATCGAGGCCAAGGCCTACAAGCAAAACGCCTGTTTCGAAAGCGCACTGCTCTTCGCCCGCAGTGAGGGGATCATCCCGGCCCCCGAATCGTCCCACGCCGTGCGGGCCGCCATCGACGAGGCGGTGCTGGCCAAGGAGGAGGGGAAGGAAAAGACCATCCTGTTCGGCCTGTCGGGCCACGGTCAACTGGACATGGGCGCCTACGACACCTACCTCTCCGGCGGCCTGGAGGACTACGAGTATCCGGAGCAGAAGATCCGAGAGGCGCTGGAGCGGCTGCCCCAGGTGTATCTGTAATCACGAGGCTAACATCCGACAGACAATCTGCCACGGAGACTCAGAGGCAAAACAAATATGACAAAGGTAAAAATCTGCGGCATAACCAACCTTGAGGATGCCCTGACGGCCATTGACGCCGGAGCCGATGCCCTGGGCTTTGTCTTTCACCCCAAATCCCCCCGGCACGTGTTCCCCGAACAGGCCGCCGCCATCATCCGCCATCTGCCCCCCTTCGTGCAGACCGTCGGCCTGTTCGTCGATGAGTCCCTGGATATGGTGAATGCGACCATCGACCAGTGCGGCCTCGACCTGGTCCAGCTTCACGGCGTGGAAAAACCGGGGTACTGCGACTCGGTCAGGCGCCGCGTCATCAAGACCTTTCGCGTGAAGGACATCACCTCCCTTGAACCGATGCGGGATTACCGGGTTGCCGCGTTTCTGCTCGATGCCTGGTCGCCCGCGGCCCACGGCGGCACCGGGCAGACGTTCAACTGGGAGATTGCCGCCTGCGCGGCCCAGTCCAACCGTATCATCCTGGCCGGCGGACTGACGCCGGGGAACGTGGCTGAGGCTGTCCGCAAGGTGCGCCCCTATGGCGTGGACGTTTCCAGCGGCGTGGAATCCGGGCCGGGGAAGAAGGACATCTGCAGGATCGTTGATTTCATCTCCAACGCCAAAAACGCTCTTGACCGCGTGCCGGCGCCGGCAGACCAGAATATCTCTCACCATTAAGGCAGCCCTCCATGCAGCAGCAGGCCAAGCGAACTGATTCATTCTCCCGGGCCATGGGGTGGCTCCCCCTGTTTCCCCTGCTCCTGTCGAGCCTCGTCATGTGGAGATTCTCTCATCCGCTCGGCATCTCGGCAGACGGACACACCTACCTCCAGATCGCCCGGAACATCCAGATGGGGATAGGCCTCGGGTGGCAGGCCCTTTGGGCGACGCCGCTCCCTCCCATCATCATAGCCGGGGTGGACAGCATTCTTGGGATACACGACCTCCTGCGCACGGCCGGACTCATCGCTCCGGTCATGGGCGTGCTGCTCACCGCCTCGGTATACTTCCTTGCCGACGGGCTCCTGGGGCGCAGAATAGCCCTGATTGCAGCCCTGGTTACCGCCGTGACACCCCACTTCCTTTGGATCACGTTCTCCACGGAACCGGAGATCTATTATACTGTCTTCCTCGTCACAGCCCTGGGACTGCTCTGCCGCGCTGTTGTGCGCAATTCGCTGCTCTACGCCTGCGGCGCGGGCTGTGCGTTCTGTTGCGCCTATATGAGCCGCTCGGAAGGTTTCCTGATCATGGTCCTCACTGTCGTGGCGCTCCTCATCTCCCAGGGGAGGCAGGCATTTCGTACGTTCATGCCCCGCATCGTCTCAACGACGATCTTGGTGTTTTTTCTTGCCGCTTCACCGTATCTGCTGTTTCTCAAGCACAACTACGGCACATTCGTCATCAGCCCCAAGGCGACCTACGTCCTGATCTGGATGAAGTCGAGGATCTACCACGACAATGACAAGGGTGAACAGGACAATGGCGATCTCTGGGGGCTCACGCCCGACGGGAGGCTGAAATGGCAGGTGCCGTCCGGCATCGGGGACCTGGCGGGCTATCTCCTCCAGGACCCCGCCAAAAGCGGCCGGGTCTATATCCACAACCTTGCGATGGAGTTGCCCGGCAGGATTCCGAACAACAGCGGCGCCCTGCATTTCCCCAATGTTTTCCCCGTGTATCTGGCACTGTTGGCGCTCTTCTCGCTTTTCGTCCCCTGGGGGGATGCTTCGGCAAAGAAGAAGATCACCATCGCAGCGCCGTTTCTAATTTTGCTGATCCTGCCGGTCTTCACCGAGGGGTGGTGGAAATACCTCGTGCCCTATGCGCCGCTTCTCGTCATCCTTGCCTCCGCAGGAATGGTGTTTGCGGTGGAGGCAGCGGGCCGGAAACTGTTTCAGGATGACCGGCGTATCGGCGCCGTGGTGATCGCGCTGTGCACCCTGAGCATCATGGTATACGACCTGGACCGGTACGGCGACGGGCTCATAGCGAAACTCTTTGCTCCGGAAACGGGTACCGTGGACAAACCAGCCGTGCCCGAGGATGCAAGCCGCAGCGCCCGGCTCCATTATGCCGAGGACGCCCGCAAGTCGGGCCAGTGGGCAGCCGCCCACTACGGCGCCGGGAAAAACTACATGGTTCCATGGAACAAGATGATCTATTATCTGGATGGTCTTTGGACCGCGCTGCCGGTAGCACCTCTTGAGGAGGTCCATGCCTACGCCATTCGCAACCGGGTGGACCTGCTTGTGCTTGAAGTCTCGGAACCGGCGTTTCCAGACTCCGGGCTGGCTTCAGCCGCTCCGGGCTTTGCCCTTGATTCCATCTACCACTCCGACACCACCCCGTATCGGGTGGCCTTTTATCGACCCATTACCCATTAAACGCACAAACTAGGTGGCAACATGAAACTTCCCGATAAATATGGACACTTTGGCGCATTCGGCGGACGCTACGTCCCAGAAACACTCATGCCGGCGCTCCTGGAGCTGGAAAAGGCCTACGAACACTACCGCCGCGACCGGGAGTTCAAGGAAGAGTTCGAATACTACCTGCGCCAGTACGTGGGCCGTCCCAATCCGCTCTACTACGCCGAGAAACTGACCAAAAAGCTGGGGGGCGCCAAAATCTACCTCAAGCGCGAAGACCTGAACCATACCGGCGCACACAAGGTGAACAACACCATCGGCCAGGGGCTTCTGGCCAAACGGATGGGCAAAAAACGGGTCATCGCCGAGACCGGGGCGGGCCAGCACGGCGTGGCCACCGCCACCATCGCCGCGCTGTTCGGGATGGAGTGCGAGGTATTCATGGGCGAGGAGGATACCCGACGCCAGGCCCTGAACGTCTTCCGCATGCGGCTTCTGGGGGCCACGGTCACGCCGGTCACCGCCGGCACGGCGACCCTCAAGGACGCCATGAACGAGGCCATGCGCAACTGGGTGACCACCATCCGGAACACCTTCTATGTCATCGGCACCGTGGCCGGGCCTCACCCCTACCCCATGATGGTGCGCGACTTCCAGTCGGTCATCGGCAACGAGGTCAGAAAGCAGCACCAGAAAGCCGAAGGGCGCCTGCCCGACTACCTGGTGGCCTGCGTCGGCGGCGGCAGCAACGCCCTGGGCCTGTTCTACCCCTTCCTGAAGAACCACAAGGTCAAGATGATCGGGGTCGAGGCGGCAGGCTACGGCATCGAGAGCGGCAAGCACGCAGCCGCCCTCTGCGCCGGTTCGCCCGGCATCCTGCACGGCAACAAGACCTACCTGCTCCAGAACGAGTACGGCCAGATCACGCCGGCCCATTCCATCTCGGCCGGCCTCGACTATCCCGGCGTGGGTCCCGAGCATTCCTGGCTGAAAGAGACCCTGCGGGCCGAGTATGTCTCCATTACTGACGACGAGGCGCTGGAAGGGTTCAATGTGCTGACCAGGGAGGAGGGGATCATGCCTGCCCTGGAGTCTTCCCACGCCATCGCCCATATCCTGAAGCTGGCCCCGAGCCTGTCCAAAGACCAGACTATCGTGGTCTGCCTGTCGGGTCGGGGAGACAAGGATATCCATACCGTTGCCGACGCCATGGGAGTCGAATTTTAAATCTCGTTTTAAACTATTAAACCTTACTAAAAGCCTGACTGGTCATGTTTTTTTGTTTGACCGCAGCCACGGTTTCAACTATATATATACCCCTGTTCTATTCATTGCCAAGGAGGTTACTACTCATGCATCTTGTTGACCAGATCAAGGAGAAGGCCAGGAAGAACCGGCAGACCGTGGTGCTGCCGGAGAGCTACGATGAGCGGATGCTGTTCGCCGCCGAGAAGATCGTCAAGGAGGAGTTGGCACGGGTCGTCATCCTGGGCGATCCGGCCAAAATCCAGGCCGAAGCCGCCGCCAAGGGGGTCAACCTGGCAGGGGTTGAGCTGCTGAACCCGGCCGACTCCCCCAAACTGGAACAGTACGTGGCTGATTTCGTCGAGCTGCGCAAGGCCAAGGGCATGACCCCCGAAGAGGCCCGCGCCCTCTTAACCGCACCGGACAACCTATACTACGCCGGCATGATGGTACGCAACGGCGACGCCGGGGGCCAGGTTGCCGGCGCCACCGGCACCACCGGCAACGTGCTCAAGGCCGCCTTCCAGACCGTTGGCCCGGCCAAGGGGATCAAGACCGTTTCCTCCTTTTTCCTGATGGTTACCAAGACAGCGAGCTTCGGCGAGAACGGCATCATCCTGTTCGCCGACTGTGCCGTCAACCCCAACCCGGACGCCCAGGCCCTGGCCGAGATCGCCGTTGCCACGGCCGGCAACTGCAAGGCCTTCCTGGACGTGGACGCCCGCGTTGCCCTGCTCTCCTTCTCCACCAAGGGGAGCGCCAGCCACCCCGATTGCGACAAGGTGCTCAAGGCCCTGGAGATCGCCCGGCAGATCAAGCCGGATATGCAGATCGACGGCGAGCTCCAGGCCGACGCCGCCCTGCTCCCCAAGGTCGGCGAGAAAAAGGCCCCCGGCAGCTCCGTGGCCGGTAAGGCCAACGTGCTGGTTTTCCCGGACCTGGACGCCGGCAACATCGCCTACAAGCTGGTGGAGCGGGTGGCCGGCGCCGAGGCGGTCGGCCCGATCATCCAGGGCCTGGCCAAGCCGGTCAACGACCTGTCCCGGGGCTGTTCCGTGGACGATATCGTCAACGTCACCGCCATCACGGCGGTTCAGGCGGCCCAGGCATAGCAGGGACTTTGACGAGGAATGAACCCGAACTCCCTTGAGAAGGAGATTTCCGTGGGAAGAAGAGGGGGCATAGTCATACTGCTTATTTCGCTGGCGGCCGTTCCCTGCCGCGCGGATACCTCCCTCAAGGAAGACGGCAGGGAGACCGGCCAGGGGCTGAAAAAATTCGGCAAGGAGACTGGAAAGGCATTTAAAGATGGGGGCAAGGATGTAGGCCACGCCTTTAAGGAAGGTGGCAATAAGGTCGGTCAGGGTTTCAAAAAACTCGGCAAGGAGACCGGGCCGGCCCTCAAGGAAGGGGGCAAGGAATCGGGCCAGGCCGCAAAGAAGGCGGGGAGATCCATGAGGGAGTGGTTCAGGGACATGGGCCATTCCATCAAGCGGTTTTTCAAAGACCGGTTCGCCACCACGAAATAGCCCCACATACCCCTGTCTTGAGCAGAAGAAAAGGCGCACCCACCGGGCAAGCCATTCCACAAAGGTGTTGAAAAAAATCAACTGCATGTATCAGCAAAACGCCCGCATAAAGCGGGCGTTTTTTTGTGGTAACAACGGGATGGCGGTTCGAACCTTATGACCAGCGATTCATTCGAAGCCGACCCAACGTCTGAAGCCTTGCGCGGGGCATCGTTTGGGTCGGGGTGGGTATACTGGATCAGGGGGGCGATTTTGGAGATCAGGGAACCGATGTGTCGCCTGCCCAGCAGAATGCCAGAAAAGCGTTGAAGGAATTGTCGGTTGATTGTATTTTGTTGGGGCACCGGAAAGGATTCAACATGCACGAGCGCCCCACTATCATCGCCGACCGGGCAGGCAGAGAATATGCCGCTGCGAAAAGCGACGAGCACAAAAAGACGCACGGTCAGTATCTGACCCCGGAGCCGGTTGCGGAATTCATGGCGGGACTGTATGCGCCCCCAAAAAAGGAATGCATCCGCGTCCTTGATCCTGGAGCCGGAACCGGAGTGTTAAGCTGTGCCCTTCTGGAAAGGCTCGCCGGCACGCCACACATCCATCTCACTGCCTATGAGTTCGACAAGGGTTTAGCGCCATTGCTCCATGAGTGCCTTGACTACGCAAGGCGATGGCTTGCGACCAAAGGCACAGAACTGGGCTTCGACATCAGGACGACCGATTTCGTGCTGGAAAACGCCCATCACATGGACGGGTCGCTGTTCAGGAACACCGAAGAGCCATATGATGTCGTTATTTCAAACCCGCCATATTTCAAGCTGAACAAAGCCGACGCCCGGGCGCAAGCCGCCTCCTTTGTCGTGCACGGACAGCCCAACATCTACGCCATATTCATGGCGATTTCCGCCTACATGTTGCGCGCCGGCGGAGAGCTTGTTTTCATTGTGCCGCGGAGCTTTGCCGCCGGTCCTTATTTCAGGCTGTTCCGCGAACGGTTCTTTGCTCTGATGCGCCCGGAGCACATCCACCTGTTCGGCAGCAGGAAGGATGCTTTTGCAAAGGACGAAGTCCTGCAGGAGCATGTGATCCTGCGGGCGAAGCGGCAGGATGGCTGGAAGGCTACCGGGCGCGCTACCATAACGTCTTCCGCCGGGATCGGCGATCTTGACCGGTCGCGAAAACGGAGTGCCTTGCTGCGCGACCTCGTGGATCTCGCCACCGTCAACAAGCACCTGTTTATCCCGACAAGCGACCATGATGAGCAGATTATCGAGCTTGTCCACACCTGGCAGGGAAAATTGCACGCATATGGCTTTGAAATTTCGACTGGTCCCGTTGTTCCGTTCCGGGCCACCGAGTTCATAACCAGCGAAGAAGCCACACCCCTGCTCTGGATGCAGCATGTCGTCCCGATGCGGGTCATGCACCCCCTCCCGATGAGAAAGCAGCAGTACATAGTGAGCAACGACGACAGCGCTTACCTGTTGCTGCCCAACAGGAACTATGTGCTGCTAAGGCGTTTCAGCGCCAAGGAGGAGGAGCGCCGCCTCATTGCCGCCCCTTACATTGCTGGAGAATTCCAGCCGCACGACCTTGTTGGGTTCGAGAACCACGTCAACTACATCCACAAGCCGAAGGGCGAGCTGTCAATAGAAGAGGCATACGGGATTGCCGCGCTTTTGAATTGCCGCATCCTGGACGACTATTTCCGCACCTACAACGGCAACACCCAGGTAAGCGCTACGGAGTTGCGGAGCACTCCGTTGCCACCGCTTGAAATCATCCGGGAAATAGGCGCAAAGGTGCGGGAAGCCCGGATGAGCAACGGCATTCTAAATGACTATGTAAGCACTGTTCTGTTGAATGGGGGGGATGATGGGAAAGCTGGAAGACGCGCAAGCCATCCTTAAAGCTCTGGGTTTGCCTACGGCGCAACAAAATGAAATTTCTGCCTATACCCTGCTTTCGTTGTGCAATGTGAAGGAAAAAACCAAATGGCGTGATGCAACCGCCTCAAGCCAGACGGTCACAAAGAACATCATGTATTTCGTCCGGGACAACTACGGTAGGGAATACAAACCCAACACCCGTGAAACTTTCAGACGGCAGGTTTTGCACCAGTTCGAGCAGGCACATGTTGTCCTTTACAACCCCGATCTTCCCGGCTTGTCGACGAATTCGCCAAGAGCGCATTATCGGCTTACGGAAGCCGCCTTGACTGCAATCCGGAAATTCGGGACAGGTGCATGGGAGCGGGCTGCGACGAAATTCAAGAAGGATCAGGGAAGCCTTGCCGCAACGTATCGGCAAAGCCGGGAACTGCATAGGATACCCCTCAAACTCGCCGATGGGCGGGAGTTTAGTCTCTCCCCCGGCAAGCACAACGAAGTGCAAGCCGCAGTCGTCAAGGAGTTTGCCTTGAACTTCGCACCGGGCGCAACCTTGCTTTACCTCGGGGACACCGCCGACAAGTTGCTTATCGTCGACAAGGAAGGGCTGGCGGCGCATGGCGTGGAGTTCAACCATGACAAGCTTCCGGATGTCGTTCTTTTCGACGCCGAGAAAAACTGGCTGTTCCTTATAGAGGTCGTCACGTCGCACGGTCCCGTTTCCAAAAAGCGGGTCATCGAGCTTGAAGCCATGTTTAAAAGCACAGCCGGCAAAATATACGTTTCGGCATTCCCTGACATGGCGGAGTTTAAAAAGTTCGCCAAGAACATTGCCTGGGATACCGAGGTCTGGCTTGCCGACATCCCGGAGCACCTGATACATTTCAACGGCGACCGTTTTCTGGGACCGAGATAAGGTAGTAGTTCCTATATGTTCCAGATTGGGGAGCCTACACTAAACAGAATGAAACATTTTATCTAATGGCGCGGTGGACAAAATACTGGATCAGGGGGAATCATACCCATGAACATTCACGACTGGATAACAATTTTTGCTGTTGTAATTGTCGTCGTCGGATGGTTTGTGAATAGCGCCTTAAATAGACGGCACGAAATAGCCAAGAAGCGCATGGAGTATCGTTTAGATGCTTTGCATTCATTTTTGCCAGCTTTTTTCGCAATTACAGCGAATCGAGTGAGTGGCACTGAATTGGGGGAAATGCTCACACAAACAAACACCAAGTTTCAGCTTTATTGTCATAAAGATGAGATTGACACTATGATACGTCTGGTGGATGCGCGTCACGGACAAGACAACAAAGCATATTCAGATGCAGTTGGAGATTTGGCACGATTAGTTCGAGAGGGCATCAGAGATGAGCTTGGTCTCGACAAGTATGATTATACCAAAAGATAGCCCTCCTTCTTCAACCGGTCAGAATGAACCACTTTGTCTAATGACACCTTCAATGGAGTAAAAAGCATGGCTCGAAACGAGATTAAAGAGATACTTGAAATGTTTGCAGACGGAAACGGCTTTGGTGATCCTGATGCAAGGCGCAACGCTGAGCAAAGGCTTCAGGTACTTCTTGCTCAAGAGCAACAAAAGACAGCGGACAGACTAAACTGGCTGACATTACTTCTCGTTGTTGTGGGTCTGTTAAATGCTGCGGTGCTTGCCTTTCAAGTGTGGGGGCACTAGACAAAAGGAATGATTTTGTTTAATTTCGTGAAAGCATGTCTATGACAGGGTGCTGGTTTACATGCCATCCAAAGGGGTTAACATTAAACAAAAAGAAAAGCGTTTTCACTTGGATTGCTGATTTTTTCGTTTCTGGTAGGCTATGGCGAGCAAACTCTAAAAGGAGCATTAACTATGAATTCATACTTCTACGAAAAAAGCGTCCCAAGTAGACCCCGGCACATTGGTTGCATTCGGCATCACACTTGTAAGCCGCTATGCAAAAGCTAATGAATTGTCAGACATGCTTTTATTTGCAAAGAAAGTTGCCAATGGCGGGCATGAAAACCTGATCTCCCAAGTTTTCTATGATTCGAAAGCATGCGTATGTTCGTCTGAATTTCATCGCCCTCTAATTCCCGGCGAAGAAGCTGAAACCAGCATATTTAATGCGGCGCACCAAACAATCAGCCAGTTCGATTGGAATGGCACGGTGTTCCACAAGATAGGTGAAGAATTCTGACCAAGAGGTGCAGCACATGGGACAAAATCTGGATCTGCAAAAAGCCGATGAGATACTACGCGTAGCTACAGCTCCTGCGCGGTGCACTATACAGTATTATGATTTTGAAGCGATGGTAAAAATCCAGCTATGCAATGATGATGGTAGTCCTCTTCTTGAAACTGACCTGCTGAAAATTGATTTTTTAAGCCCGCGTATCGGCGTTGGGCTGCCGACAAAAATCGGACTAATATGACAACGCCTTGAAGAACTGGGTGCCAATCTTGACAGCTGCGACTACATGCAGATGATTGAGATTGCGGCTACACAGGGCGAAGAATGATAACAGACTGTTATTTCCCCTATGTTGCACATGTCTGGATCGGAGATTCGGCGCCAGATGGAAATATCCATGGAGCGGCAACTTGGGTTAAATCAAAAACAATGCACGAATACTCGGAGCAGGATTGAAGAACTTTGTGTTACTGAAAGGGGTTATACAGAATATGCCAACTTCTATAAAGTTACCACAAGGGATGGCTTACGGCTGGTGGTACTTCCCGAAAGAACTTCTTCACGATCTTGTTTTTGAGGTCGAATTCGTTTCTGGCGACGAGCGTTCACCCGGTCGGTATTTTCAACTCTATCAAGGGTATATTGGTGGTTACGGTATATATTTTGGTTTCCAAACCGACATCTTCCGTCCAGGAGTCGGTTGGCAAGGGCATGGTTTGATTTTCTCCCGTTGGGGGACACGAGATGATGAGGATGCGGCATCGACGACTGGCGGTTGGGTGGAGAATTCAGGACATGAAGGCAACTTTGTTGGAGTGAGATCGCTTTTCGATTGGAGGTGTGGTCGATATCTCTGCTGGCTATCTCCTTGCCGAGAAGAGGCTGAAGCAACGTGGTATGAGTTCCGCGTTCGGCGACTGTCGGACGGACAAGAAGCGACAGCTGGTTCGCTACGCTTTCCCCATGTCGATGGGCAGCGACCGTTGATTCACTCGGGAGGCGGGTCTTGGACTGAAGTCTACAGCGGGGTTGCCATCGCAGAGGATGTGCCAACGACGCAGTTTGAAGTGCGCTACGTCCATGCGGATAATAACAGCATTGTTCCCATTAGATGCGACACGAACTACAATTCAAATTACCCTTGTGCGGACGCGGTAGTTACAAGTGAAGGTATCCTGTCATTACGATCTGGATGTGGGGTATCGCAAATTCATCCGGCACAGCAATATGACAGTTGTGACTAGCACCATCGGCAGCGGACGGGACACAACTGAACGAGGGTTGAAAAATAACAAAGCGCCCACGGCACTGTACATGGGCGTTTTGGTGCAGATAAAATCCATCCGTGATTGTTACCACAAAAAAACGTTCGCATAATGCGGGCGTTTTGCTGGCACAATATTAGAAAAAATTATCAACAGATTAACCAACCGGCTTGACCCAGCGGGGTGCGCCTTCTTCATCGACATGGCACGTGATATTACCGGCTCACATACCTGAGCGGGTCCTTCAGCCCTGCCTCGGCAAACCCCTTCAACCGCAGACGGCAGGAATCGCATTGCCCGCAAGAAAGCCCCTCCGGCGTCGGATCGTAGCAGGAATGGGTCAGCCCGTAATCGACCCCCAGCTCGACCCCCTTTTTGATGATCTCGGCCTTGGTCAGGTCGATGAGCGGCGTATGGATGCGAAAACGCCCCGTCCCTTCCACGCCGGCCTTGGTGGCCAGGTTGGCCATGGCCTCGAAGGCCGCGATATAGGCGGGCCGGCAGTCCGGGTAGCCGGAGTAATCGAGGGCGTTGACGCCGATGAAGATGTCAAAGGCCCCCAGCACCTCGGCCCAGCCCAGGGCAAAGGAGAGAAAGATGGTGTTGCGGGCCGGCACATAGGTGACCGGGATATTGCTCCCCACCCCCTCCTTGGGCACGGCAATATCAGCCGTCAGGGCGCTCCCCCCCATCAGGCGCAGGTCGAACTCCACCACCAGGTGTTCGGAGGCGCCCAGCCGCACCGCATTGGCCTTGGCCACCTCCAGTTCACGGCTGTGCCGCTGGCCGTAGGAAAAGCTGATGGCATAGGGGGTAAACCCTTCTGCCTGGGCCATGGCCAGGCAGGTGGTTGAATCAAGACCGCTGCTGTAAAGAACGACCGCTTTGCTCTGCATAGTATCCTGTCCCCTCTTTTTTTGAGCTGCTTGTTGTCGGACTTTCGTGATAGTATCAAAAATTACGAGCTGGTAAATTCAAAAATGAGGATCACATGAAAAATAGACGCCTCCTGCCCCTTACGTTCATCGTTTTTTGCAACGTTGCCGCCGTTTCCTTTGCCGAACCGAATACCCCCAACGTACCGGCCGGCCACCCGAAGATCGAATACCCCGCCCAATCGACGACCCACCAGCAATCGGAGCCCATCTCCGGCAAAGTGCTGCAAGTTTTGAACAACGGCGGTTACAGCTATATCTACCTGCAGAAAGGCAACGGCGAAAAGATCTGGATAGCCGTGACGCAGACCAGGGCCAAAGAGGGCGACCGCATGAGTTTCAAGGAAGGTCTTGTCATGAAGAACTTCGAAAGCAAAACCCTCAAACGCACCTTCGACACCATCGTCTTCTCCAATGGCGTTGTCCCGCAACCTGCCGGAGCACCGGCAAGCAGCCCGGCAAAGGCCGCCACGCCAATCACCCCGCCCACAGCCGCCCCGCCACAGAAGCAAACCTTACCCATGGGCAGCAAGGTTGCCGTGATGCCCAAGGAGAAGCGGATTTCAGTAAAAAAGGCCGTCGGCCCCAATGCCTTCACCATTGCCGAGATCTACCACAACAGGGCCAAGCTCGACAAGAAGCAGATCGTTGTCCGGGGCAAGATCGTCAAGGTAACCTCAGGGATCATGAAGAGAATCTGGGTACATATCCAGGATGGCACAGGCTCCCAGTCCAAGGGCACCCATAACCTGGTGTGCACCACCACGGCAACGCCCCACCTGGACGATGTGGTTACAGTCAAAGGGACCGTTGCCAAGGACCGGGACTTCGGATACGGGTACCGTTACAAAGTTCTCATTGAGAACGCCACCATAAGCAAATAGAAGCCCATTATGAAAACCGAACTCATCGACGAAGCCATTGAGCGATATGTAATAGAGATATATGACAGAATACGTCCTATAGATCGATATTTTTCTGAAATGAGAGCTGCATGCTGTTCAGCTCCAGGGCTGCCAGGCATCCCATGTCGGGCCACCTGGCGGTGACGCAGCCGTTGTCCAGCATGATCTTGTCACTGTGCAGCGAGGCTTCGAGCTGTTGCCGTGTGACCATGGTATGGCCGCACACCAGCCGCCTGCCGCCGATGCGCTGCCGGTCCACCACATCGGAACGGGTCCAGAGCATGGCGCCGGTGTCGTCGAAGGGGTCGAAGGGGGCCGTCAACTCAAAGTTGAGACCGGCATGGACGATGACGAAGTCGTCCAGCAGCACGTAGTAGGGAAGGGAATGGAGGAGGTGCAGGTAGCGGTGGGGGATGTCGCCCGGACCGTCGGCCTGAAAACTGGCCAGGGTGGCTTGGCCGCCGTTGGCGCTCCACATGTCCATGGCCGACTGGTTGTAGGGGGCGCGCAGGCACATCTCCTCGTGGTTGCCCCGCACCGACGTGACGTTGAAGCCGGCTGCGTCCAACCGGAAGATAAAGTCCAAAACCCCCTTGCTGTCCGGTCCCCGGTCGATCAGGTCCCCCAGCAGGTAGAGACTGTCGCCGGGGGCCAGGCGGATCACCTGCGTGACCAGGTGCCGCAGGGTGCGGGCGCAGCCGTGTACGTCGCCGATGGCGAAGGTTCTGGGGGTCATGGCATTATACTCCTGTCGGCGGGTGTACCAGAATGACCTGCACATCCATCACATTAGTCCCGGTAGGCCTGCTCTTGAGCAGTGCGCCGCAGCGATCCAGCAGGGGGGTGGGTGTCGTTGTTTGTCATAGGCAAAACGGCCCTTCGCACACGGTCTGCGCCAGCTTGCGCCGGTCATTGGGGGTCTCCCGCTCCTGCAACGCCTCCGGCAGATCCTCCACCCGGCCGGGCCGCCCGATGGCCGCCATGGCCTCCACCAGGTAGTCGTCCGGGATATTCAGGGCCGTCCGGGCCCGGTCGTAGTCGAACCCCTGCATGCCGTGGACCACATACCCCCGCAGGTTGCCCTGCAGGGCCAGGTTCTCCCAGGCGGCCCCAGTATCGTAGGAGTGGGTGCGGGACGGCTTGCCGCTGTAATCGAAGGTGGTCTTGGAGGCCATCACCAGAAGCGCCGCTGCGTTGACGCACCACACCCTGTTGGTATCCACCAGCAGGTCGAAGAAGAGCGGCCAGTGCTCGCTGCTGCGCCGGGCATAGAGGATGCGCCAGGGCTGGTTGTTGAAGGAGGAGGGCGCCCAGCGGGCCGCCTCGAACAGCACCATCAAATCCTCTGCCGGTATCTCCTCTCCTGACATGGCGCGGGGTGACCATCGGTTCAGAAAGATGGCATCGATGATGTAATCGGCTTGTCGTTTGTCGCTGCCCTTTATCATACCGATATCCTTTCTCTCAGGTTGAAGTACTGCTTCACGGCTCGTACGAAAGTATCCATATCGGCTGTCGTCACATCCAGGTGCGTGACCAGGCGCGTCGTGAGCGTCACCCTTGCCAGCATCCCGCGTTCGGCAAGGTATTCCTGCAACGGCACGCACTCCTGCTCCGGGAACTGGACGAACACCATGTTGGTGCCCTGCCCTTTGACCGTCACCTGGGCGATCTCCCCGAGCCCCTTGGCCAGATGTTCGGCATTGGCGTGGTCCTGGGCCAGACGGTCGAAGTGACGGTCCAGGGCGTACAGGCACGCCCCTGCGAGAAAACCGGCCTGGCGCATGCCGCCCCCCAGCACCTTCCGCCAGCGGTGTGCGCGCTCGATGAATGCTCGCGGCCCGACCAGCACCGACCCCACCGGCGCCCCCAGCCCTTTGGAAAAGCAGATGGACACGGAATCGAAGGGCTCGCAGGCCTGGGCCAGGGTTTCGCCTCTTGCGACCGCCGCATTGCATATCCGCGCCCCGTCCAGGTGCGTGGCAAGGCCCCGTTCACGGGCCTGGGCCGTGGCTTCGGCAACATACCCGGCCGGGAGCACTTGTCCGTTGAAGGTGTCCTCCAAGGCCAGGAGCCGGGTGCGGGCATAGTGTGCCCCCAGGCCGGGGCCGTGGTGCTTGATGGCGCTTGCCACCTTGTGGAGCAACAGCGTGCCGTCGGCCTCGTTCTCGATGGGCTGGGGCACGATGGAGCCGAGCACGGCGGCGCCGCCCCCCTCGCACTTGTAGGTATGGGCCAACTGGCCCACGATATACTCGTCGCCCCGTTCGCAATGGGCCATCAAGGCCGCCAGGTTGCTCTGGGTGCCGCTTGGGAGGAACAGGGCGGCCTCCTTGCCGCTGCGTTCCGCAACGGTCGCCTGGAGACTGTTGACGGTGGGATCGTCGCCCCACACGTCGTCGCCCACCTGGGCGGCCATCATGGCGTCGCGCATACCCTGCGTGGGCCGGGTCACGGTATCGCTGCGCAGGTCGATGATATGTCCGGTCATGGGTGGTCTCCTTCAAGGTAAGGTTATACGACACCTGCCGGGAGTGCAAGCCGGGATGCGGCCATCAATGATTTTTGAACTGATAAAGAATGATGTCTGGCCAGGGAGATACACCTGTCCCATAAGTCCCATAAGTCCTATAATTCCTATTGGGCCGCTCCCCCCTACCCCACCGCCTGCAACACGACGCACTTTAAGTACTCCGACTCCGGGAACGAGAGCAGGACCGGGTGGTCCGGGGCCTGGGAGCGGGCCGTGACCAGGCGCACCTCGCGCTTGGCCTGGCGGGCGGCCTGCACCAGCAGGTCGCGGAACGGTTCCCGGCCCATGTGGAAGGAGCAGGAGCAGGTGATCAGGTAGCCGCCCGGCTCCAGGAGTTCCAGGGCGCGGCGGTTGACGGTCAGATACCCCTTGGTTGCCTCGGCGATATTTTTGCGGCTCTTGACAAAGGCCGGCGGGTCCATGACGATCACCCCGAAACGCCGCCCCTCGTGGTGCAGGGAGCGCAGGCGCTCGAAGGCATCGCACTCCTCGAAGGCAGCCCTGCCAGCCAGGCCGTTCAATTCGGCGTTGCGGCCCGCCTGGGCCACGGCCCGGGCCGAGATGTCGATACCCAGGGCCGACGCGGCGCCGAACGCAGCAGCATGCACGGCCCAACTCCCGGTATAGCAGAAGCAGTCCAGCACGGCTTTCCCCCCGCAGACCCCCTTCAGCAGCAGGTGGTTCTCCTTCTGGTCAAGGAAGCCGCCGGTCTTCTGCCCCTCACGCAGGTTCACCTGGAATCGGAGGCCGTTTTCCTCCATCTCCACCAGGTCGGGGATCTCGCCCGCCAGGAACTCCACCCGCTCCTCCAACCCCTCCAAAAGCCTTACCCCCACGTCGTTGCGGGCGATGATCCCGGCCGGGGCAAAGACCCTTTGCAGCGCCTCAAGCAAGATATCCCTGCGCCGATCCATGCCTGCCGACAGAAACTGCACAGACAGGCGGTCGCCGTACTTGTCCACCACCAGGCCGGGGAGAAAATCGCTCTCGCCGTACACGGCCCGGAAGGTGGCAGAGGCGGGATAGAGCGCCCGGCGGTGCGCCAGGGCAACGGCGATGCGCTGCTCGTAGAAATCGGCCGTGTCCAGATCCTCCCGCTGGCGGGCAAGGAGGCGAAAGGCGATCAGGGAGCGGGGGTTGTAATGGCCGCAGCCGATGAAGCCGCCGCCGGCGTCGTACAGCTCGGCCGCAACGCCGGGTGTAGTGTCCTCGCCGGTCACCTCCCGTATCTCGTTGCTGAATACCCAGGGATGGCCGGCCTTGACGCGTTTGTCTTCGTTTTTGTGCAGGGTGATGCGGGTCATGGGGTTTCCTTGATGTGAAATCGGTATTAATCGCTTTTGCATTCAAGATGGCACATATTTCAGGCCAGACCTTTGAGGTTTTAAAAACCTCAAAGGTCTTCAAAATGTCAACTTGAATGCAACTTGGGCTCATAGTTTGTATCGGCGCAAACGGTGAAAGAGTTCAGCGACGGGGGGTGCGCCCCAGGAGCGCCTCTGTGATCGTGAGCCGCTCGGGCGAATCGAAGACTTCGGATTTGGACAGAAAGAGCGCATTGACAGCCACCAGGAGCGAGTTGAGGTTGTCCAGGTCGATGATGACGGAGCCGGGGAGCGATTCGCTGTCGGTCAGGTTGCGGGGGCAATAATCGATCCGCCGCTCCTCCCCGGTGCCGTAGATGATGGGGAGGCCGTGGGTGCGGCAGATGATCGGGCGGGCGCCATACAGCAGGCACAGGTGGTTATGGAGCAGCGGGCACCGCTCCCCATCTGCATGTTCCGCCACGTGGCGGCGGATCTCATCCGCATCTTCTTCGGGGAGCGCATCCAGGGCCGTGGCCAGTGCCGCAGCCTCAACCGGAAAGAGCGTGATGGACGTACAGCAGGCGCTGCACCCCCCGGAGCAGGTGATCTGCTCCCCCAGCGCCTCCGCAATGCAGTGACAGAGGGCGTCGATGCGCGCAACCAGGTGGCGGTAGTTATTCAGGAGATCTTCCACATATGAGGATTACCACATACAGAGAAAAAAGAAAAGGGGGGCAAATACTGGGATGGGGAATCAACCACCCCTGCCCCCCTTCTTATCAAGGAGGGAGAAGAACTGGGAGTTTTTCCTCCCCTCCTAGTTTAGGAGGGGCCGGGGGTGGTAGCGATCCTCATAAATTTGCAGCCCCTTTCCCCCTCCCTGGCCCTTCCACGCTGGGGGAGGGGATTATGTACTATTGTATCTTCAACACGATCTTGCCGAAATGCTTGTCCTCTTCCATCATGCGATGGGCATCCGCCACCTGGTCGATGGTAAAGACCTTTTCGATGATCGGCGCCACGGTGCGGTCGGCGAACTTTGGCAGGGCGCGGCGGGTGAACTCCGCCACGATCTCACCCTTTTCCGCAACCGGCCGGGAGCGGAGCACGGAGCCGATGATCTGCTGCCGCTTCACCATCATCAGGGCCAGGTTGAGCTCGGCCTTGATGCCGCTGGTCACGCCGATGACCACCAGCCGCCCCTTGTAGGCCAGGGAGTTCATGTTGGGCGCCAAGTATTTGGCTCCAATGTGGTCCAGGATCAGGTCAACACCCTTCTTGTTGGTGTACTCCTTCACCGCCTCGGTAAAATCCGGGATCTCGCGGAAATTGATCAGGAAATCCGCGCCCACCTGCCTGACTCGCTCCATCTTCTCCGGCGAAGCGGTCACGATCAGTTTGCAGGCCGGGGCAAGGGCGCGGCAGAGCTGGATCGCAGCCGTGTTGACTCCGCCGCCGCCGCCGTGCAGGATGGCGGTCTGCCGGTCCCGGAACTCGCCGATGATGAAGACGTTCAGGAATGCGGTGATGTAGGATTCACAGACGCAGGCCGCCTCCTCGAACGACATGGCCTCCGGTATGGCCATCAGGTGGCAGGCATAGGCCACGGCATACTCGGCGTACCCGCCGCCCCCCACCAGGGACATGACCCGCTGCCCCACCTGCCAGCCGCTGACCCCCGGCCCCAGCTCCTCGATCACGCCGGCTACCTCCAGGCCCAGGATTTCCGAATCCCCCGGCGGAGGCGGATATTTGCCCTCGCGCTGCACCATGTCTGGACGGTTGATGCTGGTGGCATGCACCTTGACCAGCACCTGCCCCTCACCGGGCACGGGACGTTCCACCTCTCCCGCCTTGAGCACCTCGATACCGCCGAAACCTTCCATCAAAACTGCTTTCATAGCCCTAACCTCCTGATATGCGTTTGGATGACATATCCCTCAAAACCCTGTTTGGCTGCTGAATGTACCCACTTCCCGTTATTTTGTAAACACAAAACCAAAAACCCGTGGGACGTCACAGGTTCAGGCAGCAAGGAACAGCACCTTGATTTGTGCCCCATTCCGTGAGATAACTACCCAATTCCCAACACGCCATTACAGGATGTATCCCATGCGCATCATGGTCACCAACGACGACGGCATCCACGCCCCCGGCATCCTGGCCCTGGCCGCGGCCCTGGGCGAACTGGGCACCGTCACGGTCGTGGCCCCGGACCGGGAACGGAGCGCAGCCGGCCATTCCCTGACCCTGCACTCGCCGCTTAGGGTCTTCGAGCTGCGCAAGGGGTTCTTTGCCGTGGACGGCACGCCGACCGATTGCGTCAACATGGGCATCCACAGCCTGCTGCCTGAAAGACCCGACCTGGTGGTCTCCGGCATCAACCACGGCCCCAACCTGGGGGACGACGTGACCTACTCGGGCACCGTGGCCGCGGCCATGGAGGCCAACCTCATGGGCATCCCGGCCATCGCCGTCTCCCTGGCGACCTACGAACGCCACGGCCACTTCGACGCCGCCGCCGGGGTGGCCCTGCGGATCGCCCGCCAGGTCCTGGCCAACGGGCTGCCGGCCGACACCTTCATCAACGTCAACATCCCAGACTGCCCGGCCGAGGAGATGCGGCCCACCCTCGTCACCCGCCAGGGCAAGCGTTCCTTCGCTGGCACGATCATCGACAAGACCGACCCCCGCGGCCGCAAATACTACTGGATCGGCAGCGAGGAACCGGCCTTCAACGACGACGAGGGGACCGACATCCACGCCCTCAACCGCAGGCACGTCTCCATCACCCCGCTGCACCTGGACATGACCAATTACGACTCCATGAAGGTTCTTTCCCAATGGTCCCTGTGACGCCTCTGGACATGCCCCCTGGCCTCTGGTATAGTGTCTTTTTCCCACGGGGCACACACACATGAACTACGAGATCGCCAGAAAACGGATGGTGCAGGAGCAGATCATAGGGCGCGGCATCAGCGACCGCCGGGTCATCGACGCCATGCTCAGGATACCGCGCCATATCTTTGTCCAGGAGGCGTTCGCGGCCCAGGCCTACAGCGACACCCCCCTGCCCATCGGTGAGAAGCAGACCATCTCCCAGCCGTACATGGTGGCCATGATGACCGAACTTCTGGCCCTGACCGGCACGGAAAAGGTGCTGGAGATCGGGACCGGCTCAGGCTACCAGACCGCCATCCTTGCGACCCTGGCAGACCGGGTCTGCACGGCCGAACGTATCCGCCCCCTGGCGATGCGGGCGAGAAAATGCCTCGACTCCCTCGGCCTTTTCAACGTAAAATTGCGGATCAACGACAGTGACGACAGCCCCATCGGCTGGGATGAGGAGGCCCCCTTCGACGCCATCATGGTCACGGCCGGGGCGCCCGACGTACCGCAGGTGCTGACCGACCAGCTCGCCGTCGGCGGCAGGCTGGTGATCCCGGTGGGGAATGAGATCGAACAGCGCCTGCTCAGGATCGTGAAGGATACGGACGGAACCCTGCAGACCGAGGCGTCGGTCGGGTGCCGTTTCGTGCCCCTGGTCGGCCGGCAGGGTTGGAATATCGACAGCATGTAAAAGAGCGAGGACCGACTATGCAACGTGATCACCTTCTGGACAACGTATTCATTGCAAAAGAGCCCCTGGTCGATATCGCCCTGGCCCTGGATGAGGTGGAAGAGCCATTGGTGTTTCAGGACGACGAGGAGGTTCATGAGGAGGAGGCTGCCGACGGGAAGCTCCCCCTGGAAGAGCTGGAAAGCTACGACGACGCCATCAAGATCTACCTGCGGGACATCCAGCGCACTCCGCTTCTGAACGCCGAGTCGGAGAAGGAACTGGCCCGCAAGATTGAAAAGGGGGACAAGGCCGCCAGGGACAAGATGATCGAGTCCAACCTACGGCTGGTGGTCAAGATCGCCAAGCGCTACATCAACCGCGGCCTCCCCTTCCTGGACCTGATCGAGGAGGGAAACCTGGGGCTGATCAAGGCGGTGGAGCGCTTCAGCCTCGCCAAGGAATGCCGCTTCTCCACCTACGCCACCTGGTGGATCCGCCAGGCCATCGAGCGCTCACTGGTCAACCAGTCCCGGACGATCCGCCTGCCGGTGCACGTCTCCGACGACATCAACCGCATGCTCAAGGCCACCCGCGCCCTCTCCCAGACCCTGCAGCGCGAGCCGGCAGTCCAGGAGGTGGCCGACGCCATGAAGGCCAAGGTGGCCTACACCCGCCGGCTCATGACCCTCTTGCGGCGCACCTGCTCCATGGAGACCCCCATAGGCGACGGCAACGACTACTTCCTCATCGACACCATCGAGGACAGCTCCATGGTGTCGCCGTCGGAGCTGCTGGAAAACGTCAGCCGCTTCGAGATGATCACCCGCTTCTTCGATGAACTCACCGAGAGCGAGCAAAAGATACTGTCTCTGCGTTTCGGCCTGGACGACAAGGAGCCCCAGACCCTGGACACCATAGGCCAGAGCTTCGGCGTCACAAGGGAGCGCATCCGCCAGATCGAGTCCAAGTGCCTGGAGAAGCTGCGCAAACTGTCGGAAGGATAGACCTTACAAGGGCAGTCAGGCCACAGAGCCACGAAGACACGGAGAAATATCGAAAAGATCCTTATGTAACCGCCGATGAATGGGATGAACGCAGATAACGTCAAAACCAAAATTTAATCGGGGTTAGAATCTATCGGCGTTCATCCTATTCATCCCAGTTCCGGACGCCTTTAAGGTTTTTTCCCTTTTGCGTTTGTTTCATTCACCGAAATGGTGTAACCTTTTGATTTTGTTACCTCAGTGTCTCTGCGACTCTGTGGCACATGCTTTTTCGAACCTCATTATCGATAAGGAGCCTGACCTGATGGACGAGTTGAAGAACATCATCCGCGACATACCGAACTTCCCCAAGAAGGGGATCGTTTTCAAGGACATCACCACCCTGCTGCAGGACGCCAGATCATATCACCGCATGATCGATCTGATGTCGCACCACTACATCGGCGCGCATGTGGACAAGGTGGTCGGCGTGGAGGCCCGCGGTTTCATCATCGGCTCGGCCCTGGCATACAAACTGGGGGCCGGCATCGTGCTGGTGCGCAAACCGGGGAAGCTCCCCTCGGAGACCTTCAGCAAGACCTATGACCTGGAATACGGCACCGACACCCTGGAGATCCACAAGGACGCCTTCAAGCCGGGCGAGCGCATCCTGATCGCCGACGACCTGTTGGCCACCGGCGGCACCATGGCCGCGGTGGTCGATATGGTGCAGAGCATGGGCGGGGAGATCGTGGATTGCTGTTTCATGGCCGAGCTGGAATTTCTCGAAGGGCGCAAGAGGCTGCCGGAGGGGAAGGTTTTCTCGCTGCTCAAGTTTTAGTGTCCGTGAGGAACACCAGTCGAGCGTTTAGCTTGAAACAGTGGAGCAACTCTGGTATAAAAGTCCCTCACTTCTATCTGTCCCCGTAGCTCAGCAGGATAGAGCACTTCCCTCCTAAGGAAGGGGTCGGACGTTCGAATCGTCTCGGGGACGCCAATAATATCAAGGGCTTGCAGCTTTATGTTGCAGGCTCTTTTTGTTCATGCTGTAGCAGGTGCTGTAATAGAATCCGAGCGAGCAAATTCGATACAAGGAGCTTGAGTACAGTAATGACAAGAGCTTCAAGCTCGCCAGCCCTTATCTATCATCTTCCTGTCTCCAGACAGTGCAGCGAACCAGCCCGCCCCATAATGGCAATCAAGCGAGTGCAAGCGCTCCATGATCCAAGAACGAACAGACTCAGAACATGAGCGGCCCGGTTCTAGCTTCAGCGCTCAATCAATCCAAGAGCGAGCCGGGCTAAGAAGAGAAAACAAACAGATGCAGCGCCGTAGCTACCCTCCTGAACAGAAGCAAGCCCGGAACGCCCTAGCAAGCTGCAAACCTGCTAACAAGCCCACTCGCACTCGCTATAATCCACGATGAGCAAGTAAGACACCTACCCCATGGGGGAACCAGCACGGCCCGAAGCGGGCAGACCTCTTGTGCAAATTGATCCTTATTTTTAACGCATGGGTGCAGTGATAGAACAGGGCGGATATTACAATTATCTGTGATTCTGCACAATGAGTGTTTTGAAGATTAATAAGGTAGGGGGGAGTGCTAGTAAGAGCTGACTTCACATCGAGGACAAAAGTGGGCACTGGAAAGAGGATTGTATTTAGTAACAGAACTAAAAACGACCGGCCCGTATTATTAGGCCGGTCTTGTCAATAGCTGACACTTGTTATTCAAGAATGCCTGAGTAAAGAGTGACTGAGGCAAATCCTATACGAAGAACACTCATCCTCGGCATAAGTAGCTCTTGCTAACGATCTGCGACTACAATGGTGAAGTACCATATAATTTAGAACCTACTTTTGCGAAAACAAGCTCTTCAACCCATACGCCTGGCTGTTCATTTCTGATCATTCCAATATTAGGAGCATAATGAACAAGGTGAACTTTGCCCGAAACGCTATCTGTATCTTTGATCTTAATGCAGTTCATAAAAGTACCTGAGGGAACGGTTACAGTATCATTTAAAGATAATACTTCGAAGTTTATTCTAGTGAAAAGAGACCACTTGTCTCCTACCTGTGGACTTAGTTTGAATTCAATACTAGGTGGTGAAAAATCAATTGCAGGATCTGCACCCTCATTGCCCCAAAATCTTAACAAAAGAACTGATGACGTATCGTAAACCAACCATCTTTTTTCATAATTGTTGTCTGGGGACGGTTCCAATCTTTCTTTGATAAAGGCAGAGATTCCATTGATAATCTCGGTTCCAGTAACCTCATCATTTCTGTATTTTCCTGGGACTAAACTCGTGTACACCCATTTATTACCTACTTGAAGTGGATAGTAGTTTGTCGATCCTCCTATAATAGTTACTGGTGGCAACACGATGATCCCTGAAGCAAGACCATTCATACTAGCAGTTATATGGGCTTGAGCATCAGTTGTATTTGTTACATCACGATTGGTTGCAACCGCTATCTGGTTTGTCATGGCGCTGCTGCTGGAAGTGGATGCGGTAGAAAGATTTATATTTTGAGATGTGCTTGCTGTCGTAACAGCGGGATCAATCTTAATACCTGTTGAAGTCAAACTGCTGGCAGTCAAGAGAAATTGAGCCATTTGAATGACAGCGGGTGTGTCGGTAGTGACGGTAGTTCCAGGATTCGCCGACTGTACAAGTGTAATTGGTGTAATAGTACTGGCACCGGGTGCCTGTCCAACAATAACGCCGCCAACAGAGAAAGTAACCGATTGACCTACCTCGTACGTAAATTCACCGTTGGGGCCAGTGAAGCCACTTTGTCCTCCAGATACATATTTCAGCCCCTCTACCGGTGCATCTACAAATTTGCCCGTTGCAGTAGGCGCTGGCGAGGAACTACCTCCTCCCCCACACCCTGCCAAACCAAAGACCAGAGCCACAAACAATCCCAATATAACATTGATCGCTTTCCTTCTCATCTGATGTACCTCCTCTTGTTTTTATTCGCTTCTGCGATACCAACTGAAACCAAGACGGAACCTTTAACTTGAAGTTAAAATGCTATTTTCAGATCCGAAAAGACGATAGTTTTGGTCATTTCTATCTTAATATCAAACAATTTATCACAATACTCTCTCGTTTCTGTAACACGGAGGAGAAACTTATCACTTAAATACAATCTTAACAAGCTCTAAACTGAAGCACTGTCCCGCACTTGTTGTGGAAATCAGAGGGGTCAGCCCTTGACATGTGGAAATCAGAGGGGTCAGTGGAAATCAGAGGGGTCAGCCCTTGACATG
>PLYK01000002.1 GCA_003151775.1 Geobacter sp. | reverse complement strand
TGCGCGACATGGAGATCTTCGCCGACAAGCTCGCCCGCCACCCGGAATTGCTCGGCTTGCGCGGCGCCATTGTGCCGAGTGTCGGCCTCAAGGAAAGCCCGTCGGTGATTCCGTACAAGGTGNNTCTAGCTTAACATGGCATAGCTGGGTTAAATCCCTAGACACCAGTCGTCCACCGGGCCGGATTTGACCTCGAAGGAGAACTTTCATGTCAACCCCTCCGCGGCGCCGTCGACTGGAAGTCGAAGATTCCGGCGAAATCACCATCGTGAATTTCATCGATCGCAAGATTCTCGACGAGCAGAATATCCAGAAGATCGGCGAAGATTTGTTCAGCCTTGTCGAAGAGCTGGGCCGCAAGAAAGTGCTGCTCAACTTCAGCAACGTCGAGTACCTGTCGAGTGCCGCCCTGGGCAAGTTCATCACGCTCAACAAGAAGGTCCAGGCTGTCGGCGGCAAGCTGGTGATGTGCAATATCAATGACGACATTTTCGAGGTCTTCGAGATCACCAAGCTGAACAAGCTGTTCAACATCCAGAAGGACGAACAGACCGCGCTGCAAACTTTTTAGGCTGGACTTGCGCGGATTTAGTGTATAATATCGCGGACTCGGGCCGATAGGATGAAATGATTTCATGTCCGTTTCGTCCTGCCGGGTCCGGATGGCTCCTGTCGGTTGGTATCAGAGGTTGCTGGAGCGAGATTCGGTTTCACGGACGGCTCGTCCATTTCCTCTGAAGGTAAAACTCTCATCGCCTACGAGGTTCTTGAGGCCCCTTATGCGAACCAGCTTGCCGGATGGATCCGTTGAATTCGTCATCGCCAGCGATCTCAATGAAGCCCGCAATCTTCAGGAAATGATCGAACGACAATTGCGGCAATGCCACTACGAGGACAAAGAGGTCTTCGGCATCCGCCTGGCGCTGGAGGAGGCCATCGTCAACGCCATCAAACATGGCAACGGGCTGGACCACCGCAAAAAGGTCCAGGTCCGCTATCGGATCCTTCCCGATCGTTTCGATGTCAGCGTCACCGACGAAGGCCCTGGTTACAATCCCAACGCCATTCCCGATCCACTTGCCGACGAAAACCTCGAAAGCCCATCCGGCCGCGGCATTTTCCTCATGCGACATTACATGACCGAAGTGACGGTCCATCCGCCCGGCAATCGCCTGACGATGTGTAAGGTCCGCAAGAAGGCGCATCTCCACGCCGAAGTGTGCCGGTAGGCGCGTAATCGATCGTTACCGATGCCAGTCAAGCGTCGTAGTAGCTCGCTTGACGGTTTCGCGCACCTCTCGCAAGCCATGATCCACATCGAACCCGTTCGACCCGACGACTGGACCGCCGCGCTCACCTGGGCTCTCGCGCGCACACCGGCCGATCAGCGCGCCGAGCGCGTCAACCAATGCGTGAACTTTCTGGAGAACGGCGTCCTCGACCCGCGCGGCATCTGGATCGCGAAAAGCGGTAGCGACATCGTCGGCGCCCAGGTCTGCGTGCCATTGGCCGGGGCGTCGGCTTTGTTCTGGCTGCCGACGGCGACCAATGACATCGCCGACGCGCTGGTGCAAGCCGCGCTCGATTGGTGCCGATCGATCGGCTGCAAGCTTGCCCAGGCGCTGACGAAGCCGGAAGAATTGTCGTGGAGCGCGCCGCTCGTCCGGCGAGGCTTTCGCCTGATCACGCGTCTCCACCAATTGAAGCGCGATCTCGATGACCTGCCGGCTCCCCTCCCCTCCGCACTTCGTTACGAAAACTATCGCCCTTCCTTGATCCGTGACTTCGCGGCCACGCTCGAACGCTCCTATGAGGGCACTCTCGATTGCCCGGAACTCAATGACAAGCGCACCATGGACGAAATCCTTGCCGGCCATCGCGGGCAGGGGAAATTTCATGCCGACTTCTGGCGCGTGGCGTATCTCGGCGCTCAACCGGTCGGCGTGTTGATGCTGGTCGAGATGCCCGACGCTCTGACGTGGGAGCTGGCCTATGTCGGCGTCGTCCCGGAGTTTCGCCGCCAGGGTCTTGGCCGCGCCATGGTGATTCATGCCTTGCACGCCCTCGCCGCGGAGGGCGCCGCGAAACTTCTCCTCGCCGTGGACGATCGCAATGCGCCGGCGTTGGGCCTCTATTCAGAACTCGGTTTCACCACGATCGAATCCAACGAAGTGTTGCTACATTTCTTCCCCTGAGAATGGCGCCCATTTCTTGTCACTTGTCCCTTGTCACCTGTCACTCGTCGCTGTTAGAATGGCGCTAGAACGAGGCCTCTGGGAATCGACCATGCACAAGTGCGAACGCTGTTCCAGCCCGGCAACGGTGCACATCACCGAAATCCTCGGCGAGGGGAAGTTCGAAGAGCACCACCTGTGCGAAGGGTGCGCGCAGAAATACTTCCAGGACACCCAGGGCAAAGGCGCCGGCAGCAAGGCGCTGACCGCCGAACCCGTAAGCGAACTTGACGAGGCGCTCTTCGGCCAGCAAGAGTGCCCCGATTGCGGCATCAAGTTCGTCGATTTCCGCAACAATCATCGCCTAGGCTGCTCGCGCGATTACGATGTCTTCCGCGCCGAGTTGATGCCATTATTGGAAAACATCCACGGCGAGACCCGGCATTGCGGCAAGACGCCGCGCAACTTCCCGAAAAACAAGCAGGCCGAGGCGGAGATGACCCAGCTACGGCAACGTCTGAAACGCGCCGTCGATCGCGAGGACTACGAAGAAGCCGCCCGCCTGCGCGACCAGCTCAAGACGCTGGAAGAAGCATGAACCGCTTGCGGCTTAGCGTTCGCAGGGCGCCCTGCGAACGCTAAGCGGCAAGGAGTAAGGATTCTCTCGTGAAATGTCAAAGTTGCGGACAATCGGCCACGGTCCACCTGACCGAGATCGTCAATGGCAAGAAGAAGGAGACGCACTTCTGCCAGGACTGTGCCCAGCAGCAGCAACTGCTCAAGCAGCAGGAAATGAATCTGACCGCAATCTTGCAGTCGGTGATCGGCCAGCACGTCGGCGGGCAGACCGATGAGCTGTCGCGATTGACCTGCCCATCGTGCGGGATAAAGTATATGGAGTTCAAGGCGGCGGGACGTTGCGGCTGCCCGCTGGATTACCAGGTGTTTCGTGAGCCGCTCTTGCCCTTGCTGGAGCGGATTCACCGCGGCGTGAAGCACGTCGGCAAGATTCCGGCGCACGCCCTGGGGCACGCTGCCGTGCAGACTGAGTTGCGCGATCTTCGACAACAATTGCGAACCGCCGTCGAGCAGGAAGCCTACGAGGATGCCGCTCGATTGCGTGACCTGATAAGGCAAAAGGAAACCGCGGATGAACCTGGATAGCATGACCCACTCGAGCGGTGAATGGCTGCGCGCGTTCGGCCCCGAGGCGGACATCGTCATCTCGAGTCGCATTCGGCTCGCGCGCAATCTGTCGTCGTTCCCGTTCACCAACCGCGCGAATACCCACCAGAAGGCCGAGATTGAGACGTACTTGAAAGCACGCCTCGAAAAGCTCGAATTCGACCCGCGGCTCGTCTACCTCACCCTTGCCAACCTGACGCCGCTGGACCGCCAGCTGCTCGTCGAACGCCAGCTCATCAGCCGGGAGCTGGCGAACAGCGAAGGCCCGCGCGGCGTCGCGGTCGCCCCCAACGAAATCATCAGCGTCATGGTCAACGAGGAGGACCACATTCGCCTCCAGGTGATCCGCTCCGGCTTCACCCTCGACGAAGCCTGGCAAGACGCAGACCGCCTCGACGACAAGCTTGAAGAGCGCGTCCCCTATGCGTTCAGCGAAGAGCTGGGCTATCTCACCGCCTGCCCGACCAACGTCGGCACCGGCCTGCGCGCCAGCGTCATGCTCCACTTGCCGGCGCTGGTTCTGATCAAGCAGATCGAGAAGGTCTTCCGCGCCCTGCAAAAGATCAACCTCGCGGTCCGTGGCCTCTATGGCGAAGGGAGCCGCGCGTCAGGCGATTTCTACCAGATCTCGAATCAAGTAACGCTCGGCAAAAGCGAGACGACGATCATCAACGAGATCCGCGACGTCATCCCGCAGATCATCACTTACGAACGCCAGGCGCGCCAGACGCTGACGCGCGAAAACCACGCCCAAGTCCTCGACCGCGTCAAGCGCGCCTTCGGCGTCCTGAAGAACGCGGCGATGATGACCTCCGAGGAAACGATGGACCTCCTTTCCAGCGTCCGCCTCGGCGTCAACCTCGGCCTGATCGACGACATCAACATCAACGAGGTCAACGATCTCTTCATCCACACCCAGCCGGCCCACTTGCAGAAAATCCTCGGCAAGGAACTCGACAGCGAGGAACGCAATTCCGAACGGGCCCGCTTCTTGAGGGATCGGTTGCGGGAGATTGATGGGAACATGAACTAGCGGCGTCGGTCTCGCATCTCACGCGCGTCTCTTGCAACCGATCCCTTCTTTCGGCTCTTGCTTCTCACGGATATGCCCCTTGCCCGAGGCGATCAGCGCCGCCGAGCGCTCGGCGTTCAGCGCGACGAAATGTGCCCACAAGGGTGGCACGTTCGTCTCATGATAGATCGCTTCCACCGGGCATTCCGGCACGCATGCCTCGCAATCAATGCAGTTCACTGGATCAATATAGAGCATCGATCCGTCCTCGTAAAAGCACTCCATCGGACACACGACCACGCAATCGGTGTACTTGCAATCGTGACACGGTTCGCAGACGACATACGCCATGACTCGGCTCCGTTCGGGTTGTGAATCAAAATCCACAGCAACCAATGCAAAGCCGATGCCGATGGAATCATCCCTTGGCAAATTGATCTGATGTGGATGACACAAAAGGAGTTGAAGGTCGTCCGCGAGAAGAGATGCATTTGAGCGTGATAAACGAAAACAACGCGCCTTGGTCGGCGCGACGATGGTTGGTCATTGTCCATCGTTTTTGGGACTGCGGATGCCGTGCTTGCGTAGCTTGCCGTAGAGTGTCGTCGGTTTCAAACCGAGCCGCGCGGCCGCGCCATCGGCGCCGTAGATCTTGCCGCCGCACGATTCGAGGGCGTCGAGGATGCTTTGCTTTTCCTGATCGCGAAGAGAGCCTCTCGCCCTCACCCCCGGCCCCTCTCCCAGGGGGAGAGGGGAGCAAATCCAGCTCGGATCGATATCCAGCACGTTGCTCTCGGCGACGATCATCGCACGTTCGAGGAGGTTCTCCAGTTCGCGGACGTTGCCGGGCCAATCGTAGCTTCGGATCGTCCTCAGAGCGGCCTCGGAAAACCCAGCCAGATGGGTCTGTTCGGCCCGGCCGATCTTGGTGAAGAAGTACTTGGCCAAGATAACCTTGTCCTCGCCCCGCTCGCGCAGGGGCGGCAGCCCAATGGTGAAGCTGTTAAGACGAAAGAACAAATCATTTCGGAAGTTCTGCTTCTTAACCATGGCGGCGAGATCACAATTCGTGGCAGCAATAATCCTAACGTCGATCCGTCTTCCGGCTTTTCCGCCGACACGCTCGATGGTCCGATCCTCAAGGAAACGAAGCAGTTTTGCCTGGAGCCCTGCCGGCAGGTCGCCAATCTCGTCGAGAAAGATAGAACCGCCATCGGCCAATTCGAAACGCCCCTGTTTGGAGGCCACGGCTCCGGTAAAGGCGCCTTTTTCGTAGCCGAACAGCTCTGCCTCCAAGAGCCCATCAGGAATTGCCGCGCAGTTGACAATGATGAATGGCTTGTCTTTTCTTACGCTCTTCTCGTGAATGGCCTGGGCGGTCAGCTCTTTGCCGGTGCCGGACTCGCCCAGGATCAGGATGTTCATCTCGGTAGACGCCGCCCGCCTGATCATGTCGAAAACCTTGAGGATTGCCGGTGCGGTTCCGACGAACTCCTCCTCCGAGGCCTCCTGGTTAAGTCCCATGATATTGTTGTCCATGAATGCGATCACTTGCTGCAAGAAGCTCGGATCGAGCTTGGTGAGCCGGTCCTTTATCCGGTCGGGGAAGGTCGCCTGCAGGTGCTGGTCCAGATAGCTGTTTTCGGTGAACCGCAGGTATTGGCCACAGACGGTGCAGGTGTCCCGGGCGCCGTCCAATCCTTTGCCGCAGTAGGGGCAGATGTCCAGTTCGACGGCCTGTCTCCTCATGTAGCCCCAAAGGGAGGACAACGCCTGGCGGTTGGGGAAGAAAAAACGGACCACTGCGCAATTTCGAGATGTCTTGACCAGTTCGGCGGCTAGCTCGATCCGCCCCTGCACCGGGAGCACGAGGCTTAAAGCAAAAATAGATTGAGGCTCGGTCTTCAGCCCCACCAACAGGCAGCCAGAGAGGCTCAGCTCCTTACAACGGACCTTTTCTTCGGTTCGTTCCGGACCGGTGCCACAAACCGTAGTGGCAGAGAGATCGGTTTTGAGTCTGATATCCAGTCGCGGCATTGTTTACTCCAATCTGATGAGTAGAGACCGATGGCCGCCGTTATTATTGTTTTATGGCTGTGCCGCCTCACAGGCTGTGGGGAATCTTGAACGTTAGTTGGACGCCTGGGGGCGGCATCGGTCAGTCCAGCGCCAAGTGTGACGTTGAAGCTGACCTTGTCGCTCGCGCGGGATGCATACCCAATGAGAAGGGTTCCCAATTGGGCGATCATGGTCCCTTGCAGGTAGCTACCGTTTTCTTTCACCCTGCCGACTATCGAGTGATCATAGCCAAGGCTGAAGGACCAGAGTGGGATTCGCCCAAGTGCTCCCAGCTGCCATCATCAGTACCCCTGTCAATAATGCTACGGTTCTCTTCAAACTTCTACGCTCCTTTAAAACTACTACTAAAATTAATTTCATATTAATGTTACAGCATAATTAGTGCCGACAACGTAAGATACTGATATTGAAGAATTTTATTAACTTTAATTACGCTCATGGTACATCGTGTAAAAAAGTGTAAAAAATGCCGACGTAAGATATTTTGCTGCTGGGTAACACGAAGGGTTCTTAATGCAGGTGGGCTTTGGGTTTGGCTGAATTAACTAACCAATACCAGATACCTATCATGGTAAAATATGTAAAAATGTGTAAAAAATGCCGAAAGTAGGGGGGTGTAAGCCCTAACCGCCGGAAATTCCGTGCCAGTAGGTGGCATGAATTTTAACCTTTTATTGACGGAAAAGCATACAACATGGGGGAACCCCAACATTCGCACTAAAAACGAAAACTGCTGATTAAGAATTGAAACAACTATATATTATTAAACTATCATTTCCGTCTTTCTCCCAACAATTTCATTCCGTCGTCTCGCAGACTGCCATCAGGTGCTACATGACGGTATAGAGTCTGGCGTGTTATCCCTAGTTCTTTGCAGAGTTCTCCCACCTTGGTTTCCGGTTGTCCCATTGCCGCCATAGCGAGTCGCAGTTTAGCTGCAGTCATCTTATAGGGCGCCCCGCCGGACCTTCCGCGGGCACGGGCTGATGCCAGACCAGCTTTTGTGCGTTCGGATATAAGCTCCCGTTCAAACTCAGCGAGGGCGGCAAAGATGCCAAACACCAACTTGCCGGCAGGGGTTGTTGTGTCAATCGAAGCCCCATGCCCGGACAGAACCTTAAATCCTATCCCCCTCTTTTCCAGATCATGAACCGTATTGACCAGGTGCCTGAGATTCCGTCCAAGCCGATCCAATTTCCAGACAACCAACGTATCGCCTTCTCGTAAAGCTTTCAAAGCGGCATCCAACCCGGGTCGGGCGTCAAGTTTGCCTGATGCCCTATCTTCATATAGATGACCAGCAGCAACACCCGCTGTGATGAGCGCATCGCGCTGAAGATCTGTGGTCTGCGAGCCATCAGCCTTTGATACCCGCATATAGCCAATGAGCATAAGTGTCACCTAAACGACTGTTCGCGTGACACCATAAAACAAGACCAGATTTGACCAAATTCAGTCACATTGCCCGTCACGTCGACAAAGTCTCGTGAAGGATGCTCGAAGTGACGGTAAAAACCGGGGGGCTGAAATTTTCGCCGGTTTGGGCGCAGAACCCCAAGAAGGAAGTAACCTTGAAGATACTGCTCCTGGCCATGCCTGATGCGGCCAATAATTTTCATCGGATCATCAAGGTGCCCAACCTGGGGCTCTGCTCCATCGCCGCTCATCTCACTGAACATGAGGTCCGGATTGTCGATCTGGTGCTGGTACATAAAAATATCCGTGTCTGGTTGAAGGAATATTTGACTAAGTTCTGCCCCGGGTTGATCGGCATCAGCAGCATGAGTTTTCAGTATGCAGGGAAGTGGTCCATTCCGGGGGCTGGAAATATCAGCATACTTTTCGAGCGCCTGCGACTTCAGTATATCTAGCTATAATTATTGATGAAAATAGATTTAGCAGTGTTTTGGTTAAGCTGAGACTTTGAATTCAAATGAATTCAGCCCCCGGAATGGACCACTCTCCGTCCAGTGCGTCTCAAACTGGGGTTTCCGGATGGACACTAAATAGTAACTCTTCCGAAATGTACCTGCAATATTTCACGACTATAGTCCAGAGCTATTCGTAAGATTATTTTTCCGACAACTCAATCAGGAAATGCGCTGAAGAACCTCTTAATGTCTTGCAGCTATGCGCAGGGACATGCTCCTGCTTAGATATTCATTCACTTCCAAAATCATATGAAAAATAAAGTTTGCGCACAAATTAAACAGCAATAATTGAGCGAGGCGAGGGACATGTCGACAAAAACTGAAATGCAGCCGTTGAAGGGTGTTGCCATGCGGTACTCCAGGCCATTCTCACTGTTTGTTCTGGTGTTTTTTGTATTCCTTGTCCGGTGGCCCGCAACCGGCCTGGCGGAGCAGGAAAGTCCCGTGGCAAACGAGCAAAAGTCGAAGGTTCCGGAGATTGTCGAGCAAAAGCCGAAGCTTTCTGAGGTTGCCGCGTTGAAGGAGAAGGCCTCGGATGCGTTTCTCCATGGCCGCTATGCCGAGGCAGAGTCCGTCTTTTTGAAGATTGCCGGGAAATACCCAAAAAGCACTGAGCGCCGCTACGCGGTGCAGATGCTCAGCACCATCTATGAGGACAACCTGGTTGATCTGAAGAAAGCGATCAGATGGAACCATGAGTACCTGAAGAAGTACGCCGACTACCGGCAGGCCCCCATATTCAAACAGAAACTGGAGAATCTTGCTGCCCTTGCAAAGACGGCGAACCAGGATCAAGCATTCAAGAGCTACCAGAAAATCAGGTTCGCCAACAAGGGGGATCAGTATCTGGTAACAAACTACGAGCAGTTGCTCAAGGATTACCCCGATTTCTCGTTGAAGGTTGATGTTGAGAAGGAAATCGCCTACGCCTACGACCGCATGCACAAACCCAAGGAGAGTTATGCCGCCTTGCAGGCCGTCGCCGCACAGACTCCGGGGCACAAACTCTCGTCCACCGACCAGATCATAGCAGATGACAACCACAAATACTGGGAGATGAACTCGACTTGGAAGTGGGTAGCCTGGGTAATCGTGGCGGCGCTCTGGTTCCCGGTACTGCTTATGAAACCGTGGCAACGGATCGACCGGGCCTCGATCAGGACCCTCCTGATCTGGACCGTTCTATGGGTCGTGCTCTCGGCAGCCAAGATGCCGTTCTTCTATTCCATGGAGACCGACGGCTATAAGTACGTCATCAAGGATACCCAGATCTACACGCTCGCCGCCCTCAACCTTCCGGTCATTGTCTGGCTGATCCTCCTGACCAGGGGAGAGTTCTGGCAGACCCGACGCCGGGCGCTCCGCCTGGTCAGCCCGCTGCTGGCCGTGGTGATGACCGTGGCGGTCGTCTTCCTGTTCATCGCCTACAACCCGGCCGGACCGGAGATCGTCAGCGTCTTCGGCGTCAAGTACGACTACCTCATCGGCGAATTCAGAAAAGGAATGTAACCACATGCAAGGGAAAATCCTCAAGATCAAAACCGGCTACAACCCGAACTCCAGCAGCATCGGCGTCGACATGATCGTCTTCTTCACTGCCGGGGCCGCCATCACGGTCCTCTTCAACACCATGGCCGCGATCATCTGCTCGACAAAACCAAAAGAGGCAAAGCTGCCGGAGGAGTCGGCGGAGACGCCCCCCCTCGGAGAGGAACAGGGATGCCCGGAATGAAGTACCGCCTGGAGTCGTTCGGAGGGGTCCTGGCTTTGGAAGAGCCTCCCATGCTCGTGCACGTGGACCAGGACTTCATGCGCAGTCTGGGTCACTCCGAGAGCCCGCTCTGGGTAGATGATGCAACGACCGCCCTGCTCAGCGCCCCACTGGAGGTCCATTTTTCCGTCACCAACGCCTGCTCGCAGAACTGCGGACACTGCTACATGGACTCAGGGGAGAGGGATACTGGTGAGATGTCGGCCGACGATTTCCGCAGGGCCGTCGATCTCCTTGCCGGGATGGGTGTCTTCCACATGGCGCTGGGTGGTGGCGAGGCCCTGGAGCGGCCGGACTTCTTCGACTTGGCCTCCTACGTGCGCGAGCGCGGCATGGTCCCGAACCTGACCACCAACGGCCACCTGATAACCAGAGAGATCGCCGAACAGTGCCGCGTCTTCGGCCAGGTCAACGTCAGCATCGACGACAGCGAGGCCCTGGCTGAAGCTGCCCAGGGAACGGGGCCGCTCGCGGATAGGGTGATGGCGGTGGATCTCCTGCTCGCTGCCGGGATCAAGGTCGGCATTAACTGCGTAGTCAGCCGCGTCAATTTCGACCGGCTGACAAGCGTGTTCGGCTTTGCCGCAGGGAGGGGGCTTACCGACGTGGAGTTCCTCCGGCTCAAACCAACCGGGCGGGCGACCGCGGACTATTTCGAAAGGCGGTTGACGCCGGCGCAGAACCGGGAATTCTACCCCATGATCAGGGACCTTTCCCGTAAGTACGGGGTTGCGGCCAAGATCGACTGTTCGTTCGTCCCGATGTTCTGCTGGCACAAACCGGACAAGGCGCTGATGGAACAGTTCTCGGTCTACGGCTGCGAGGCCGCCAACGTCCTCTTGGGAGTCCGCTCCGACGGCAGATTTGCCGGCTGCTCCTTTTTGAAGGGGGAGGAAAGCATCTTTGATCTTCCCCGTCTCTGGAGCGGCTCGGAACAGCTCACGCGCCTGCGCGCATGGCCCAAACGCGCCCCGGAGCCCTGTATCTCCTGCGATTACCTGGAGATCTGCAAGGGGGGGTGCCGCGCCGTGTCCGGGTTCGTTGCCGGCGATTTCGACGCCCCCGACCCGGAGTGCCCGTTTCTGAACATCTGAGTAATGGGGCCACTAAAGGTAGGTTAATTTCAGAAGGTAACAGGATATAAGCCGATATTTTTTATGTTTTCTAATATTATCTGTGTTGTAACACTGACGAAATAATCTCATGTTATTGTGCGTCACAGTTTGAACTAAAAAATAATGAACCCCTGATTTTGGGTACTTTGCCGACCTCCCCGAGGTCTCGGAAAGCCCGCTATGAAATGACATTTGTAGCGGGCTTTTGTCTTTTTTCAGCCATATCATATTCGCCAAACCCATCGCGAGGTGGGGACGGAAAGCCACGGGTCCCAAGCGGAAAGCCGGGTTGCCTTTCTCTCAGGAAAGCGCGCCCGGCTTTTTTTGCGCCGTTCTGTACTTCGGCCCGGCAGTGTAGCCGGCAACAGCCCCTCCGTTGTGTCAGGTTCCGGCATCAGCAATGGAGAAGAGAATAGCCCTATGAAGACGAAAAAACATCTATGCCTCATGGGCCTTTTGCTTGCCCTCCTGCACCCGACGCCGTCATTGGCGCAGGTAACCTTTTACGTCGCCGCGGACGGCGACAAGGAATTCATCATCGAAGGAGCCGATATCAAACCCAATTCGGAGGTCGAACTGACCATTGCCTATGATTCACTGGGTTTTACCAACCCCCGGGTGAGCGTGGAGCAGGGTTCCGTGACCGACATCAACGATGCCATCACCGACACGCTGATCATCAAGGCGGTCCAAGGAGATTTCGACACGCAGACATACCATCTGAGCTTCGATAAAAAGGGTGATCGGCCGGGAAGGATCTATTCCGTGACCGGCACTATTGCCGGTCCGGACGGGACCGTCTCCCCCACCCAAACCCTTCCGTACGCTTCCTCCCCTGATGTCTTGCTGCCACAGCCACAGGATGAGGAAAAAGCGGCGTTAGCTGAGACCGGAGCCGCCGGCGGCAGCGCTGAACAGGTGATTCCAGGGCAAAGCGTACTGCAGCGTTTCAAGGATTTCAAAGGGAAAAAAGGGCTGAAAGCCTTTACCGCGCTTTTTAATCGCAGTCCGGGCGACAGGAACATTCAGGAACCGACCGTACTCCTTTCCGACGGGAAAACGCTCGTTAGGATCGCTCCCGCCCTGCTGCGGGACTCGGCAGATACGCCGGATATCGCCTTGTCGGATGCGAAACTGGTGAACCTGGCGAAGGAGGATGGAAGGGGTTGGGTAATAACCGCGCTGCCGAACAAAGGCACCTGGGATGCCAGGCTGATTATCAGGACCGGCGGGAAGATATACGAACTTCCCCTGGTGGTGGCTCCCCAAGTCAAGATCGACAACGGCATCGCCGAGAAGAATTTCCTTGCCGAGCTTGACCGCTTCCGTACCGAACGGGTCGCCGCAGGCACATGGGAAGGCAAACCAAACCGTCAGGTTCTAATCGAATACATTTTCACCGCAAACTACCTGGCGGATTCGGGAAATGCTTCACACGGCAAGGCGGCGGAAATTGCAATCGTGACGAATTGATCTTTAAAAAGCATTTGAACCGCAAAGTCGCAAAGAACGCGGAGGAAAAACAAAATCATATTTGGATTAAAGTCCATAACCCCGGTTATTTTCATAAGCTTTTGGTTTCTTAGCGTCCTTTGCGTCTTTGCGGTAAATAACTGTCGTTTTCATATTGAATCGAAATAATGAGGAGAACTGACGTGATACGTTCACTGGGGAAAAAATATTACTTACTGCTCTTCTTGCTTCTCGGCGCGGTCTTTCTTCTTGGATCAGCCATGCCCGGCAGCACCTACAAGACGCCCTTGGGCGGATCGAAATGGCGTGTGGGGACAAAAGGCATCATTGCTACGATCGACCTGAATGAACCGCTCTTTTCCGATATGGGCGGTCTGAAGCACAGATATTCCAATTATGCGTCAGCTTCAGATGCTCAACTGCAACGGATAGCGACCGAATTCATTCAGCCGTATCTGGATAAAAAGCTGTCGGTGTCGGTCAACGGCAAACAATATCCGGTGAAGGTCACCAGGGTGACGAGAAATGACATCGCAATCTACTCCATTTGGCTTTCTATCGAGAACATCCACTTTGACCGCCCGCAAAACGCAGTGCGGATCGAATACAACATGCTGTTTGACGAGGTAAAGAACGAACACCTGAATCTGGCCTATCTGTACCGCTCGAACGCCTCGGGCGACGCCCTGCAGAGGCTGTTCGACTCTGTTCCGGCGAAAGGACAGTTCGAGTTTTCCGCAATAGCCCGAATCTGGGAATTTACGGTCACAGGGGCGACGTCTGCGCCCCAACCGTTGCCGTCGGGCACAAGAACCCAGGAGATGTCGCAATCGAGAGGAAGGTTTACACAAGATTAATCCATCAGCTTTTTCGTCCAGCACTGACCGTGTCATGTTCGCCGTAATGGACAGCACAGTGGAAATTCAATGAAAGGGGGGCTTCGATCACAAAAATACCTCGAGCACAACCGGATGAAGAATAGGAGAGCATCACGAAACGCAACAAAGCCAACTATCCAATGTAAAAGGAGATACAATGAAACTCACTACAAAGAAAACCCTGCAGACCCTGGGCCTCGTCTCGGCCTTCTCCCTGCTCGGCACCAGCGCATTCGCCGGCATCCTGAAATCACCCTATCTCATCTACGAGATGCCCAACACCACGATGACCGTGCTCTGGCAGGATAGCGCCACAGAGACAACCAACACACTGAGCTGGGGCACCGACACCACCTACAGCCTGAACAGCGTGACCGTACCGGAAGAGAGCAACACCACCCCCGGCAGGGGCGGCGTGGTCAACCAGCACCGCTACAAGATCACCGGGCTGCAGCCGAACACCATGTATTACTACCAGGTGGCCGACGACACCAACGGCGTCTACGGCACCGGTTCGTTCATTACCGCCCCTTCAGAAAGCGCAACGTCTGTCAGATTCATCGGCCAGGGCGACTCCAGGGGCAACCCGTTCGTCCTGAACGACATCATGAAGGCCATCACCGGCTTTTATGGCCTGCCCGGCAATGGCGATTATCAGCGTCTGTCCATTCACAACGGCGACTGGGTAGCCTCTGACGCCGAAAGCAACTGGACCACCGAGTGGTTCGACCTGACCAAACGCGCCTCCCGCGCCTTCACCGCAAGCACCCCGATCGACGGCGTCAAGGGCAACCACGACAACACCTCGGGCTACAGCACCACCTTCCCGAAGTACTTCCCCTTCCCGTATCCGAACGAGACGCTTCAAAGCGGCAAGACGTCAACCTACAACAACCTGTACTGGTCCATGGATTACGGCCCGGTTCACATCACCTTCATCGACGTGTACTCTCCCCTCACCCCCGGCTCCGCACAGTATAACTGGGTTACCGCCGATCTCGCCGCCACCACCAAACCGTGGAAGATCGTCTGTTTCCATGAGGGAACCTATACCGCCGGTTCCGACGCCGACAGTACCGCCATGAGAATTTATGAGCAGGCATCGTCGCCGATATTCCAGCAGTACAATGTGGACTTCCTCTACGGCGGCCACAGCCACAACTATGCCCGCGCCGGCGCTTATAACGCCGCACAGGCTGGCACCGACCCGATCGCGCTCAACATGCCGCACATGACCAGCGGCGGCGGCGGCGCACCGATCTATCAGCCCGACATGACCAACACCGGCTCCTACCCGCACGTCATCACCGCCTGGCCGGCCGATGAGTTCATGACCTTCGACGTGGAGGGCAATACCTTAACCATGACCGCCAACCAGGTCACCGGCCAAACATCACTAACTACGGATTACCCGTTGTCGAATACCTTCCCGGCAAACGACGGAATCTCCGGCCATCTGTACCTCCAACCGATTGAGACCACCGTGCTCCATCACTTCACCGCCAACGTTACGCCGCAGGTCACCGCGACCACCAGCAACCTCGTCTACAACCGCGCCACCAAGCTCTACTACGGCACCTTGACCGTTACCAACAACAGCACGACGGACATCAACGGTGCCGTCGACGTGGTCCTGGACGGTATGATCGACCTCAACATGATCGGCACCCCGTCCAACATGTACGCCACCTCCAGCAAAATAACGCAAAATGCAGGTGTTTCTTCTATTCAAACCTCGATGATCGCTAACAATCCGGCCACCGGCAAATCCACCGTCAACGCCAGCAGCGTTGCCCTCAAAAGCAACGCCAGGCTGACCAACGCTACCGGTTCGCAAAACGGCGAGCCGATGATCCGCGCTACGTCCAACGGCATTCCCGCCGGCACTTCGGTAACCGTACCGCTGACCTTCAGCAACACGACTAACGCCGCTATTACCTTTAACCCAATTGTTTTCCAGGAATAATACAATCTTCCAACCAATAGGAGAATAGACCAATGAACTTTCTCAAGATCAAGTTTCTCGTCATAGCCATCGTCATGTTCGCGGCCAGCTCGGCCTTCGCTTTGCAGAGCTACGACGTGACGGTTGATACCTCCAGCCTCAACGGCGATACCGGCTATCTGTACCTTCAGTATGCTACCATCGACAAAGCGGTCGCTTCTACAGCTACGGTTTCCGGTTTCGCAACCGACGGCACGCTAGGCGCTCAGGATACCGTTGACGTTGTGAACGGCAGTGCTGTTTCCGGTACTCTGCCCGGCAGCGTCGCTTTCCAAAACACCAACAGCATCAACGATTACAACCAGGCCATCACCTTTGGCAACACCCTCAGCTTCCTGGTTTCGTTCACATCTACCCCTGTTGCAAACACCCCGGCTGTCAGCACCTTGTCTCTCGGCCTGTATGGTGATGCTTTCGGCAGCACCCCTCTGCTCAACGTCACCGATCCCAGTATTCCGGGGACTGTGGCCATGATCAATCTGAATAATGACGGCAACACCTCTGCCACGTCACTGGATGCAACCACCAACGTAGCCCCGGTTCCGGAGCCGGCCACCTGCGCACTGCTGGGCGTCGGCCTGTTCGGGCTCTGCGTTTACGGCAAACGCCGCAAACTGGTGTAGTTGAAACAAATAAAGCTGTTGTATGATGATATAAAATTGCCCCTTTTGGCTGAGTCAATACCTTAAAGAGTGTATAAATTTATCATCTAGCCCCTAGAGACTCTAGGGGCTTTTTTCATGGTGCGCCCGGTAGGGCGCGTGGGGTGTAAGCAGCCCTGATATTGCCTCGTCAACCGGACGACAAGCTACGCGGAATTGCCTCGGCAGCATCTCGTGCCTTAATGGAAAATCTGGGTTAAAAATTCTTCGAGAGCCCAACATAAACTGCTCGCCGGGGAAGATACTGCGGCGCAAAAACCCCGATCCCGCCCCCATCCCGGATCTCATACTTGAGATCCGCCACGTTGGTCACATCGAGCCTCACTTTAAGCTCATTGCCGGGGCTCAGGACAAAGGTGTGGGTCATGCCGAGGTTGACCGTCTCATAGCTCGGCATCTCAGTCGCATTGTTGGGGCCGCCGTAGAGCCCGCTTCCGTACAGCATGTCGGCATACACCTTGGTATTGTCCCATTTATAGGATGTTCCGGCCGAGGCGGTCCAATCCTGATCGTGATCCAGGTGATACCAATGGTTTTGCATATAAGCGACTTCGTCGGGCGTGAACTGCCACTGCCCGGTTACAATGCCTTTCGCCATGGCTTGGCTGCGTGCGGCATTGCCCCAGAGCGAAAAACCGTTTTTTTCGTAGGAAACGGTCACTTCCACGCCGCGGACGTGAGCCTGATCCCCGTTATTCGGCGAAAAGATCATTGCCGGGCCAAACTGTCCCTCATCGAGCACATACTTTTTAATCTTATAGTACGCATCCACTCCGACATGGAGATTGGGCGTAATGTCCTGGTTGACCCCCACATCGAAGTAATGATAGCGCTCGCTTTTAACCGCAACCGCCGCGTTTGCAGCAAAGGAGGGATCCACGGCGTTGGTCGTGCCGTTGAATTTCGCCACGTCCGCAGACTGGATGAGTTCGAGGGGCGGAGGGGTGAAATAGCGGCCGTAGCCCGCATGCAGCGTTGTCGGCTGGACCGGCTTGTAGACGAAGTTGATGCGCGGGCTGATTTGAGACTCGGTGATAAAGGCGGTCCATAAATCGCCCCTCACTCCGTAGTTGACCGTAAACTTAGGAGTAAGACGCCATTCGTCCTGCAGGTACGCACCATAAAGCTCTGCGGTTTTATGATAGTTATCGACAATCGGAAAGGGCAAGCCATAGGCGGGCGAGCCTGAGCCGGTCGAAGTGACCGGCAGCACTGTATCCGTGGAGTTTACCCTTGCTTGCTGCACACTGATGGACATGCCGCCCCGCAGGGTGTGTTGATCGTTGATGCGGTCGCTGACGTCGAATTGCAGGTTGTTGGAAACAAGTTGATGGCTGGTATCCGTAGCGATGCCGTTGAAGATCACGTCGCCAACCGTATCAGGCTTGAAGGAGATATTACTGTAACGGGTCGTTTGGGTCACTTGCAGGTCGATATCCCCTAAGATCTTCTGGTAACCTAAAATTTCGTAATATGCCTGCTCGTACTGGTTCTCGTTCACGTTGGAGGAGTTGAAGGCGGTAATCGGGCCATAGGGGAATTGCGGCGCCTGGCCGCCGGTCGTGGGGAGCTGAAACGTGCCGTAGGCGCCACTGAGGATCAACGTCAGCCGGCTGGTATCGTCGATCAGATAGGAAAAATGGCCGAACCCCTTGAATTGGTCCGTATCATCGTGCGACGGTCGGAAACTCGGGGTCGGGTTGGCCATGCCGATGCTGTTGTGCAGATAGCCGGCAATCCCATAACCTGAGAATCGGCCGCTGCTGCCGCCGTATTCGACTGTCGGCATAAGCGTGCTGTAACCGCCGCCATAAACCGATACCGTGCCGCCATGCAGGTCCTGGCCGCTCTTAGTCTGAATGTCGACAATCCCGGCAGTCCGGTTGCCGTACTGGGCCGGCAGCGTGCCGGTTATCAGCGATACGGAATCGAGGAATTTCGAGGAAAGTTCCTGTCCGAAACCGGAAAGCCCATCCGGAAGAAGCAGGCCATTGATACGATATTGCAGGTTGGCTTCCTCGCCGCGCACATGAAGACGTTTGTCGAGTTCGTCCTGAGCCACACCGGGAAAACGGTAGAAGGTCTGGTCGAACGGTGCGAACTCTCCTTGCGATTGCGAATCGATCTTTTCGCTGTCGAGCGTATAACTGGTTGCGCCAAGATTGGGGGAGATCTGGGCACGGGCGTTGTCCAGGGCCTTTTCCTCTACTGTAACCGTGGGAAGGGTGGTGATGTTGGTTTGCGCCTGGTCCGTACCTGTCTGTTGCCCGGATAGTTCCTGGGCCTGGGCGCCAACGCTCCCCAGCAGGCATGCCACTAACGCGGACAGGCTCACGTGCCGGCCGGCACGGAAACCGGTTCCGACAAAGCGAATGACCGGACAAGGGCAAAACATGACAATAAGAATGTCAAAAACGCGCGAGTACATGCAGATTCTCCTTTGACAATGACCCGTCATCGCTTGATAGCCTCAATGGCTGCCGCCCGTTGTTCGAGTCTGGCGGCATCAACATCTCGATGAGTCAACCTGTATATGCCTGCTAAATTTTTGAGAGCGACAGCCACATTGGCGTGATCGGGACCAAGAACGTTTTCATCAATTTCCAGTGCGCGTTTGTATAGTGTTTCGGCCTGCGCAATGTGGCCCTGGTGTTCATGAACACTCCCCAGGTTGTTGAGGATGGCGGCGACCGTGGGGTTATCAGGACCCGGCTTTTTTTCATACATGTTTAACAATAATTGGAATAGCGGTTCGGCCTGCGCATATTGGGCCTGATTATAGTAACCGATTGCCAGACTGGATGTGCTCACGCCCACAGCGCCCGCTTCGCTGAGATAAGCGCTTTGTTTGGCAATCTCCAGCGCCTTTTCCGCCGCCACCATAGCACGGTCGTACTGCCCTTTATTAGAGAAGTCCCTGACTTGCTGATCCAATGCTTCCCATTCCGCAAGGTCTGACTGGTCCTTGCTGGAGAGTTCCCTGCCTTGCTGATCCATTTCTATACCGAGACCATGCCCGAATGTTGCGGCTGAGGCCAATATGACCAGCACCACCGCCATCAGTAAGATTCTTATGAGTCCCATTGATACCTGCCTCCTTGGAGCGCACCTTCACGCTACCGGTTTTGGATTATTTCGGAGCCGGTTCCGTCACCATGCCGAGCCGCTCAATCCCGGCACCCTTGATGTCGGCCATGATCCTGACGACCTCGCCGTAGGGGACGCTCGCGTCGGCCTTGAGGAAAACCTCTTTCTTGGTCCGCGTGGCGAACATGTCTGTCAGCTTGGAGCGCAGATCACCTACCGGGGTTTCCTCCTTGTTGATGAAGACCTTGTTGTTCTTGTCCACGGTGACCACGACCGTTTCCTCCGCCGGATTCATGGCCTTGGTGTCGGCTTTGGGAAGGTTTACCTGGACCCCCTGCTGCATCATCGGCGCGGTCACCATGAAGATAACCAGGAGCACCAGCATGACGTCAACCAGCGGGGTGACGTTTATCTCCGACATCGTGCCCCTGTTGTCATTACGTCCGCCCATCGCCATCGCTTATTTCCCTGCCACGTTTCGTTGCACTATATTGAGAAACTCGGTGGAGAAGCTGTCCATCTCATTGATCATCACCCGGATCTTGTGCTGGAAATGATTGTAGGCCATGACGGCCGGGATGGCGGCCACCAGGCCGATGGCAGTGGCGATCAGCGCCTCCGCGATACCGGGGGCCACCACGGCCAGCGAGGCGGAACCGGTTTTGCCGATCCCCTGAAAGGCGGTCATGATGCCCCAGACCGTCCCGAACAGGCCGATGAACGGCGAGGTGGAGCCGGTGGTCGCCAGGAAGGTGGTGTATTTTTCGAGACGGGTGATCTCCGAATTGGTGGCGCGGCGCAAGGCGCGGGAGACGTTTTCGATACCCCCCAGGTCGGTGCTGAGGATGCTGGTGTCGGCCTTGTCTCTCCCTTCCATAAACTTGCCCAACTCGCCGTATCCCTCGTTGAAGAGCATCGTCAAAGGCGAACTGTTGAAACGGTCCACCTGGGAAGCGATGGCGTCAAAGCGTTTGGATTTCCAAAAAAAATCCATGAAATTCTCGGAATTGCTGTTGGCTTTATGGATCTGGAAAAACTTGAACATGATGATGGTCCACGACAGGACCGAGAACCCCATGAGAATGAGCAGGACAATCCTGACAACAACACCGGTGCCGATCAAAAGGCCCACAAGAAATACCTCCGAGAACATTAGTTTTAAATAACCCGTCCGAGCACCAAACCGCGTATCGTTCCGCTATCCGACTATCCAACCGAGATAAATTTGCCGGCGCCGAAAGCAACCCCATACAGATTGCTTGTCGTCGCTTGTCTGGTCCAGTTGACGCCATCGGGAGAAGTCAGGATGAACCCTGTGCTGTTTATTGCGATGGTATTACCGACGACAATATATTGGCCGTTGGCATAGGTTAAGCCGACCAGATTGCTTGTCGAACCTGATGAACGGGCTGTCCACACAACACCGTCGGGAGAGGTAAGGATAGTCTCCACGCCCACGGCAACAAACTGACTGCCACCGAAAGTGATGCCGTACAGGTTGCCGGCGGTACCCGATTTTCGGCCAGTCCAGGTAGCGCCGTCGGTGGAGGTCATGATGCCGCCGGAATCGCTTGCAATAACGAATTGACCGTTTCCGAAGACAACGCTGTAAAAGTACCGTGTCGGGCCATAAAGCTGCGTAGTCCAGGTCACGCCGTCGGGAGAGGTCAGGATGGCGCTTGCCCCGACCGCAATATATTTACCGTTGCCGAAGGTTACGCCGGTTAATTGGGCCGGCGCGCCGGAGCTCTGCCCAGACCAGGAGACGCCGTCGAGAGAGGTGAGTATAGTGCCCGCATCCCCCACAGCGACAAATTGCCCGTTGGCGAAGGTGATCCCATAGAGAGAATTTATGGTGCCTGATTTTTGGCTGGTCCAGGCGGCGCCGTCGGCAGAGGTCAAAATGGTTCCATCCTGACCAACTGCAACGAATTGGCTACTGCCGTAGGTGATACTATTCAACTCCTTGTCTGCCGTTATCGATACCGGGCCGGACCATGTGCTGCCGTCGGAAGAAGTCATCACCGTTCCGGTTGCCGTTTCGGTAAAAGTGGGAGCAGACCCGCTGTCACCGCAACCAGCAAGGGACAGGATCAAAGCTATGACCATCATTATACGTATCATCGCAATACTCCTAAAATTTCATTTCCAGGGTGACCCGCGCTTCTAGAGGCTCTTCCTGGTGCGTGTGGACATCGTTTACGCCGCCGGGCGGTTCCCCGGGGAGTCTTGAGGTGTAGTAATAGTCGATATTGCTTGTTTTCACGTTGAAGATGTTGAACACATCCACAAAAAGCCGCCACCCTGCAAAAGGCTTGTCATGAAATTTGTAGCCGACACGGCCATTGACGATTGTGCTGGGATTTGAGCGGACGCTGTTGTCATCGATCAGTGGGCGTGCCCCAAAGTATCGCAGCCGAAGGCTCCCGAAAAAACCGCGGATATCGTCGATGGCAGCGCCTGCGGAGATGACCCCTTCCGGAGACCCGGGAATGTAGGAGCCGAAGGGATCATCTTTAAAGCGGGCATAGGAACAGGCAAAGTCGGCGTCCAGCGTGAACCAGGGGACCGGCGTATAGAAGTTTGCCCATTCTACGCCATAGCGGCGGCTCGGATAGCTGTGCGAGATGACCCCGTGATCACCGTCAAAGGTGAGCTCCGAACCAATGTTGAGGAACCAGAACGTCAGTTCGTTTTGCAGGTGCGGGATTATGGCGGTACGTGTGCCGACCTCGGCTCCGTACGCCTTGACCAGCGGGGTAACCTTGGAGACCGGCTGGCCTGACGACGTATCGACCGTTTCGGTCACGCCCCTTCCGTCATTGCTGTGGAAGCCGTAACCGCCGTTGATAAAGAACTCCGTCTTTTCCCAAGGGCCGAAGATCATGCTCAGTTTGGGGCTGGCGAGGAAGGCATCGGCTTCACCGGAATTCTGCGGGACATTGGCGTTCACCTGCCAGTGGTAATAGTCGCCGCGCACGCCTGCCACGGTCCGGAACTTCTCCGCCCACTTGAAGCCGTTCTGGAAATAGAATCCGATACTGGTTTGCGAAACATGGTCTTGAACGATGGTTGCGAGCAGATTGGTCGCCTGGGTGTTGTACAGGCTTACCGAAGGGATATTGTCGTTGCGGATCTGCACGCCGATGGTGTTGTCCATGTCATGGCCGGCCAGTTTGCCCAGCCATGTCCGGCTGGCCTTCAGGCCGGAAATGATTCGTTTGTCCTCTTGATGGAATTGGTCTCCCTGGGAGGGATTATCCAGGAAATAGGTAAAATCATTATACAGGTCCATGCCATAGGCGATCAGGTAGCCGGTCACCTTGGTGACGGAGCTTTCCTCCGTATGCTGCCAGTTACCGGACAGACTGTAACGGTATGAATTCCCCTGGTCGCTTGGATCGAGCGTCCCAAAGCGGGATATCAGACCTTCCGCAATGGCGCGGTCCGCATCCTGGTTCGTGGCGTTCCATTTGCCGTAATACGCCATGGCGGTAATGTCGAAGTCATCCCGTCCATTGTTTTGGCTGTAGCGAAGCACGCCGTTGATCTTCCGGTAGTTATCCGGATTTTCCCATGGGCCGTTATTGTGAGACAGTTCCAGCGCGTAGAGCAGTTTGCCTTTCAGCAGATTGTTGGAAGCGGCGGCAAACAGCCGCTCATATCCGTCCGTGCCGACAGTCGTCGAAGCGATGTTCTTCCTCAATTCGTTCATGTAATCCATATGCACTGCACCGGCAGCGGAGAAGTCCCCCTCGTCGGCATAGTATGGCCCCTTGCGGTACTGGATGCCGCTGATCAGCTCCGGAATCAGGAAGCTCAGATCGGAGTACCCCTGGCCGTGGGCATGGGTCGGCATATTGACCGGCATGCCCGCCACCGTGGTCGCCAGATCCGTGCCATGGTCGAGGTTGAATCCCCGCAGATAATATTGGTTTGCCTTCCCTTCGCCGCTGTGCTGGCTGACCACCAGTCCGGGAACCATTTCCAGGAGTTCTCCGGTGCGGAGCAGTGGCCGGGTTTCCATCTGCTTGGGGGTGACCGTGCCTTCTGTTGAGGAGTCGGCGCTGCCGATAAGGTTCTCCGCCGAGTCGATCACCTCCACCGGCACCAGCGTCTGTACGCCTCCGGCAAAAGCGGTCATCGGAAAAGAAGCCATAATCACTACCAAGAGTCTTCGAATACATACAGCACATTGTTTGAACAACACCCATCTTCTGCGCTCCGCACCCACTAATTGTCTCCTGTGAAATAGAAGTTCAGTTCAATCGAAACTTGATGGGGACATCGACCCATGCCGCAATGCGGTTGCTACCGCACCGTGCCGGAACGAACGACCAACGCTTTACCGTTTCCACGGCGGTCTCATCGAGTATCCGTACCCCCGACGTTTTTTCCAATGCGACATTCTTCGGTTGCCCTTCAGGAGAGACGAGTACCCGAACAACGGCGGTCCCTTGCAGCTTCAGTTTTTTGGCGGCGGCGGGATACGGCGGAACGGGGTTGTTCAGGTAGCCGGCATCGAAGCTCGGTCCGATGACCGTTCCGGTGTCATTGTTTCTTTCCGTGGTGCTCCGCGAGGAAGCCTGTGAACTTGAAGCGGAAGGAGCGGCAGCGACGGCCGCTGATGCCGGGCCGGCAGCATGGAGGGGAGACGGTGCCTTAGCTTGCGGGGATGCTGCAATGGGTGGGACGGCAGATGGCGGAGGCGCTGCTTCAATCTTTTGCTTTATCTGGCTCGGTACCACGGGGCTTTCGTTGGCCGGCTTGCTTGTTGCGACCGGCGTTGGCGGAGGAACCTGCTGAAGGCGTGCAGCCACATTTTTTTGTGCCGGTTTCACCGCAGGCTGGGGTACAACCGGTGTTACGTGTTCAGGTGTCGGGGGGGGGACGACGAAAAATTCGACAGGCGGTACAACTCTATGATTCGTTATGTCTCGCGAAACTTGCAGGAAAACCCATCCTGCCAGGACATGGAGTGTCAGCGAAACCATAACTGCGTTCATAATGGGGAGGTTTTGTATCTTCAATTTATTCATTATGCTGATTTCTCAAATCTAATCGTGTTATAAATATATTCCAGCGCGTATTCAATGTGTTACTATTCTTATATTCGTCCTACCAAATAGTGTGACTAGCCCGTTTAAAAACTCTTGTCAAACTGTAAACAATAAATCTACTACCGTTTCTTTGACTCCCGCCCTCCTTAACGTACTCTACAATCCGTTTTCTGTAACTACCCCATAAACTCATTTATAACCCGATTCCTGCAATATTATGATGCTCGTATACTCATCGTTGGGTTTCATCGCGACATCATCATCTTGTATATTCCCTTCGACAACAATCCCTTCAAGGTAGTGGTCACCCACATAGCCCGTAATTTTGATCTTTCCAACTTCACCGGGGCACTTGTAGCGCCAGCCAAAATAACGATATACTGTAATTATTTCGTTAAAACAGAATTCTTTCTTTGCCATATTCTTTACACCATTAAAAAGGTGTATGGTGGCACCTGTCCTTGCAACAATGGTTGCCTTGGAGAATTGTTGGTGAGTGTTTGTAACACATGCCGAAATAGACAGCACCAACAACAGAACAGTAATTGCCTTGACCAATTGTTTCACTCTGCCCATAGAGATTCTCCATTTTCATAAAGACTTTTTCAGTCTCTATAATAAAGCACCCCGCCGCAAGCAGCGGGGTATGTTTTGGATATGACCCTAAGAGATTCATTACCTACGTCGCCAAGGCACCACAGATGCCAGCTTCGCGAGGTTGTAAACAGGAAAAGCCCGCAACAAAAAAACGTCAGTAGCAGGCTTCCCGGTCCTTCCGGAGATGTCGAAGAATTAACCAAGTTCTGGAGAAGTATAGACCAGGAATGTTTCGCTAACGTGACGATATTAATAATTCATTGCTACTATTCACTTATGTGAGGGCCCCTCCTGAAGGCATGGCGAATAGCCAAACCGTGGCCGGGGAATGAATCGGCTGTAAATGTCAATTTGTGGTACACCTGAAAAGGGGACCTGGTTGATCTGAAATTCTTGTCAGTCTAAGGTCCACTCAACCTCTTTTTGACAGTTTTGTGGTTCACGTATTTTCAATGGACGGTTTTGCTCAAAATTCGAGGTCCATTTTGCTCAACCTATCCAATTTGAGTATCTAATAATCACCTATACATTTTAAGTTGCTCATTGTATTTTTGGATAGGTACTTTTCTGCTATCCAAATGAGGTATACCCATATTATATAGGGGTGATCATGAAAGTCGCGCGAATATATCTCAGAGTCTCGACCGAAGAACAGGATCTCACCCGGCAGCACCAGATCGAGATCGATACCCAGGCGGCTGGATATTATATTGCCGGGGTTTATGCGGAGAAGGCCTCCGGTGCCCGGGCCGATCGGCCTGAGTTGCTGCGCATGATCGCTGATCTCCGGCCGGGTGACGTAGTCATTGCCGAGAAGATCGATCGGATCAGCCGGCTTCCTCTCGACGAGGCCGAGCAGCTGGTAGCATCGATCCGGGCCAAGGGCGCCAAGCTGTCCGTCCCGGGTGTTGTGGATCTGTCCGAGTTGGCGGCCGAGGCCGACGGTGTGTCGAAGATCGTACTGGAGGCGATCCAGGAGATGCTGTTGAAGCTGGCACTTCAAATGGCCCTTGACGATTACGAGACCAGGCGCGACCGGCAGCGGCAGGGTATAGAGATTGCCAAGGACGAAGGTAAGTACGCTGGCCGGAAGGCGGACCCGACAATGCATGAGCGCATAGTTGCTTTACGTACGGCCAAACACTCGATAAGCCGGACGGCCAAACTGGCCGGGTGCAGCATAAGCCAGGTCACGCGGATTTGGGCGATGCATCAGGCGGGGGAACGTGGTTTAGAGAGGATTGGGGAGCAATGAAATTAACACCTGATATGATAAACGGAACTTTTGAAATCCTTGGCGGACTCCTTTGCTGGATCAACGTCAGGCAGATCTTGCGGGACAAGTCAGTCACCGGCTTCTACTGGCCGACCCAAGCTTTCTTCGCTGTATGGGGGATATGGAACCTCTACTTTTATCCGGCACTGGGGCAGTGGTTCTCTTTTGCCGGTGGAGTTTTCTTGTCTCTTGCCAACATTACATGGACTCTGCTGGCAGCCAATTATTCAAGACAGGAGAAACGGTTAGGATGTGTTTCTCCTCATTCCGCGTAAAAACCCTAATTTTAAAGGTAGGTATAGTGTGACTCCCAAACAAAAAGTGGGAGCCTTATAACCAAGCTCCCTCTCAACCTACACCGCAGGCTTTTCAGTCTACGTTACTTTGCCTTCGCTGCAGCTTTGCGCACAACGGTAGTTGCTTTCGCCGGCTTAGCCGGTTTCTCTTCCTTTACAGCCTTTATGGCTTTTGCGGGTTTCGCTGCTTTTGCTGGAGCCTTTGCAGCCGCAATATTCTCGGCTCTCACCTTCCGTGCCTTCGCCAGGTTGTCACCAAGGCCACGATCAAGAGCCGACTGGCGTCTTGCTTCGCTGTAATTCTTGGCTGTCAGGGACTGTGAAGAAGGGATATTGAACTGCTTGCGGTATTGGCCGGGCTTCAGCTCATGTGCCTGGTTCAGGTGGCGGGTAAGTGTTTTGAAACCGCCTTTCCCACATATCATACAGATAACTTCGTCCTTCCTGAACGCCTGCTTTATAGTAAGTGCCGGTTTAGCCTCAAAAGCCCCACCTTCAACTGTTTGACCTGCTTCAAGCGACTTCAGAGCTGCGTGTACTTTCTGGATTTCGGCAAGCAATTCCTCAGTACTCATTTGATTTGCTGATACGTGCGCAGATACAATTTCAGATGCCATTTCAATCAATGTCGCCATTCGCGTTGTCCTTCCAAGTTAGATAATGAGCTACGTATAATTCATATAAGTTATAATACCAGATACTTCAAGCTTATTCTTATAATACTTATTATTTCCCTTCATTCGACTGTCAATTCCATCCAGATCTCTCAACCACTCATCGTAAGACTTGATGCACCACTATTTTCCGTATAGGTTAGCAGTTATGAGAAAGCCGATGAATGACATACTCAACACCCGCCCTCCCCTCCCCCTTGGACCGACCTCGACGAAGACGCCGCCCGCCACTACATCGACGCCCGAGCATGCTACTCTGCCTGGGAAGACGCTCGGCGGCACGCCGCTTCGCCTGACGTCGCCGGCGGCATGTTTTGGAAGCGCCAGGGAGAGAGGGAGTACCTGATCCGGACTACGGCCGACGGTTCACAGAAGAGTCTTGGCCGGCGGACGTCGGAGACCGAGGAGGTGTTTAAGAAATTCAACGAGCGCAAGGATATGGCGGTATTCCGTTTGAAAGGTCTCACCGCGGCACTGGTCCGCGACCAGCGGATGAACAAAGCTCTCTACGTCGGCCAGGCCCCCCGGCAGCTGGTCGACGCCCTCTCCTCCCTCCCCGCCAACGCGGTGGCCACCAGCGATCATGCACTCTACGCCTACGCAGCCGCGGCCGGCGTTCGTCTGCGGCCCGACTTGCTGTCTTCAGGTGCTGACCTCGTGGGGTTGAAGTGGGAGATTGTGGATCCGGGTCCGGACACTGTAAGGAGTGGTATCCACCTGGAGCCGCTGGGTAGTCGTAAGGACTATGAGAAGGCGGGAAAAGACCAGTTAACGGCGGTTGTCGTGGCAAAGACCGGCCACATGGCCAGGATGAATGCGATCTCGCCGGCGGAGTTAATCAAGAGACAGCGGGAAGCCTCTCTAACAGGTGTTCGCGCCAAGATGGAAAAACTGGGGTTAACCCCCGCCGATGTCGAAGAGGCCGTCAAAAGGTCCAGGGTGAAGAAGGGACTTACCAAAAAACAGTTGGCAGAATTGGAAGCCCTGGAAGCGATGCCGGAAGAAGATATAAATTTTAACGACATTCCGGAGATAACGGACTGGGCAGGATTTGAAGTTGGGAAATACTCCTGACCGGTCAAAACCGGCCCAGCGACCGGACAAGGGAAGGGGCAATCAACCGGGCAATCGGAGATTATAGAGGTCATCGAGGGGCTGGTGAGGGAGTATTTGGTGGGGCTGGTGAGGTGATGTCAGCTTCGGCTCCTGGCTTTGCTCACTATATCCAGCCAGAAAAGTTCTTCCTCCCAATTTGAAGGAAACCCCATGTGAGGACGGGATATATTTTTATGTTGATCGAGCAAGCATACAAACCGTTGAGACCAACTGCTTCTGGGGCTCACTATCCTCATCAAAGATTCAATGACCACCACCTGCATATATAAACGGCTTTGCGGATTAAGAGTCTGTTCAGGATGTAATTGGGAACCGGTAGGGATTGCTACTGGAATGTTGGGCCAGTTGGCTGGACGTCTTACAGGCATCTCAGGCCGACTGCCAAATTCGCGATTCCATATCCTCATATGGTGGGCACACAGATTGCGTAGATCCGAAAGACTTCGAAACCAAGATTTGAGAACTCTGAATTTCCAACCAAAATGCCGTTCAATGCGCTGGGTATCCTTTTCATGACGAAGATTAGCTAATAAAATAGATACTTCCTTAAAGGTTAGAAGCTCTGTGACCATCCAGACAGGTGGCTGCGAAGGAGCACTGGCATACTGTGAGCGGTAATGATGAAGAAATACCTCTACATTCCTTTCTTGTACTAACTTATCCATCTTTTCAAGCAGCCAGCTATGGTTGTAACGAGTATCAAATATTCCAGGGTCAAGATATCCATGAGGTCCGTAATGTTCAGCCAGAGCGTTAGTTAGCTGTGCTCGCAAAGCGACTTCTAAGCGCTCAATGGCTTCAAGAAGCAGGAGGCGTAATTTCCTGTCAAAAATATACAACGTCAGAACATTGTCAAAAGTGGTTCCAGGTAAAAAACGATGTGGTTTTTCATCTGGCACGTAAAAAGGACGGGTATATGCGGATAACCTGAAATAACTGATATTGGAGAGATAACGCAGGACGCGAGGTTCGTCGTCAATGATTAATCCGCGTTGGCGTAACTTGTCGAGCTGTTCGGAGGGAGTAGTTGCAGGTTTATCGAAGGCTGTCACTGGCAGCCCCTAGACGTAAAAAACCCACCAAAGTGTGCATCGTTGAGAGGCATGGCGGGTGTGTTATCTATTTTTATATCAATAATCGCTTTCGATGTAAAGCAAAAAATAGACATTACTCAGCCCCACGGTACACAGATCTTAAAGATGCGTAGAAGATACTGACATGATTAACTTCTACCATATTCCATATGATCATGTCGACAATTGACTTTCCTCCACAGACTGGAGGCACTGACATCACCATCCCCCGAAAACATCACGGGGACCAGACCTGACAGGTGCCATGATCCAGTTATTCGAAATTTTCGAGTAACTGCCGCGGTCCGGCGTTCTCGCGAAAACCACCCGGGACTGGGCCTGCACACGAAAACCTTGCAGAGTCCATGTTTTTGATTATGATAAATGTATGGGAAAAAATACTGATCTCGATAAGTCTGCTCGCATAGAACTTGGCCAGTTGGTCTCAAAAGTATTTGATGCCTGGGAACTTACGGTTGAACAGCGATGCAAATTGCTAGGCATCGCCACTGACAGTCGAGAAATACTGGCTGAATACGGGTCCGGGAAAAGACCATTACCATCGAAAACGGACATGGTCACGAGAGCGCTACATATTGTCACTATCTATGAAATTCTCCATTGCTCCTGCCTGAAACGGCCAGATCTCGCGGATAGTTGGCCTACAAGGCCATCAAGGGAGTTCAATGGAGAACCTCCGGTTAACTCGATGTGGTCTCTTGAAGGGCTCGCAAAGATTCGCAACAAATTAGAGATTGAAAGCGGCGGGCCGCGCCCGCATTACAGCCTGGACGAGCTACTGGATCAATGTGACGCATCGGCTGAGATCAGCGCAGAAGATCTCGCCTGGCTGGATAGCAAGCCAGTCGGTAGAGAGCTGCTGTAATGGAGTCCCCTGCACTCTGACCCCGTCACTACTGACCGCCAGTCTCGCGTTTTCCCCACCCCACCGTCCCCCGGCGCCGGGCCTGCACAGCATTTAACCAACAGTATTATACTCATGGTTTAATCTTCAACCACCCTCCCCCTCCTTACGAAATATCCTCAAAATATCCACGACAAACCTGCACACGAAAACCCCCATATAACCTCACTCGATTGACCAAAGTGACAACAATAGGTTGTCGAAGAAGCCTGATTTCCCGGTAACTTATCGGTTGACCGGCAGGGAGGGATGATACAAAATGGGGGATGAAATGCCTGACCTGTAACAGTGAGCTGATTGAGACCCGAGACGACACGTACTACGCCGTGGGCGGGTTTATGATCCTCAACATCGTGCTCAGAGATATCAGGGTACGCCGGTGCCCTGCTTGCCATGATTATGTGATCTCGATTCCTCACATAGAGGAGTTGCATAGAAAGCTAAACGCTGTAACTGTGGGGGTCAATAGGGATGAAGGTACTGTAGAAGCTGAATTTATAGAGGATCAGTGGTCAGTGATTGTCGTACCGCAATACGACATTTGGTACAACACGCCCCGCTCGTTGCCGCTGATGGATCGGAAGAAGAAATGGCTTTAGCTCGTTTTGTGAGTAGTGATGTTTATGTGTTTTACGATGTCGAAGGCGGAATTACCTGCATGCTCTGTCAGTTTATGCCGACAACCGAAGTACATCATCACGAAAAGGGTAGCCCATTCGAGTGTATGAATGGCGCAATATTCCATACTAATTTCAATACCGACTCACGTACTGAGATGATAGAGCACCTGCGCCGTCACCGGGAAGCGGGAGACCGCGTGCCGGATTATGCGTTTGAAAAACTCGAAAAGGACATCAGGGAACACGGTGACGATGCAAATGAGGGATAAATCGCGCATACCGGCAGTTATGGCAAAACTCCAGGCGGTTTGGGAGAAGTACCCGGACATGCGTCTGGGGCAGATGCTTATGGCGGTCATTGAGAAACATAAACTGCAATTCATAGTCTCTCCTATCGGGTCAAAAGAATGTCCTCCGGATCTGTACAACCTGGAGGATGACCAACTGTTGGAAATGTTGGAGGGGGTTGACGCGAAAGCTCGCTTCATAATTCGGGCAAAAAGAGGCTTAGGTAAGAAGGAGCGTGGCTTAGAATTGCTCGCCAGTATCACACCAGAGAATATGTCTGATCCTGTGGATACCGACTTCGGGCCGGACGTTGGGCGGAAGGTGAGGAATTTTGATTATGAACTCAGTGAAGAGGATATGCGCGTGCTGGCGTTTGCGAAGAGACATCTCGTTAAAATAGTCAAAGAAGACGGAGGATGGGACAATTTTCCAGAAGATACTGGATCAGGAATATACTCTGACGAGATGATTGATGCGGAAGCTCGCTTCACAATGCTAATCAGGACAGCGAAACGGCGTATGGCAAGGATAATTGAGAGAGATGATGTTTTGGCATGTGCAATAGAGGTCCTTGAAACCCCTGATAATGCTAATCAATGGCTCAACTCTCCTATTCCGGCCCTTGGCGGCAAGGTCCCTGCTGATTTGCTCGATACCGACGAAGGAGTAAAATCGGTCCTGGCAATATTGACCCGCATCGAATACGGGGTTTATTCCTAATGCAACTCGCCTGGCTAACCGACATACATCTCAACTTCGTGGGCCGCGAAGAGGTCAACCGCCTCTGCGCCGATATCCGCACGTCCGGCGCCGATGCTGTGTTGATCACTGGGGACATAGCAACCTCGCTCAATATCACACGGTATCTCGATCACTTCGCGACGACCCTGCAGATGCCGGTCTATTTTGTCCTTGGCAACCATGACTACTACGGGTCCTCAATCCGCGAGGTTAACGATGCCGTTGGTAAGCTGATATCAGAGACCCCACTCTTGACCTGGCTATCGGCTTGCCCTGCCTGCATCCCCCTCACCTACACCACCTGCCTGGTCGGCCACGAGGGCCTGGCCGATGGCCGGATGGGAGATCCGGAGGGATCAGAGGTGATGATCAACGACTATTACCGGATCAAGGAGCTGGTGAAACCGTCAAAGAGGGCCCGGCTGGAGGTCCAGCATGAGTTGGGCGATGATGCCGCAGCGCACCTGCGGGGGCAGCTGACGCGAGCTATCGATGCATCATACCGAAAGATCATCGTCGCCCTGCACGTTCCTCCTTTCTCTGAGGCCTGCTGGTACCTGGGGAAGAACTCAACGGATGAGTACCTGCCTCACTTCGGATGCCGAGCTACCGGAGAGGTATTGCGAGAGTTCGCGCTGAACTACCCACTTATTGATATCTCGGTCTACTGCGGGCATACGCATAGCTCAGGTTACGCTGAAATCCTGCCGAATCTGCGAGTGTTCACCGCCGGGGCGGAGTACGAGAAACCGCGGATTGAGCGGTTGTTGACGGTTGATTGAGGGATATGCCAAGTCGAGGCTTCAAAATCCGGATACCCTTCCTCATGTTGGGGCCATACCTCAGGCCAGTCCTGTACTGGACTATCGGGATATCTGCGGCGGTGTGTGCGCTGATATTTGGTATGGCAGCTTGTACACGAACTGACAAAGATAAAGATGCTTTGGTTGCGGCGGCGGTTGGCTGGGTTGTTTTCGTGGTGAGTGTTGGCGGGTTAACATTGTTTTTGCACTTCATGGGGATGCCGTGATGGCAATCATAATCGGCGACATACACGGTGACCTGTCCATGGTCCGGGCCTTCCTCGCCTACAAGCCCGAGGCGGAGCACGTTTCCCTGGGCGACATTGTCGATTCCCGGGACCCCCTGACCCCTTTCGACGACGAGCTGGCCTGCCTCGATCTTTTGCTGGATTCAGATACTCGCCTCGTGTGGGGCATTCAGTGAAATCAGCCCATCTCCTTATAAAATGTCTCCTCCGGTGAAAATGAAAACTTCACTTTAACGAATTCAAGAAATGAAGTAGCAATTCTTTTCCCAAGTTTTTCTAACCCCAGGACAGCATATTCGTATGATTCATCAAGTATTTTCCACTTTCTTGCCCATTCTCTTGAGTGGACCCTATAGTCAAGACAATAAAACATCGAATTTAAGGTGGTGCCCCGGTCGCGCAGCTGACCGGCGCTGCCCCGATTTTGAGCGTGGTTTTACGCTCAACAAACTTGTCTACGATTCTTGCTCCGCCGCCGCTGGCCGTGTGGTAGACCTCAACTGGTGTACGGTTGCCCAACGATTGATGGGGCCGCTCCGTGTTGTAAAACTTGAAATACTCGGCCAGGCCCCACTGTAATCCGAGCATGTCGACGTACCCTTTTAGGTACACATCCTCGTGCTTGACGCTGCGCCAGAGCCGTTCTACGAAGATATTATCCAGCGCCCGACCGCGTCCGTCCATGCTGATAGCAATGTCGTGCAACTTCAGGACGCCGGTAAAGGCATCACTTGTGAACTGGCAGCCTTGGTCAGTATTGAAAATGTCTGGCGTGCCGTAAGTCCGTAGCGACTGCTCCAGGCAGTCAACACAGAAATCGCTGTCCAGTGTGTTCGACAATCGCCATGCCAGCACTTTCCGCGAGTACCAGTCGATTACTGCTGCCAGATAGGCAAATCCACGTGCCAGGCGGACATACGTGATATCGGTACTCCAGACCTGGTTGGGCCGTGTCACATTAACGCTCTGAGCAGGTACGGATAAATCTTGTGCTGAGGGTGAGGCTTGCTGGTACAGGGGCCTGGTGCCATGCCAGCCAGCCCCAGAAACCCCATTAGCCGTTGAACCCGCTTACGATTGACCAGATGCCCGGCTTTGCCCAGATGTACCACCATCCTGCGACTACCGTAGAACGGGTGACGCGTATACTCGGCATCAATCAATGTGAGAAGCATTAACTCCAAGTTGTCCGGGACAGCGGCTAAACGTGGAGCATAAACGGTTGAACGGGCGATGCCAGCTAGTACGCATTGCCGGGTTAGCGCCATGGGATCAAGCAGGCTAACCCAAGGTCTGCGATCCGCTATTGGTCGATCCCGGACTTTTTTTTAAGCCAGTCCAACTCCATCTTCAACCGACCGATCTCGGAATAAAGTCGCTCAGGGCTGGCTGACGGATCATCGGTTTTAGGACCGCGCTTAGTCTCAAAAACGGTGGGCGCATGAGCGAGCAGTTCTCGTTTCCATTCGCCGACCTGAGTCGGGTGGACACCAAATTCCTGGGCGATTTCGTTCACAGTCTTGACGCCTCGGATCGCTTCAAGTGCCACTTTTGTCTTGTACTGACTGGTGAAGCTTTTGCGTTTCCGTTCGCTCATTGCCTGCTCCTTTTTATCGCAGGCACCATCTTAAACTATTGTCCAGGAAATGGGGTCCACTATATTGTTCGGAATCCTATGCAACTTTAGTGTCGTTTGTTTAAACGCACCCTATTCCCCGCCTCTGCGGGGTCAAGCAAGCCTGCGGCATCCGTTGCGGGCTTTCGTTCGTTCTGGGGTCGTTTCTGTGTGATTTTGGGGTGGTGGTGTTCCTGTCGGTGCAGGGGTTGGGTGGGGTGGTCGGGGCGTCACTGTGACCGAGAGCGAATTTTTGCGTAGAACGGGCACTGGTCTTTGTCCATCGTGCAAACCAAGCATGGGTTTCGGTCGGTACGGTACCAGTCGTTAAGAAAGGTCTTCGACTCACTCGTAACCAAACAGCCGCCGGAAACGAATTCGTGCATTTTGACTTTCCCTTTTTCCAACGCCTCCTGGTCCATCTGCCCCTCCCACTTACCAATAGGTTTTGTACGTCGAAACTGGGTCTCATGTCGCGACTGCTATCTCTTTATAATAAAAGATTATTTTAGTTTTAACCTCATTATGAGCTTAACAAATTGCTCTCCAAAACTTGCAATAGAAAACATTACGTGTGAATATTTATTCTGTTGAATGTTAAGTCAGCATTAAATATCATGTATCATTGCATTTTCTGTTATTTAAGTCTTTTAACGATAGCGAGAAGCGATGCAACTTTCAATTGAATAGTTTTTCTTTTCAATGTTTTCTATTGCAAGATTATCAACACAACTTTCACGTCCAAAACAGCTCCCAAAACTAATTTTATTCATAATATCAGATGTTTAAAAGTACCGACATGAGGCCCTGTTCCGACGTACGAAACCGTAATGGATCACTCTCCTATATCACACCTCCCCGGTTTCGACGGAAAGCACGGTGCCGCGGCCGGGTCTCGAATCCAGGCTGAAACGCGCCCTCACCGATTCCGCCCGTTCACGCATGATGGCCAATCCCCACCCTGCACCCGAATCAGAGGGCTTGT
>PLYK01000043.1 GCA_003151775.1 Geobacter sp. | reverse complement strand
TCCGGGAGAGGGTGGCCGAAGGCCGGGTGAGGGGATAAGTCAGGGTGTTATTCCAAGTTGCATTCAAGTTGACAATTTGAAGACCTTTGAGGTTTTGAAAACCTCAAAGGTCTGGCCTGAAATATGTGCCATCTTGAATGCAAAAGCGAATTAATTGCCTCCGCAATAAATGGATTTTAACAGCCCGGCGGGCACCGGCCCGTCTACCCGTAAGAGTTGATCGTGCCGAACCCGGCGGTGGCGTTCCCGTCTATGGAATTTGCCTTCTGGTCCATGCTTTGTCCCGCGGCATCCTTGCCGTTAAACGTGAACACGATATGCGACGTGTCAATCGTTGCGTCGCCGGTGCTGTTCTGGTTGAGCCGGAAGTTTACCGTGGCTTCCTGAGTCTGTGCGTTGTAGCTCACCGAGACCGGTGTTGCCGGCACCGTGGCTTCTTTGCCGGATACCGGCATCGAGTAGTTGTAGAATCCGGAACCTGGGGTGTTGCCGCGGGAGATGCTCCAGTTTGCGACATTGGTGATGTCGCTGATATCCATGTCGCTGCTGAATTGGATGACCGCCGATACGGTGACGGAACTGTTCTTAGCGGCAAGGGCGGTATACGACGCTGTATCCACGGCCCACAGCGGCGTTCCCGGTCCGGCATTTGCGAGAAACGTATTGGCGGTATTGGTGTAATCAATATTGCTCATCTGGGGCTTGATAATGGCGCCCAGTTGGGAGGCCAGGGAGGTATCGCCGTTACTCCCCTGCAATATGGCAAGCTGTTGTTGCACCCCCTGTGAGTCGCCGAGACCGTTGTACGCGACCCCCAACTCGTAGTTTGACGAGGGGAAGTTCGGCTTGAGCAGCATTGACTTTTTCAACGCCGTCACCGCATCGCTATACTTGCCCTCGGCATTGTAGGCCGATCCCATCGCATAATAGACATTGCCGTCATTGGGCGATATTTTCAGGGTCTTCTGGAACATTGCCATGGCCTGGCTGTTCTTGCCCTGGCTGAGATATTGCTGCCCAAGGGTGTACACCGGAACCGGGTCTTTCGGATTCAACTTTGCAGCCGCCAGAAACTGTTTTTCCGACTGATCGTACTGTTTGGCCTGCAAATAGGCGTTTGCGAGGCTGATCGTTGCGGCTTCAAGGGTCGGCGCGTTCGTGGAGGTATCCTTTGTCGCGGGGTTCGACTGAATTCTCACCAGTTGCTGATACGACTTTATGGCGTTGGCGTTATCCCCTTGTGCCATATAGATCTGCCCCAGGTAATTATTGGCCGTCGTATTGTTGGGATCCAATGCCGTCGCCCTCTTGAAGGCGGCAATCGCCTGGGTGTTCTTGCCGGCGCTGTAATAATTGGCCGCCTGCGCAACAGCGTACTGGGCAATCTGCTGACGGTTGCTCTGAGCATTTTGGGCAGCCGAAGTAAGCCCCATCGGATCATAGCTATTGTTAAAAACATCCATCCAGTTTGGAGTATTCATAGGGCATTCCCCATAATTGTCTGTACCTGCCTGCTTTTGGCGCAGATATAGTTATGCATTCTTACCATAATTGTTATAAATATACCCCTGCACGCTTATTGGCGCAACCATTACTTTTGATGTCAATGACAGGCGGATATCTCCGAAAATCGTGGAGAGGAAGGGGTGTCGTCTCACGGTAATGCAGGGAGCGGCACATCTTCCGCCTTGGTTCGCAAGCCGGTGGCAAGGCTGAAATCGATATCTATCACAATGGAAAGCATCTCCGGGTCTGGACCGGAAAGCGCCTCATAGAGCCGCTTCATGACAAAAATGCTCAGATTCAGTATGTCTTCGCGAAGTTGCTGCGGCAGCGGGTTATTCGGATTGCTGAGCTCCGTCTGAAAATAACTCCACACCTTCTGATTAAAAGCAACCGCATTGGTCAGCTTGGCAATTCTATCCGGATCATCCCACTTATCCTGCACCTGTTTCAGCATGACACCGGCGCGGGACAACACCGAGGCTTCGAGTTCCCGGCCTGTAAGTGCATCTTTCTGCATGTTCATATAGGCGCTTAATTGATTCACAGGCATTGTGCGTATCCTCATTCGAAAGAGATTTAATAAGTAATTCCAATTGTTATCTCATACTATGTTCGCATTTGTCAATCCGGCAGCATGCGTTTCCACATTATTTCAACCGCTTCTCCGGCCGCTCGATCCCGAATTTATCCAGGCGGTACTGCAGGGTCTTGTAACTCATCCCCAACAGCGGGGCCGCCTTGCCGATCACCCAGTCGCCCCGTTCCATGGCCTTGATGATGATCCCCTTCTCCAACTCCTCGAAGTCGATCCCTTCCGGCGGCAATTCGAAGGGGATGCCGCCAGCCAGGGCCGAAGTCAGGGTCACCTCGGCCGACAGGTCTTCCGGCTCGATGTAATTGCTCTCCGCCATCAACACGGAACGCTCGATGACCGATTCCAACTGGCGCACATTGCCGGGCCACGCGTAATTCATAAGCAATTTTAATGCCGGCCTGGAAATGCCCTCCACAGCTATGCCGGAGGCCTGACTGTATTTTTTGACGAAGAATTCTGCCAAATTTTTGACATCATTGCCCCGTTCGCGCAGGGGGGGAAGGTTGATACGGATCACGTTGAGCCGGTAAAAAAGGTCCTCGCGGAAGTTGCCCCGCTTGATCTCCTGCTCCAGCTCCTTGTTGGTGGCGGAGAGTATGCGCACATCCAGCGGGACGTTGACCTTGCCCCCCACCCGGCGGATCTCCTTTTCCTGGATGGCCCGCAGCAATTTGGCCTGCATGGCGACATTCATCTCGCCGATCTCGTCCAGGAACACCGTGCCGCCGTCAGCTGCCTCGAAGATACCGAGCTCACGGACGTTGGCGCCGGTAAAACTCCCCTTTTCATGGCCGAAAAGCTCGCTTTCCATCAGGGAATCGGGTATGGCCGCGCAGTTGATGGCCATGAACGGCTTGTCCCGGCGCTGACTGCCGTCGTGAACGGCGCGGGCGACCAACTCCTTGCCGGTGCCCGATTCGCCCACGATCAGCACAGTGGAGCTGGTCGCCGCGATCTTGCTCACAATGCGGAATACCTCCCGCATCTTGGGATGTTCGCCCAGGATATTGGGTATGGTCTGAATCTGTTCAACCCGTTTCAGCAGGACCCGGTTCTCCCGGACCAGCCCGATGCGCTCGAAGGCCCGGCGCAAGGTCAGGATCAGGTTGTCCCGTTCCAGCGGTTTTTCCAGGTAATCGAAGGCCCCTTTCTTCATAGCTTCAACCGCGGAATCCACCGTGCCGTGGGCTGTCATAATAATGACACACTGCTGCGGGTCGGCGGCCTGGACCGCCTCCAGCAGATCAAGGCCGCTCTGCCCCTGCATCTTCAGATCGGTCATGATCAGATCGAATTCCCGCCTGCCCAACTGCTCCAGGGCCTCGCGCACGCCGGGAACATCGGCGATGTCATAGCCTTCCTTCTTCAGGATCAAGGTGAGGATCTCCCGCTGTCCCTTTTCGTCATCGACGATCAGTATGCTCCCTTGTGTGGCAGACACTACACGGCCCCCTCTTCTCTTGAATTATCCGGTTCCTCCGGCTGAAGCGGCAGCACCACGGCAAACGTCGTACCCTCGCCGAGCCGGCTTTCCACCAGAATTTCGCCGCCATGCTCCTTGATGATCCGCTCGGTTATCGCCAGGCCCAGCCCGATACCCGCCTCTTTGTTGGTAAAATAGGGTTGGAATATCTTGACAAGATCCTCTTCGCTGATACCCTTTCCCTGATCGGCAAAGGTCAACCGTACCCGGCCTGCCCGCTCGTCCCTGCCGGCCCCCAGCGTAATGACGCCGCCGTCATTCATGGCCTGGGCGGCATTGGTGACAAAGTTGATGATGCAGTTGCGCAGCAGTTCCTGATCGACCCACAAAAGCGGCAGGTCGGGGGCGAGGCGTTGCTCCAAAACGATGCGCTGCTCCGACAGCCGCTCGTTCAAGAGCGGCAAGGTCTTTGCCAGGATATCGCCGTAGGATGCCAACACCCGGCGCAGCTTGAGCGGCCGGCCGTAATTCATGAAATTGAGCACCATGTAATTGGCCCGGCGCACCTCGTCCTTGATCTTGTCGGCCAGGCTTTCCAACTCATCGCAGCGTTCTCCGCACAAGGGCAGCATGTCGGCCCTCAGGTGGTCGATGGCCAGGCTTATGTAGTTCAGCGGATTACGGATCTCATGGGCAATGCCCGACGCCAACTGGCCGACACGGGAGAGGTGCTCCGCCTCATAGAGCCGTTTCTCCAGGGCTTCACGTTCGCGCAGTTTTTCCACCATGGTGTTGAAACCGGCGGCAAGGTCGCCGATTTCGTCCTTGCTGTCGGCGGGCATGGTCACCGACAGGTCGCCCGACGAAACCCGCTTGAAGACATCAACCAGCCGATGGATCGGGTCCGTGTATCGGCGAGCCAGAAAGATGGTCAGGGCGATACCGACGACAAACACCATGCTGGTGGCAAACAGGCGACGGATGAAGTTGGCGTGCTGGATATCGTGAATCTTGTCCAGCAGCATGTTGATCTGCACATAGCCAAGCTGCTCGTCGCCGACAATGACCGGCACCACCACCTCGTAGGGCTTCTGGGAGAGCAGGGACCCGCCGGCGGGGTGTTGGACCGCACGGATACCCTTCTCCAGCTTCTTCACCTCGCGCTTCTTGCCGATTTTTTCGGGATCGGAGGAGTCGATGATCTCCCCTTCGTTGCTGATGATATTGATTTCATTGATGCCTTTGTCGCGGGCGTTATCGAGATAATCGGTCAGGCGGGAGGTCTCTGTTTCGGAGGTAAGATCCGCGATGCTCATCTGGACCGCTTTGGATATCTCCTGGGAACTCTCCTGGATCTCGCGCACCAGATCGTCCTGGGCGTACTGATTGAGGATAAAGAGGGTCAGCATGGCAAGCACCAGCAGTGTGAGCATGATAATGACGAGTTTGGCGTTGAGCTTCATGGAAACCCTTGCATAATCGGAAATGGGAAAAATTATAGCCCAGGGGGACGCCGGAAACAAGCGCTATAACAATGTTGACCAACTGTGGCGTTGACACCCGGCGCAGCAGAATGATACATACATTCGATATGTCAGAAACACGTCACATAGCGGGCAGTAGCCTGATTCCGCTTACATTTTCCCTGTTCTTCGCGCTGCTGCTCGGCGGCTGCACCAGCTACATCCCACGGGAAAAGGTTCCCGGTGTCTTTGTGTCCTATACCGGCGCCACCCCGGTAAAGATGGTCGCCATACCGCTGCCGGTAATCGCCTCCAGCCCCAATGAGGGAATAACCGGCGGTGCTTTGACGGCCTTCCTGTTTCACAACAAAAATGACGAGATCAACGCCCTGGTGGCGCCGCAGGTGAACTACAACACAAATTTCGGCGTCACCATGTCCCTGTACGGCGCGTTTTATCCCACGCCTGACCGGAATATCGAGATCAACCTCTCCCAGTCCACCATCATCAATGATGATTACGAGTTCAAGCTGCGCGATAAAACCTATTTCGACAAGAAACTGGAGGTGATCCTTTCACCCTTTGTCTTCAGCGACGGCTCGGCCCGTTTTTTCGGGTTTGAGGCCAAAAGCCCCCGGCAACAGGAGACCAATTACACCGATAAAGAGGTCGGATTCAACCTGTCCGCAGGTTACGACATCGGCCGTCATTTCCAGGTGATCCTGGGAGAACGTTACCGTGACGTCGCTATCGAACCCGGGGCAGTCAAAGGGATTCCCTTTATCAAAGACGAGTTTGGCAAATCATCTGTCCCGGGAATCAATGGATTTTCTACCCACGCCCAGCGGATCTCCTTGGTCTACAGCACGCTGGACTCCGCTATCGCCCCCACCTTTGGCGGCTTTGCCAGGGCGACCGTCGAACCCACGTTCAAGGCTCTCGACGGGGCGAAAGATTACAGCCGCTACGAGGCCGAAGTCAAGGGGTTCATCCCCCTGGATAATGCCCGCTACATCAGCGTCTTTCGCCTCATGTACAGCCAGACCCTGGGAAATAGGGTCCCTTTCCTGGAACAGAGTATCCTGGGAGGGGAGAGCACCCTGCGGGGCTACGGCCGAAACCGCTTCATCGACAACAGTTACCTTCTCTGCAACCTGGAGGAACGGATCCGGCTTTTCCGCTGGGAGGTATTCGATGTGACCGCGGACTGGGAGGTTGCCCCCTTTGTCGATCTGGGAGCCGTGATGGACGCCCTGGACAAGGCCCGCGCCAAGGACTTCGAGTTCAACCCCGGCATCGGTTTCCGGGCCATTGTCCGCCCCAACATCATCGGCAGGGTCGATATGGGGATCGGCCGCGACGGACCGGCCTTGTTCGTAGGGCTGGGATACCCGTTTTAGCCCCTACAACAACTCCTCCCGCAGGCGCTGCATGCGGTACATCTGCGCATACAGACCTCCCTCCCTCAACAGGTCGGCAGGCCTTCCCTGTTCGACGATCCCGCCGCTTTTCAGCACAATGACCCGGTCACAGTCACGAAAGGCCGACAGGCGATGGGAGACGATCAGCACGGTCCTGTCACGGAAGAACGAGCCCAGTTCAGCCAGGATGTTTTCTTCGCGGCCGGCGTCAACGGCCGAGAGGGGGTCGTCCAGCAGCAGGATGCGAGGGTCCGTCGCCAGTGCCCGCGCAATCGCCAGCCGCTGCTTCTGCCCGCCTGACAGCATCACCCCTTTTTCCCCCACCAGGGTTTCCAATCCCTCGTGAAAATGTGCCACATCCTCCAGAAACCCGGCCTGCCGGGCCGCTTCATCGACAAGGGCGCCTTCGGCGCCCGCCGCCAGGCCATAGGCGATATTCTCCCGGATGTTGCGGGAGAAGAGAAAGGCCTCCTGGGGCACATATCCGACCAGCCGGCGCAGGCTGGAGAGGGTAATACGGTTGATATCCCTGCCGTCGACAAACAGCATCCCGTCGCCCACCGGCAAGAGCCTCAAAAGCAGCCTGAGCAACGTGGACTTGCCGCTTCCCACCTCGCCGGTGATCCCCACCTTTTCACCTGGCGCGATGAAGAGCGAAATCCGCTCCAGTACCGCCTCATTCCCGTAGCTGAAGCTGAGCCCGCGAAACTCGATCCCCTGCCGCACCTCCACAAGAGGTTCCGCGCCGGAGGCATCCGACACCTTCGGTTCAGCCATCAGAATGACGGCCAGTCGCGCCATGGAAGCCGCGCCACGCTGGGCCAGGGTCAGTATCCATCCCAGAACCACCGTCGGCCAGACCAGCATGGCCAGATAGCCGCTGAAGGCCACAAAGTCTCCCAAAGTCATCGATCCGGCAATGACCAGGCGCCCCCCCAAAAAAACCACTATCAACGTGCCGGCCCCGGTGGCGGCCGCCATTACCGGTAGGACGAGGCCGCGCAGCCTGGACAGACGCAGGTTGTGGCGCAGGTAGTTGCCGGATATTGTTTTGAAAATACCCTGAAAATGATCTTCGCGGCAGTAGGACTTGATCAAACGTACCGCCGATACCGACTCCTCGGTCATGCTCGACAGGCGGGCCAACTCCTCCTGGGCCTCAAGTGAACGCAGGAACAAGCGCTGGCTGATCCGTTTGACCACCAGCACCATCAGGGGAAAGGGGAGCACGGCCCACAGGGTCAGCCAAGGTTGGATGCGCACCATCAGCGTCACTGCCGCCAGATAAAGGATCAGGGTGTTTACCGCGCTCATGGCGCCAAATCCTGCCAGCATGCGGACATTGGTCAGGTCGTTGGAGAACCGGGACAGGATATCGCCGGTCCTGCTGCTGGAAAAATAATGCACGTCAAGGAGCATCAGACGGCGAAAGAGGTCATCGCGGATGCGGAACTCAATGATGCGGGCCGCGTTGAGGATCAGGGTGCGGGAAAAGATGCGGGTGATGCAATGCACTGAGGCCAGGGCGGCGATTATCACGGCGCAGGTGGAAGGGGAGAGGCGTGAAGCGGCCGGATGCTGCAACCCCTCCACTGCCAGCTTCATGAACCAGGGTATCAGCAGGGCAAACCCGTTGGTCAAAAGGAGAAAAAGCGCCCCGCCGGCATAGCGCCGCCGGAGCGCACCAAGGTATGGGACTAAAAGGGCAAGATCTTTAATGCGCGTGCCTCATAGAATTACCTATTGTGACGGCGGCGGTGAAGGAACAACCTTCATCCAGCCGTTCGGGCATCGTTTGACGTAGGGGTAATACCCCTCCGGGTTTTGGCAGTAATACCAGTAGCCCGATTCCGCCGACCGTTGCTGAGCCGGCTGCACATACAGCTCCGCCGCCGGCTACTGGACAACGACAGGCGCCGGGTAGGCATAGGGATAATACGGATAGGACGCCTCCCACAATCCCAGCCCCAGCAATCCCACACCCAGTGCCGGACCCCATCCCCAACCGCCACCATGAAAGCGTTCGGCCTGTCCGGGCGTGGCACACGCCATGAGCACTGCCACAACGGACACTGAAATTTGCATGAACCTTTTCATGTCAGCCTCCCCTCATTTAAATCCTTTTCCGATTTCCTGATGCCCCTCTTCAGGCGGATGGCCGGGCGCCCCCGGTCCCTGCGATAGGGGCACTCCCGGATTAACATCCTTTATAATACTAGACAGTTGTTTGGGCCAAAAGATTACAAACTATCTATCTCCCCCAGTTTACCCCGACAGGATACTTAATTACAGCACATCTTATTAAAGGTTGCATTTATAATTTTTAATTGTAGTTGACAAATAAAGACTGATTGATTATTCTTTAATAAGCTTAACGCTTGTTAAAGGATACCTGATGAAAACGACAGACCTAAGTCACAGACGGCAGCAACTCCTTGTCCATGCGTCTGAATACCCGGGCGCCATGGCGCTGGTTCCCCCACCGACTCCACACTCGATTCCCTCAAAAACGATCTCGCGCGAGATCATTCGAGCTCACGAAGCGCTTGGTGCACTCAAGGCGTCAGTCTCAATTCTGCCAAACCCAGATTTGGTCACCAGAACTTTCGAGCGCCGGGAAGCGGTCAGAAGCAGCCAGATAGAGGGGACCAACAGTGATGTCAACGAACTGTTCACCTACGAGGCGACCGGGAGCGACGAGGGCCTCACTCCGGATGTTCGCGTAACTCTCAACTACGTGCTGGCACTTGAGCACGGCCTCAAGGTTGTCCGTAAACACGGTGCAATTGCCTTGGACTGCGACCTGATCAAGGGGCTGCACAAACATCTCATGCGGTCCACTGATTACAAAGGAGAACCAGGCGAGTTCAGAACGAAACAGAACTGGATCGGCGAGTATACCATCTACCAGGCAAAGTTTGTTCCTCCGCCGCATGACCGTGTCGAGAGCTGCCTGGAGGACCTTGTCAACTTCATGAAGGACACCCCGAAGGAAGAGGATCAGTACGAGGTGCCGATCGTCATGCGCATGGCCATCGCGCATGCCCAGTTTGAGACTATCCATCCGTTTATTGATGGCAATGGTCGGGTCGGTCGGATTCTGCTGCCGCTCATTCTTACCGCCGAAGGTTATCCCCCTGTCTACATTGCAGGGTTTTTGAAGGATAATCAGCAACTTTATTATGACTACCTTGCAGGCGTACAACTGAGGGATGAATGGGCGGCATGGGTGGGGTTCTTCGCTACAGCGGTAGAAGAGTCGGTGAAGGAATCCATAAGCACCACAGAAGGGATGGTTGCCATACTGAATCAATGGAAGAAACGGATTGCCGAAATGAATCTCCGATCGGATTCCGCCGTTCTCCGCCTCCCTGATCTCCTTATCGGCACGCCGGTGGTCTCGGCACGCCGGGTCAAAGACGCTCTGGATATATCGTTCCCGGCAGCGAGCAATGCATTGGCAAAACTCGAACAGGCCGGAATACTCTCAATACCGAAGAAGCGGCAGCGGAACCGGACTTTTATTGCCACAGAAGTTATCAGTCTTCTGAACCGGCCGGCGGTGCGACGTCAATAATCACAATATAACCGTCGAAGTAATGTCCTGACGTCAACTGAGACATAAGGATATTCTAAACATGCGAATATATAATGATTAACAAAAAATGCCTACCAGACTGAATCTGATAGGCATTTGTTTACAGATAAATCTTGGCGCCATTAAAACGGAATATCATCGTCCTGGAAGGGCGGCTCCTCGAATCCACCGCCGTTTACCGGCTCCGAGGTCGTGGCGCCGCCCCGGCGCGTTTCGCCCTTGGGCGAGAGCATCTGCATCTTTTCGCCGACGATCTCGGTGGTGTAGCGTTCATTGCCGTTGTTGTCCTGCCACTTGCGGGTTTGCAGGCGCCCCTCGATGTAGACGGTCTTGCCTTTGGCGAGGTATTCGCCGGCGATCTCGGCCAGCTTCGTCCAGAGGGTGACCCGGTGCCATTCGGTGCGTTCTTCCCATTCGCCGCTCTTGTTCTTGAAGCGCTCGCTGGTCGCCAGGTTAAAGCTGGCAACGGCAACCCCGGACGGGGTATAGCGCACCTCCGGGTCCTTGCCCAGATTTCCTATCAGCATGACCTTGTTCAGGCTTGCCATGTTCGTGCTCCTTTTGGTGAAATGTCATTGTCACAGGGTAACAGCCCTGAGAGCCGGCGCATCCCTGCCAAGCCCATGAACAATACATCATCTTGGGCGCCAGGGCAAGAACTCCTGTCCAACGCCGGCGGCGACTCATTTTCAGCCTCACAGGCCGATGCTCCCTTTGCGGCCCGATTCAAAATCGGCAAAAATTTGTATCGAATTTGTGTAGATTTTATTCTTGACAATAACGGTATTATTTTTTATCCTACATCCAACGTTTACTAAAATTGAAGTAGTCAAGATAGACGACAATACTAAACCATCCGCGAGGATGGGGCGGAAAGCCCACAGGGTCTCACCGAGACAGCCGGGTCGCCGAAATATCACTCTCGATATTCGGCGACCCGGTTTTTTTGTGCCCGGTATCCTTCAAGACAGCAAGCAAGAACTACCCGAATACATGCTCTGCTCACCCTCCAACCAAGCACATCAGGAAAATGAAGAACGAATGGAGACACGGATGGACACAACAGACAGCTCATCACATGGCTCAAAGAAAGGAGCACAAATGACGAACTCGATGAAAAAAACTGTTGCAGCAATCACGGCACTCTCTCTGGTAACGATCGGCCTCATGCTTTCCGGCTGCGGCAGCGGCGGCGGGGGGCTTTCCTCCCAGATCGTGAACGGGACGGCCGCCGTCGGGGCGCCCTTGGCGGGCCAGGTAAGCCTCAAGGATTCCTCTGGCACACCGCAGACAAGAACAACCGTCATCGCCAACGACGGTACATTTGCCATCGATGTCACCGGCATGCAGGCGCCCTTTATCCTGGAGGCGACAGGCAGCGCAGCCGGAACCAGCTACAAGCTGCACTCCTTTGCCGACGGCACCGGCACCGCCAACGTCAACCCGCTTTCCGATGCCATAGTGGCCAGCGCCGCGGGAGATAATGACGCATCCCAATCCTACGACCATGCGGACAGCGACAAGCTCCACAAGATCAGCGGCAATCTCTCGAAGACCGTCGATGCCTTGCTGAATAAGTTGCAACCCCTACTCCAGCAATACAATGCCCAAAACACCAACCCGATCACGTCGCGTTACATCGCCAATCACCTCGACCTTGACGGCATGTTCGACAACGTAATAATCACGGTTGCCAACGGCGTCCTGTCGATCACCAATGCCAAAACCGGCGCGGTTATCTACAGCGGCAATGTGACCGACATCGCCAACGGGAGCTTCTACCCCGGCAGCCTGCCTTCGACCCTAACCGCCCCCACAGCCCCGACCGGGGTGACCGCTGTTGGCGCCGCCGGCGAGGTGTCCGTTTCCTGGTCCGCCGTCAGCAATGCAACCTCCTACAACGTCTATTATTCCACGACCTCCGGCGTCACCACCGCCAACGGCACAAAACTCGCCTCTGCCACCAGCCCTTACGTCCAGTCCGGGCTGAGCGCCGGCACCACGTGTTACTATGTTGTGACCGCCGTAAACAGCACCGGTGAAAGCGCCGTCTCTGCCGAGGTATCGGCCACCACCAACGCGGCCGTCCCGACCCCGAGCGCGCCGGCCGCGCCAACCGGCGTGACCGCTACCGGCGGGACCAAGCAAGTGACCATCACCTGGCCGGCTGTTCCCGGCGCCACCTCCTATAACATCTACTACGCCACCGCCCCCGGCGTCACCACCGCCAACGGCACCATGATCAGCAACGCCACCAGCCCCGCCGTTCAGACCGGGCTGAGCGACGGCGCCACCTACTACTACGTCGTCACCGCAGTCAACAGCGTCGGTGAAAGCGCCGCCTCCGTGCAGGTTGCAGCGGCTACCCTGGCAGCCGTCACGACTCCGGCAGCACCGGCAGCACCGGCAGCGCCGGCAGCGCCGACCGGCGTGACCGCCACCGGCGGCGCCAACCAGGCGACCATTTCCTGGACCGCCGTTTCCGGCGCCACCTCCTATAACATCTACTATGCCACCGCCTCAGGCCTCACCACCGCCTCAGGCATCAAAATCGCCGGGGCGACCAGCCCGTATGTCCAGACCGGTCTATCCGCCGGCACGACCTGTTACTACATCGTGACCGCGGTCAACAGCGCTGGCGAGAGCACCGCTTCGGCCCAGGCATCGGCCACCACCAATCCCGCACCCCCGGCCGTTCCCGCAGCACCGACAGGCGTAATCGCCACCGGCGGCGCCAACAAGATGACCGTCTCCTGGCCGGCGGTTTCCGGCGCCACCTCTTATAACATCTACTGGTCAACCGCAGCAGGCGTCACCATCACCTCCGGCACCAAGATCGCCGGAGCCACCAGCCCCTATGCCCAGACCGGCCTCGCCGCCGGCACCGCATACTACTACGTCATCACCGCGGTAAACAGCGCCGGCGAAAGCCCTGCCTCGGCCCAGGCCTCGGCAAGTACCAGCGCACCGGTCCCGGTCGTCCCGGCCGCACCGACCGGCGTGGGCGCCACCGGCGGGGCCAACCAGGTGACCGTCTCCTGGCCGGCGGTTAACGGTGCAACCTCCTACAACATCTACTACTCCACCACCAGCGGGGTCACGACTGCCGCCGGCACCAAGATCACCGGCGCCACCAGCCCGTATGTCCAGACCGGGCTGGCAGCCAGTACCGCCTACTACTACATCGTCACTGCGGTAAACAGCGCCGGCGAAAGCCCTGCCTCGGCCCAGGCCTCGGCAAGTACCAGCGCACCGGCATTTGATGCGCTTGGCTACTTCAACAATACTTGCCTTGGGTGCCATTCGAGTCCATTTGTCAGGACTGCCGCCCAGATCCAGGCAGCGATTACGGCAAACCGCGGCGGAATGGGTTCCCTTGGCCTGACGGCGGCCCAGATTGCCGCCATTGCAGCAGTATCCTATTAATTCCAACATGTTACTATAACAAAAAGGGCTCCGATTTCGGGGCCCTTTTTGTATGTATGATGCGCAGGTTCGATATAGCGCTTGAAGCCCCGGCTGTTTTGACTTACAGTTATGCTGTTGGTTTACACTAACCGCCATTTTTATGAATACGGGTCCTGTCCATGAAAAGACCGCTTCTCCTGATGATCCTCGATGGCTGGGGGATCAACGCCAATCCCGAAAATAACGCCGTGGCCCTGGCCCACCCCCCCAACCTGACCAGGTTGCTGGCGGAATATCCCCATGTCCGGATTCAGACCTCCGGCATGGCGGTCGGACTGCCCGACGGCCAGATGGGCAACTCCGAGGTAGGCCACCTCAATATCGGCGCCGGCCGGATCGTTTACCAGGATCTGACCCGCATCACCAAATCGATCCGGGACGGCGATTTTTTTGCCAATCCGGTTCTTTTGGAGTGCATTGCAAAGACCAAGGCCGGCAGCGGCAGGCTGCACCTGGCAGGCCTGCTCTCGGACGGCGGCGTGCACTCCCACAACAGCCACCTGTATGCCCTGCTGGAACTGGCCAAACGGGAAGGGTTGAAGGAAGTGTTCGTACATTGCCTGCTGGACGGCCGCGACACCCCGCCCCAGAGCGGCATCGACTACCTGGCCCGGTTGGAGGCGGAGCTCGGGCGGATCGGCACAGGCCGCATCGCCACGGTCATGGGACGCTACTATGCCATGGACCGCGACAACCGCTGGGAACGGGTCGAAAAGGCCTACAACGCCCTGGTCTGCGGCGAGGGGGAACAGCGCGCCTCGGCCCGGGAGGCCGTCGAGGCCAGCTATGGCGCCGCGGTGCACGACGAATTCGTCGTCCCGGCCGTGGTTGCCGACCATGGCGCGCCGGTCGGCACGATCAGGGACGGCGACGGTTTTATATTCTTCAACTTCCGCTCCGACCGGGCCCGGGAGATCACCCGCGCCATAGCCCTTGACGGCTTTGATGGCTTCCAGCGCCGCTGCCGTCCGCAACTGGCCGGTTACGTCTGCATGACGGAGTACGACGCCACCTTCGGGCTGCCCATTGCCTACGGACCCGAGCAATTGACCAACATCCTGGGCGACGTGCTGGCCCGGGCCGGGCTGAAGCAGCTGCGCATCGCAGAGACCGAAAAATATGCCCATGTGACCTTTTTCTTCAACGGCGGCGTGGAAACCCCGTTCCCCGGCGAGGAGCGCTGCCTGATTCCGTCGCCCAAGGATGTGGCCACCTACGACCAGAAGCCGGAGATGAGCGCCTACCCGGTGACTGAGGAGTTGCTGAAACGCATCGACCAGGACTTCTACGATGTGATCATCCTCAACCTTGCCAACTGCGACATGGTCGGGCACACCGGCATCCTGGAGGCGGCTGTCAGGGCGGTCGCGGTGATTGACGACTGCGTGGGAAGGATCGTGGCCAAGGTGCGGGAAAAGGGGGGCGCGGCGCTGATCACGGCCGACCATGGCAATGCCGAACAGATGGCGGACGAAAACGGCGAACCGTTCACGGCCCACACCGCCAATCCGGTCTGGCTGCTGCTTATGGACGACAGCCGCAAAGATGCCCTCTTGCGTGAAGGCGGCCGGCTGGCCGACATCGCGCCGACCATGCTGAAGATGCTGGGGCTGGCGCAGCCCACGGAGATGACAGGAGCGAGCCTGGTATGAAAACCGCAAAGATACCCGCCACGGATAACGAATACCTGATAGGCAAGATCCTCTGCATCGGTCGCAACTATGTGGATCATATCAAGGAGCTGGGCAACGAGACCCCGGCCGCGCCGGTGGTTTTCATGAAGCCGGCCACCGCCGTCGTGGATGACGGAGGGTCCGTGGTCATCCCCCCTTACAGCATGGAATGCCATTACGAGGCGGAACTGGCGGTACTGATCGGTACGGACGGCAAGGATATCCCCGAGGCTTTGGCACTGTCCCATGTGGCCGGTTATGGCGTTGCCATCGATATGACCCTGCGGGATGTGCAGGACAATCTCAAAAAAAGGGGGCTGCCCTGGGAAATCGCCAAGGGATTCGATACCTCCTGTCCATTGTCGGACTTTACCCCTGCTGCCCATGTTCACGATCCGCAGAACCTGACCATCAGGCTGCTGCTCAACGGCGAAGAACGCCAGAACGGTTCCACCGGCCTGATGATCAATCCGGTGGCAAGGATCATCAGCTATCTCTCAACCGTCTTTACGCTTGAAGAGGGTGACGTGATCCTGACCGGCACTCCGGCCGGCGTCGGCAGGGTCCGGACTGGGGACAGAATTGTCGCCGAAATCGCGGGGGTGGGGCGTCTTACCGTTACCGTCGAATGACCTCTACCTGCGGGCATGCGGGGCATCATGGCAAAAGGTACTCCAATCCGGCATAACAAGCGTCTGGTGCGGATGTTGCGCATGTTCAGGCACATCCGCTTCGCGGACCAGCCGGCCACCTACCGGCGCAACCGGGTAGAGCTCCACCCGGACGGCCCCCATTTCTTCCAGGCCCTTTTCAGTGCAATCCGCTTGGCAGAGCACCACATTCTCGCCGAATACTACCTGATCCGCAACGACTCAACCGGCTCCGCATTCGCCGCCGAGCTTGCCGATGCGCACCGGCGCGGCGTGCAGGTGTTCCTGATCTACGATTACATCGGCTGCGTCGAAACTCCTTCCGCCTACTTCAAAAACCTTGCCCGCCAGGGCATCAAGCTCGTTCACTTCAACGTCCCCTCATTCAGGCGGGGCATCCACTGGTTCGATAAGCGCGACCACCGCAAAATGACCGTCATCGACGGCCGCCTGGCCTTCCTGGGAGGCTTCAACATCGGAGACGAATACGCCGGGCTGGTCTCGTGCCCTTTCAAATTCCGCGATGTGGGGCTCAGCATTACCGGCAGCGCCGTGCGCGAGTTGGAGCGCATCTTTTCCGAAACCTGGCAGATGGAACGGGACGAACCTCCCCGGATCCCGCCCGGCGGTGAGGAGCCCGGCGCGCGCCGCCCCGGCCGGGCCAACGTCATCATCGTCAGCGGCGGGCCGCACCACCGCAGTTCCTTCATTCGCAGCGCCTTTCTGGCCGCCATCACCTCCGCCTCGGAGAGCGTCCTCATCGTCACCCCCTATTTCGTCCCCGGCCCGCGCGTCATCCGTTCGCTGCTGCGGGCGGTCCGGCGCGGCGTACGGGTGCGCATACTGCTCTCGGCCAAAAGCGACGTTCCGCTGATGCGGCTAATGGGGCGCAGCTATTATTCGGCGTTGCTCAAGGAGGGTATCGAGATCTGCGAGTTGGAGCGGGAGCTGTTGCACGCCAAGGTCATGCTGATCGACGGCGAGCGGACGGTGATCGGCTCGGCCAACCTGGACCAGCGCAGTTTCCACCGCAATTTCGAGATCAACGGCATCATCGACAACGGCGCCTTCGGCAGGCAGATCGCCCGGATGCTGGATCAGGACTTCCGGGATTCGCGGGCCGTCACCCTGGAGGACCACGAACGCCGGGGCAAGCTGTCGCAGCTCCTGGAGAAGATGGTCACCCTGGTCGCCTGGTTCCTGTAGGGGCGCCCTGCGGGCGCCCCACCTGCGGGCGCCCCAGAAGCATGAAGCGGAACCAGAGCCAAACCGCCGCTGCTGCCGTCATTGCCGCGGGAAAAACGCAAAAAAACCGGTTCAGGCGGCGTTCGTACAGCCGAAGCCAACGGGGCTCAACCTCTCCCGGCCCCATACCCCTGGAGAAGGTGCTGCGGGTATCCAGCCAGAAGAATATCTGCCAGGCATTGGCGGCCACATGGCGGCCGGTGGTGTGCCAGAAAGCGCGGCGCCACCTTCTTGGCCTTCGCGCAAGCAGGGTGCGGATGCCGTTAAGGATCGGATAGAGCGAGAGCCGGCCGGTTTCGGTGTCGAAACGGTACAATCCGGAAAGCGTGGCGAAAAACTCCGTCCAGCCGGCCACAAGACAGTTGACAATGATGGCGTTCAGCACCTGCCGCTCCCAAAGCCCTTCTGTTTCAAAGCGGCGGGCAGAGGTGCCGACCTCGGCAGGGAATAACAGCCACTCGCCCCTTGCCGCCACCGCATCCACAAAACGGAGATCCTCCAGAAAGGGCATCTGTTCGTCAAAGCCGTTGAGGGATCGGAAGAACGGGCGGGAAAGCATGAAGCCCTGATCGCCGCGAATGCACTCCGTGCGGGCGAGACGCGCCTTAGCCTCGTAGAAGAAATAGGCCGGGGATGGCTTGCCGTTACTACGGTGGAAGCAAAGCGCAAAACGTCCGGCAACCTCGTCGCAGCCCGTTGCGGCCTGCCGTACCCTCAATGCCGCCAGAGCACGGCTCAAGGCATCGTCGGCTGCGAATGCGGAATCGACGTGCAGAAATAGCAGCGTATCGGCGCGAGCGATGGCAGCGCCGGCATTCATCTGGCTGCCGCGACCACAGGGCGCCTGAACGAACTCTGTGGTAAACGGCATCTGCCGGGCAAGTTGGGCAGCCCGCTGCGGGGCGCCGTCCCCCGAGCCACCATCGCAAAGGAGCAGTTCGAAACGGAGGCCCCGCTGGCTGGCGAGGGTTGCGAACAGCAGCGGCAGAAGTGCGGTCTCGTTGAGGACCGGCACAATGATGGAGAGTTCAGGCGTGAGATCGTGCGTCATGGGCGCCCCTGGGAGAGAGAATGCCACTGTATCCGGATCAGTCATATGTGCAATCCGAAACCGGCCCGGGATTGATCGATACCCACTGCCACCTGGATCTTAAGCCCCTTGTCGAGCACCTGCCGCAGGTACTTGCAAAAGCCCGCCAGGCAGGCGTGAGCCGGTTCGTGGTGCCGGGGGTGCACCCCGGCGGTTGGAAGCGGATCATGACCTTGGCTGCGGCGCACCACGAAATCCTGGCCGCCGTCGGCATCCATCCCATGCATGCCGCCCTGGCCGACGATGACGCGCTCTCGGACCTGGCCGGACTGGCCGCCGACAGTGTTTCGGTCGGCGAGATCGGCCTGGACCCTACGTACTCCGTCCCCCTCAAAACCCAGGAGGCCGCATTCCGCGAGCAGCTCAGGCTGGCTGTCTCGCACGGCCTGCCGGTGCTGGTGCACTGCCGCCGGGCCTTCCAACTGACATTGCAGCTTCTGCGGGAGGAAAAGGCCTGCCATGTGGGAGGTATCATGCATGCCTTTTCCGGATCGCCGGAGATGGCGCGGGAGTTTATCCGCCTCGGGTTCGCCATCTCCCTGTCCGGCACCCTGACCTGGCTGGGCGCGGTGCGCCCCCTGCGCCTCGCCCGGGAAATCCCGCTGGCGCATCTCGTCCTGGAAACCGACGCACCCGACATGCCTCCCCAGAGCCACCGGGGGCAGGCCAATCAGCCGGCTTGGCTGGCCGAGGTTTTGCTCGCCCTCGCTGCGGCCAAAAACGTCACACCAAAAGCCGTAGCAGCTGCAACGCACGAAAATACGGTCAGGGTACTCGGCCTCGCCAGAGAGCGCAACGGTTAATCATACCGATACTTCAGAGGCGATACCACACCATTTTGTTGAATTTTTTTGAAATAACTTGCTTAGGCCCGGATCAGGGGGTAAGCTGTAGCGTCAGTCCTGTCTTAGGAGCTTCATCATGAAATTGCTTGTTGCCTTTGCTGCGACTGCCCTTGGTCTGGCTCTCGGCGGCTGCTCCATGTTCAGCGCATGGAAAAGCATCCCGCCGCCCGGCGGCTGCGACCAGTGCCATACCGTAGCGATCTCCGCCAATTGGCAGGTGACCTACCGGCCGGCCATGGTGGCTGACGAGCGGGGACGGCTATACTTCCAAACGCCGGAATACAACCTCACCCTGCCAGGCAAGCAGGAGTCACCGCTCGACACCAAAAAGGTAGAGGAACTGGCCTGTTTTGATTGCCACAAGACGCCGACACCGGCGCACCAGGGACGTAAAGGACGTTTTCACCATTAATTCCAGGCACGTTCGCCCGGATAGGGTCCAAAAGGCTGTTTAATTTGTGTTCTAACTATTTTTTCTAAAAAACAGCCCTATTTGCATTAAAAAAATATTGACATAAAATTATTAGCGCGTATATTTCGTTTTTGATTTTCGAAACCATGCGCATTGCGTTCAAATGGTGAATTCCAACAGAAAGAGGTGACACAAATGAAAAAACTGATCTCCCTGACACTGGTACTGGCCCTTGCTACCGTTTTTGCTGCCGGCTGCAAGAAAAAAACGGAAGAAGTCATTGTTCCGGCTCAAGCACCGGCCGCTGCTCCTGCTCCCGAGCAGAAGCCAATGTCTTCCGCTAAAACTACTACAACTACTACAACTGAAACACCCAAGGCTCCTGAAGCTCCCGAGAAGAAGTAATTCCGCTCTCCCTTTGTGGATTGCACAAAAGCCTGCGGGGTAACCCCGCAGGTTTTTTTTGTATCTGTTGCCCTGTTTCCTCGAACTCCGGCAGAGACCCGGCATATTTTTTTTCAAATACGGCGCTGCGGATCAACGCGCACGGCCTGAAGCGGAAAGCCCACCATGCACGAGATGTCCATAACCCAGGGAATCATCGAGATCTGTGAGCAACATGCCGGCGGCAGGCGCGTGCTCTCATTGAACGTGGAGATCGGGGAGTTGAGCAGCGTTGTTCCCGATGCGGTGGAGTTCTGTTTTGAGGCGTGCAGCCGCGGCACCCTGCTGGAGGGAGCACGCCTGAACATCGTTCGCGTCCCGGGCCGTGGGCATTGCCTGGATTGCGGGACAGACACGCCGCTCACGACGGCCTTTGGATCGTGTACCCGCTGCGGCGGCTACCGGGTGACCATCGAATCGGGCGAAGAGATGCGGGTCCGGGAGATCGAGGTCGATGAATGAGGCAAAAATGACCCTTATTCATTCCAGCCTTCGGGGTTTACCTCGCCGATCTGCTCCCAGTGTTCGGGAGAACGCCACAGGCTTGAGAGGATCAACTCACGGATATGCAGAAACTCCTTGGGCAGCCGGTCGTACATCTTGACGAACAGCTCCTCGTGGGAGATGAGCTCGTTCTGCCACACACCCCGGTCAACCGACATCAGCTCATTGAACTTCTCGCGGGACATGTCCAGCCCTTCCCAATCCATGTCCTCGTAACGCGGCATCCAGCCTAATGGCGATTCCACGGCGCCGACCTGGCCCTGGACCCGCTCGACGATCCACTTCAGCACCCGCATGTTGTCACCGTAGCCGGGCCAGATGAACTTGCCGCTGGCATCCTTGCGGAACCAGTTGACGCTGAAAATGCGCGGCGGTCGGGAGACGGCGCGGCCGAACTGCAGCCAGTGGGCGAAGTAGTCGGNNAGCATGGCGAATGGGTCGCGGCGCACATTGCCGGTAGCGCCGACCGCTGCCGCGGTGGTTTCGGAACCCAGGGTGGCGGCAAGGTAAACGCCGTAGTTCCAATTGAAGGCCTGGTAGACCAGCGGCACCGTATCCTTGCGGCGTCCGCCGAAAATAAAGGCGCTCATCGGCACCCCTTTGGGGTTCTCCCAGTCAGGGTCGATACAGGGACACTGGGAGGCCGGCGCGGTGAAGCGGGCATTGGGGTGGGC
>PLYK01000003.1 GCA_003151775.1 Geobacter sp. | reverse complement strand
CGGCGGCTGGACGGAATTTCAGTTTTCCGAGCGGCGCATGCCGACCCTGGAAGAGATCAATGCCGTCTCGCCGGATACTCCTGTCTTTGTCCTGCATCTGTACGACCGGGCCTTTGTCAACAGAGCGGCGCTCCGTGCACTGGGGTACACGAAGGATACGCCAAACCCATCGGGTGGGGAAATTCAACGCGATAAGGCAGGCAATCCGACTGGGCTGCTGATCGCAAAACCGAATGCCATGATTCTCTATGCCAGCCTGGCCATGGGGCCGAAGCTCGGTTTCGACGACCAAGTCAATTCGACCCGCCACTTCATGCGCGAGTTGAACCGGCTCGGCATTACCAGTTGTATCGACGCCGGCGGCGGCTTTCAGAACTATCCCGACGATTACCGGGTAGTCGAGGAATTGGTTGGCAAGGACCAATTACCAATCCGCATTGCTTACAATCTTTTCACTCAACACCCCAAACAAGAGTACGACGACTTCGCCAAATGGACAGAGCTAGCCTCTCCCGGTAAAGGGGACGACACTTACAAATTGAATGGCGCCGGCGAGATGCTGGTCTTTTCCGCCGCCGATTTCGAGGACTTCCTGGAGCCGCGCCCCGAACTTCAACCTGTTTTGGAGGCAGAACTGAAAAAGGTCGTCAGCCTGTTGGTGGAAAAACGCTGGCCGTTCAGATTGCATGCTACCTACGATGAATCCATCTCGCGTTTCCTTGATGTATTCGAGGGTATCGACCGTGAAATTCCTTTCAACGGGTTGCGCTGGTTCTTCGACCACGCCGAAACCATCTCGGATCGGAACTTGGAGCGAGTGCGACAACTCAGGGGAGGAATTGCCATCCAGGACCGCATGGCCTTCCAGGGTGAGTATTTTGTGGGGCGTTACGGGCAGGAAGCAGCCAAGATGACCCCGCCCATCTCAAAAATGCTGAAGATGGGGATTCCGGTGGGCGCCGGTACGGACGCAACCAGGGTGGCGAGCTACAATCCGTGGGTCTCGCTCTACTGGCTGGTAGCAGGCAAAACCGTTGGTGGGCTCTCCCTGTACGACGAGAGAAATCGTCTCGACCGGACCACGGCGCTCCGTCTCTATACCGAGGGGAGCTCATGGTTTTCCGGCGATGACGGCAAAAAGGGAAGGATTGCCGTTGGGCAACTGGCAGACCTGGCAGTGCTGTCGGCTGATTATTTTGCCGTGCCTGAAGAGGAGATCAAGGGGATTGAGTCGCTACTGACCATCATGGGCGGACGTATCGTGCATGGCGCTGGTGAATTCGGTTCGTTAGCGCCTCCTCTTCCGCCAATCTCTCCCGACTGGTCACCGACAGGTGTTTATGGTGGTGCTTACAAAAATACACATGTTGCACTTGGATATAATGCAAAGGCATCCGTACACTCGTGCAATAACCCGCTCCATCAGCATATCCATTCGGTATTCGGCGAGAGTGGTCGCTGGGGAATTGGTTGTACATGTTTTGCCTTCTGATATTATTTAGCAGAATTTGCCATCTTGGCCAAATGGAGCAAGTTGCTAACTGATCCCTATAAGCTGGCAATAATACTCCTGAAAGGAAACCACATGAGTACACGCATCATTGCCAAGCTTTTCAAAAGCCGCCCCACTATTGAGGGGGCCGGAGTTCATCTCAAACGCGCCTTTGGCTATTCCCAAGTGCCGCTCTTCGATCCGTTCCTGATGCTGGACGATTTTCACACCGCCAACTCGGCTGAGTATTTGCCGGGTTTTCCCTGGCACCCCCACCGGGGCATCGAGACGATCACCTATGTCCTCGAAGGACTGGTTGAGCATGGGGACAGCATGGGCAACAAGGGAGTAATCAGCACTGGCGACGTTCAGTGGATGACCGCCGGCAGCGGTATCATCCATCAGGAGATGCCCCAAAAGAGCCCAACAGGCATGATGTGGGGTTTCCAGTTCTGGGCCAATCTGCCGGCAAGCCAGAAGATGATGGAGCCACGATATAGAGACGTGAAGGCGGCCGATATCCCGGAAATTGTTCTGGACGCCGGGATAAAGATCAAGATCGTCAGTGGCCAGATCAACGGTATTCAGGGGCCGGTGCGTGATATCGTAATTGATCCGGAAATGCTCGATATCAGCATACCTGCCGGAACCGTCTTTCGTCACCCGGTCAAAGAAGGACATACCGCCGTTGCCTACGTGCTTGACGGCGAGGGTTATTTCGATGGACGGCGTGATGCCTTTGCCTATGAGATGGTGGGATCGGGATGGATGGATCTCGATAGGCGCTGTATATGCGGACCAGAAACAACCGTTCTTTATGAAAAGGAAGGAAGCGAGGTAGCGATAGAGGCTGGAGAGCGACCGGTTCGATTCTTGTTTATCTCTGGAAAGCCCCTCAATGAGCCGGTAGCCTGGTACGGCCCCATTGTCATGAACACACAGGAGGAATTGCGGGTTGCTTTCGAGGAATTCCAGAACGGAACCTTTATCAAAAATGGGTAGCGCCATCCCCACCTGCCGAAGCAAGCATATGGCCGGCAGGAATGGGTTGAGAAACACGGAGTACATCCCCATGGGGGTTGAACCGCACATTTTCCGGCGGAGGTGGGTGTGGCCATCGTAGCTACCACATCCGGCATTGCCTTGATTCTCCTAGTCCTCTGGGAGGGATTTGAGACCATCATCCTGCCGCGCCGCGTGACACGCCGCTTCCGGCTCACCCGCTTTTTTTACCGGAGCAGTTGGCGCTCTTGGGTAAAGATAGTTAAGACCCTGGTTCCGCCGCGGCGGAGAGAAAGCTGGTTGAGCTATTTTGGCCCCCTATCGCTCCTGTTGCTCCTGAGCGTTTGGGCCGGGGGCCTGATCTGCGGCTTCGCCCTTATTCACTGGGCCTTCGGCTCAGCAGTGCTAGCCGCGAATGGGGAAGCCGGTTATATCACCGACCTCTATCTGAGCGGCACCACTTTTTTCACCCTTGGGCTGGGAGACGTCCTCCCCCGCACCTCCTTGGCGCGCCTGCTGGTGGTCGTTGAATCGGGAATGGGATTCGCTTTTCTCGCCTTGGTGATCAGCTACCTGCCGGCCCTCAATCAGTCCTTTGCCCGCCGCGAGGTGAGCATCTCGCTCCTCGACGCTCGCGCCGGCTCACCTCCCACCGCCTCGGAAATGCTTTGCCGACACGGCCACGAACGGGGGAAAGAAGCACTTAGGCAGCTCCTGCATGAATGGGAACACTGGTCGGCGGAGTTCCTCGAAGGACACCTCTCCTATCCGGTCCTCGCCTATTTCCGTTCCCAGCACGACAATCAGTCGTGGCTTGCAGCCCTGACCGCGATCCTCGACACCTGCTCAGTTATTATGGCTGGTTTGGAGGGGGCATGCGAACGCCAGGCGGAACTTACCTTCGCCATGGCTCGCCATGCTGTCGTCGACCTCTCTCTGGTCTTCAAAACCGTTCCGAAGGGCCCAAATACAGATCGAATGCCACCTGAGAAGTTGATGGAGCTTCGTCTCATGCTGGCCGACAGCGGGCAGATATTGCGAGGGGGGGATGCCGTCGACGAGAAGGTGCATGAGCTGCGCCTGATGTATGAACCCTACATCCAAGCGTTGGCCACCTACTTTCAGATTAGCCTACCACCTTGGATCGCCGAGGAGAGCTGGGTGGACAACTGGCAGGGAGACTTATCGGAGCAAGCCGGCAAGGGCAGAAAGTCGGCGGGGAAAAGCAGAGCTGGTCATTTCTGATTACTCTTGAGAATAGGTGAGAACGATGAACGTTTATCATGGCTTTTTATTGTTGTTATCAGCGTGCTGTTTCTCGGTCTCCCGGTGCCTTATTCCGCCGATTCAGTAAAACCGCCGGACAGTCCTCAGGGCTATGCCTTGAATCGTGCCGATGAGGATTACCGCTACCTAGCCGATCCAGCCAGACATACTGATATCTGGGACCCTCTCAATGATTACATTACCACCTGGCTTACATATAATTTTTGAATAAAATTTGAGGTTCATTTTGCTCAACCTATCCAATTTGAGTACCCAATAATTACCTATATATCTTCAGTCGCTCATTATTTTTTTGGATAGGCGCTTAACTGCTATCCAAATGAAGTATACCCAAATTGTCCAGAAGCGACCATGAAGACTGCGAGAATATATCTCCGAGTTTCAACAGATGAATAGGACCGCACTCGCCAGCATAAATAATCGATCTCGATACCACGGGGCTGGTTATTATGTTGCAGGGGCTATTGGGAAAAGGCGTCCAGCGAACATCCGACTGTACCCTAATTTGTACCCTACAAAACAATAAAGATGGTAAACATGGTAAACATGGGATAGTATGTTTTTTAGGCAGGTCATCGAAATAACGGCAAGATGTTGTTTTTGTTACGGAAATTTTGACGCTTGTGACCCCTCATAACCCGAAGGTCACAGGTTCAAATCCTGTCCCCGCAACCAATTCTTTCAATTATATCAAAGAGTTGTGATTTTGAGAGAGCCGCCGAAAGGCGGCTTTTTCTTTCGTGTCAACACTGTGTCAACAAAAC
>PLYK01000098.1 GCA_003151775.1 Geobacter sp. | reverse complement strand
CCTGATTGAGCAAAACCGCAGGCGTAGCAGGGCTACGGCGAGGATTTTGTAATTGAAGGTGCGGCAAATATGGCCTGAAGATGAGATGTAAAACGGTATATTGGTTAGTTCCGAGCCTCTAATATCCGCGTATTATTGAATCTTCTCCCGCGTCCACTGTTTTGTGGTATAGTCGTCCGGTTATCGTTTTTGCAATAAGCTCTTCAGTTTGAGGGTATAATGACCGAAAAGAGATATACATGGCATGTAAAAAGATATTCATAGCAGCCACCGGCCAGCATTGCGGCAAGACCACCATCAGCCTGTCGCTCATGCACCTGGCGCGCAAAAAATATGACCGGGTCGGCTTCGTCAAGCCGATCGGCCCCAAATGTATCGAGTACAACGGCCTGACCATGGACATGGATGCGGCCATGATGGCCAGCGTTTACAGCCTGGAGAGCGACGCGCACCTCATGTCGCCCATGACCATCACGCCCGGTTCGACCAGAGAATTCCTGGACGGCAAGATCACCCCGGAAACCCCCCGCGCCCTTATCTCCAGTGCGATCCGCAAGTTGGAGCAGAGATACGATTTTTTGATCATAGAAGGAGCGGGCCACGGCGGTGTCGGATCGGTGGTCGGGGTCAACAACGCCCAAGTGGCTACCATGGTGGGCGCACCGGTTCTCATGGTTACCAACGGCGGCATCGGCAGCGTGATTGATGCCGTGGAACTCAACCTGGCGCTGTATGAGCGCGAAAAGGCGGATGTCCGTGTCATCATGGTCAACAAGCTGGTGCCGGAAAAGCGCGAAAGCTCCCTTGCCTACCTGAAGAAGGCCTTTGCCGGAACCGGCCTGCTGGTGACGAGCGCCTTTGACTATAGTCCTATCCTGGCCCATCCGACCCTGCAGCATGTGGCAGAAATGCTCGGCCCGGCGCTCAAGGGAAATCCCGCAGACAAAAGCCGCATCTGCCATACCATCCAGTTGGGGGCGGCATCATCGCAGCGGGTCATCGACCATCTTGAAGAATCCACGCTGCTCATCGTAACCAGCTCGCGGGATGAGTTGATCGTCACCGCCTCTTCGCTGCACCATATACCGGATTTCAGAAAGCGCTTGGCAGGCCTGGTCATCAGCGGGCGCGCCCCCATGTCGCGCATCACCCGGCAGATCCTCGACGACAGCAAGATCCCCTATATCCGCATCGAGGAGACCTCTTCGGAGGTATTCTACCGCCTCAGGGAGCATGTCTCGAAGATCGGGCCGGACGACGTGGAAAAGATCGAACTGATAAATTCCATCTCTGAACGCTACATCGACTTCAAGGTTATCGATGCATTGTTGTAAGCGACGATAATGTGCAGATCTTAATTTCAGGCAAAAAGTTCTTGACCTTACAGCGTTTTTGATATTTATAGACAAACATTCACATATCCGGTGGTATTATGATTTTTTTGACCCGCATGGACAAGCAGGTGATGTATCTAAACCCTGACCACATCGTCAGTATCGAGGAAACACCCGATACGGTCATCACGCTCTTCAACGGCCATCACTTCATTGTAAAGGAATCCGCCGCCGAAATCATCAGCAGGATCGTGGCGTTCCGTGCCGGGATCATACGCCGCGCCGGAAGCGCCGTCGGCAAAAAGTACCTCGCAAAGGTGAAAAAAGGCCTTTTCCGCAGAGCCTCCCTGAACAGAAACCTTGCCGGCGACAATCGCGAAGAGCAGGAACGCAGTCCATTTCACAGCCAGGAATTCTAGGATATGGATATTGCAACACTTATAGGCTTGTTGATGGGATTCGGGGCCATTTTCGGCGGTGCTGCGCTGGAAGGGCTGCACATGAAGGCTCTGATCCAGCCGACGGCAGCCCTGATCGTCCTGGGCGGCACCTTTGGCGCCGCGTTCGTAAGCTTCCCTCTTGCCGCCATCATCAAGGCCTTCAAGGATGTCAAAAATGCTTTCCTGCCACCCAAGGTCGATCATGATGCGGTGGTCAAGGACATCATCAACTATGCCACCAAGGCGCGGCGCAACGGCCTCATCTCGCTGGAACAGGAGGCCCAGTCGGCCAGGGATCCCTTCATCAAAAAGGGGATTTCCCTGGTGGTTGACGGCATCGATCCCCAAAAATTGCGGGAAACCCTTGAGGCCGACATCATGTCCTACGAAGACCACACCAAACACAGCGTCGAGTTTTTTGAGGCGGCCGGCGGCTATGCCCCGACCATCGGCATCATCGGGGCCGTTCTCGGCCTGATCCACGTCATGAGCAACCTTTCCGACACATCCAAACTGGGGGCCGGCATCGCCGTGGCCTTTGTCGCCACCATCTACGGCCTGATGACCGCCAATATCATCTGTCTTCCCATAGGCAACAAGCTGAAGATCCGCATGAAGGAGGAGATCTTGCGCCGCGTCATGATCCTGGAGGGATTGATCGCCATCCAGAACGGCGAGAATCCGCACTTCATCGAGCAGAAACTCAAAGCCTTCGTAGGCGACAACTAACCAACCATGGCCCTGAAAAGAGAACCGGAAAAACATGCCAATCACGAACGCTGGCTGGTGTCCTACGCCGACTTCATCACCCTTCTGTTCGCCGTCTTCACCACGCTGTACGCCATGTCCCAGACCGACAAAAAGAAGGTCGAGGAGGTCATGCAGTCGCTTCAGCAGTCATTCGGCATGGTAACCGCCGGTGCGCCCGCGCCGAAGATCAACGTCATCCAGTCCAAACCGATCAACATCTTACCGTCCATCAAGCCTGAGATGTCCATTGCCCCATCCGGTAGAGCCCACAACGGACAACTCCGCGCCAGGGCCGAGGAAAAGGATTTCCGCCAGATCAAGTCTTCCATCGAGGCCTACCTGGTGAAACAGGGCGCCCAGAACAAGGTCAACCTCACCATCACCCGGCGGGGCCTGATCGTCAGCCTCAAGGAGGCCGGTTTTTTCGATTCCGGCCAGGCCCAGATCAAGCAGAGCGCCCATGAGCTGCTCAACACCATTGCCGAGGTCATGGCCCAGTACAACAATCCCCTGCGGATCGAGGGGCATACGGACAACAACCCCATCAGCACCCCCCAGTTCCCTTCCAACTGGGAGCTGTCCACTGCCCGCGCCACCAATGTCCTCAAGTACCTCCTCAAATACTACGAAGCTGAGCCCGAAAAGATATCCGCCACCGGCTACGGGGAATTCCGTCCGGTCGCGGACAACACCACACCCGAAAACCGTGCCAAGAACCGCCGCGTGGATATAGTCCTGCTCTCCGGAGATGGCGAGCGCGGAGAACCTTAAGAGGTTGTTGAAAAACAGCCATCTCGCCGCCGTCCTCGAAAGCCCTTTTGTGCGGCGTAGCGCTGCTACGCCTCCGCAGGGCCTTCTGCGGGTGCGACGATCTGACTATTTTTGAACAACCTGAGTTTCAGCATTCACACCGGCCTGTATTCTTTATAATCCACGTCACCACGCCGTAGGGCACCCCACCGAAAATCGCCATCACCATCAGCTTGCGACACTTTCTGTCACATGACAGTGCTATTGTTTCCTGAAACGGGAGGTGCACGATGGAACCGATGGTACTGTTGGGATTGATTGCGGTCGCGTATGGAGGGTATGTGGCGTGGCTTGACCTGCGAAAGGATGTTTCAGCCCTGCTCCCCCTCCGCGCCGCCAGGCGGGACGGGCGCACAAAAGCCGGGAAGCGCCGTCTGCAATCGCCGATCAAGAAGGTGGCGGGGGTGTACGTTTGAAATCGCCTTCAGCAGGCTGTTTTTTACGTGGGGAATATCCTGTTCGAGCTCTTTCAAAAGCCTTTTCATCCGCTTGCGTTGCAGGTCGGCCGTGCCGCAGACCGGGCAACAGCAACAGACCACCGGCAGGCCGGCTTCGCGGGAAAAACGGATGATATCCCCCTCGGCCAGATACACAAGCGGCCTGATCACCACGGTCTCGCCATTGTCCGACAGCATGGAGGCCGCCATGGCCTTGAGGGAGCCGACAAAAAACTGGTTCAACAGCAGGGTTTCGATGAAATCATCCTGGTGGTGTCCCAAGGCCAGCTTGTTGCACCCCAACTCCCGGGCCGTCGTGTAGAGAGCCCCGCGCTTGAATCGCGCGCAGATAGAACAGAAGGATGAACCGGGCCGGCGTTTTTCCTGAATGAGGGTATAGTGCCCGGTCGGCACCATGCGGTAGGCAAAACCGTTCTCCCGCAGGAACCGCTCAATGACGTCCGTGCGGTAGCCGGGATAGCCGGAATCGATATTGACCGCCACGAGCTCGAATGATATGGGCGCGCGCCGCCGCAACTCCTCCAGCAGAAGCAGCAAGGTATAGGAATCCTTGCCCCCTGAAACCGCCACGGCAACGCGGTCCCCTTCTTCGATCAGACCGAAGTCGGCAACGGCCCGGCCGATTCCATGCCGCAACCTCCTGAGGAGCCGGCTGTCTTTAAATTCATCAAGCGCAATCGTCATAACGTCAATTAGTGTCCAGTTCCACGCGGGCAAAGAACTCACGCACCATGGGAGCGAAGGTCTCGTGTTCAAGCAGGAAGGCGTCGTGGCCGTAGGAGGACGGGATAAGGTGATATTCAACCGGCTTCCCCAGACCGCGCAGACAATCGACCATCTCCTCGGTCTGGTAGGGGGGATAGAGCCAGTCAGAGGTGAAGGCGAAGAATTGCAGCGGCGCAACCACCTGGGCAAAGGCCTCGGCCATTGATTCAAACCCCAGGGCCACATCATAGAGGTCCAGGGCCTTGGCCAGGTACAGGAATGAATTGGCGTCGAAACGGTCCACAAAGTTGTAGCCGTTGTAGTTCAGGTAGCGTTCCACTTCGAACTGGCCGAAAAAATCGAACTGGCCGTCCTTGGCCGAGAAGCGCCGGCCGAACTTCGCGTTCATGGACTCGTCCGACAGAAACGTAATGTGGCCGATGCCGCGGGCCAGGGCCAAGCCGTCCTTGGGATTGTGTTTATATTCTCCCTTGCGCCAGGTGGGGTCGTTGAAAATGGCCCAACGGGCCACAGCGTTGAGAGAAATTGCCTGGGGAGAAGGGCGCGGCGTAGTCGCCAGCACGATGGCCGAGGCGATGCTCCCGGGATACTGGATGGCCCACTCCAGGGCCTGCATCCCCCCCATGCTGCCACCCATGACGCACAGGAGCTTCCCGATACCGAGGGCATCGATCAAAAGCTTCTGGGCGCGCACCATGTCGCGCACGGTCACGACAGGAAAGGTGAGATTATAACGTTTTCGGGTTTTGGGGTTAATGGACGTGGGGCCGGTGGAGCCGAGACATGAACCGATCACGTTGGAACAGATCACGAAATAACTGTCGGTGTCCAGCAAGCGGCCCGGTCCGACGATGGCATCCCACCAGCCCGGCCTGGTATCCTCTTCACGATATTTGCCGGCCAGATGGGCATCGCCGGTCCAGGCGTGCTCCACCAGAATGGCGTTGGACCGGAATTCGTTTAGCCTGCCGTAGGTCTCGTAAACGAGCGTGACAGGGGCGAGGATGCGGCCGCTGTCCAGCCTGATGCCGGACTCGAAGGCTATGGATTGTTCCGCGACAATGCCGACGGACATGAAAAAACCCCTTCACACGGTACGAGAAGGGGCTGAAACGCTACGTTCACAGCGCACCCCTCATCTTTGCCTTTCGGCAGGATTTAGCACCTGACGCCTCATTCCAATTCCAAATCAAAGCGGCATCTTCGTTGGCTCGTCTTTTTGCTCCTCAACGTACTGCCTGTACGCCTTCGTCGCCTCAATCCTCGCCGCCTTGATTTCATCCTCGATTTGAAATCGGTGTTACGACCGTGTATCGGTAATAT
>PLYK01000066.1 GCA_003151775.1 Geobacter sp. | reverse complement strand
CGCTCCAGCCGTTCCTGGATGATCTCCATGTGCAAAAGCCCCAGAAAGCCGCAGCGATAGCCGAATCCCAGGGCTACCGAGGTTTCCGGCTCGTAGGAAAAGGAGGAGTCGTTCAGCTTGAGCTTGGCCAGGGCGTCGCGCAACTGCTCGTATTGTGCCGTATCGATGGGATACAGGCCGGAAAAGACCATCGGCTTGACCTCTTTGAAACCGGCAAGCGGCCGTTCGCACTGCCGGTTCAGCAGGGTCACCGTATCGCCCACCTTGGCGTCGGCCACATCCTTGATGCCGGCGATCACGAAGCCGACCTCGCCGGCGCTCAACGCGGGCACCTCACTCATCACCGGGGCGAATACCCCGACCTTGAGCGCCTCGAAGGAGCTATTGGTGGACATAAGCTGGATCTTGTCGCCCTTTTTGAGGGTGCCGTCGAAGAGCCTCACCAGGATGATGACCCCCTGGTACTGGTCGTACCATGAATCGAACAGGAGCGCCTTGAGCGGCGCAGCAGCGTCTCCAGTGGGCGCGGGAATCTTCTTGATAATCTCCTCAAGGATCTCGTGGGTGCCGATCCCCTCCTTGGCGCTGGCCAGTACGGCGTCATGGGCATCTATGCCGATGATCTCCTCGATCTCATGGATCACCCGCTCCGGGTCGGCTGCGGGCAGGTCTATCTTGTTGAGGACCGGAAAGACCTCCAGGTTGTTGTCCAGGGCCAGGTAGACATTGGCCAGGGTCTGGGCCTCGACCCCCTGGGAAGCGTCCACCACCAAAAGGCCGCCTTCGCAGGCTGCCAGTGAACGGGAAACCTCGTAGGTGAAGTCCACATGGCCGGGGGTGTCGATCAGGTTGAGAACATAATCGTTGCCGTCGTCGGCACGGTAGTTGAGCCTGACGGTCTGGGCCTTGATGGTGATGCCCCGCTCACGCTCCAGATCCATCTTGTCCAGGAACTGATCCTGTTTTTCCCGGTCCGAAAGCGCGCCGGTATACTCCAGGAGCCGGTCGGCCAGGGTGGATTTACCGTGGTCGATATGGGCAATGATGGAAAAATTGCGCAGTCTGCTGATAGCCATAAATCCTTTGGTTATGCTCACTAAAATGGAATTGTGAAGGATAGATAAATATGGCGTGAAAGTAAAGCGGAAAAGCCGGATCCCGTGCCTTTTTCCTGATTGGGATTGACGTTGAACTGCGCGGCGCTTAAGATGTCTCTATGGACATTTTCGCCGAAAAAACCATCCTCACGGTCAGCCGCCTTACCGCCCTTATCCGGGGGGTGCTGGAAGATAACTTTGACCAGGTCTGGGTCGAGGGGGAGGTTTCCAACCTGTCCCTCCCCTCCTCCGGGCATATCTATTTCACGCTCAAGGATTCCGGGGCCCAGGTGAGGTGCGTCATGTTCAAAAGCGCCGCCAAAAACCTGAAGTTTCGCCTTTCCGACGGCATGGGACTGATCGTCAGGGGGCGCATATCCGTCTACGACCAGCGCGGCGAATACCAGATCATTTGCGAATACATGGAACCGGCCGGCATCGGGGCCCTGCAGATGGCCTTCGTGCAGCTCAAGGAGCGCCTGGCCCGGGAGGGGCTCTTCGACGAGGCCCACAAACGTCCCATGCCCCGTTTCCCCAAACGGGTGGGCGTGGTGACCTCACCGACGGGCGCCGCCATCCACGACATCCTCAATGTCCTCAAGCGCCGTTTTGCCTCGCTGGAGGTGCTGCTCTACCCGGTGCGCGTCCAGGGCGACGGCGCGGCCGGGGAGATCGCCGCAGCCATCGCCGACATGAACCGCCTGGCCGAGGTGGACGTCCTGATCGTCGGCCGCGGGGGTGGTTCCCTGGAAGACCTGTGGGCATTCAACGAAGAGGTCGTGGCGCGTGCCGTCCGCCGTTCCCGTATCCCGATCATTTCAGCCGTGGGCCACGAGACCGACTGGACCATCTGCGACTTTGCCGCCGATCTGCGCGCCCCTACCCCGTCCGCGGCCGCGGAGCTGGTCACCGCCAGCGCCGAGGAGTTGCGCGGTCAGGTCGAGTCCCTGGCCCACCGCCTGCGCCTTGGGATCGAGTCGTACCTGGCCGGCCGCGAATCGCGGCTCGGCATGTTGCGGCGGGCGCTCCACGACCCCACCACCCTGGTAGGGCACCTCGCCCAGCGGGTAGACGACCTGGCCGAGCGGCTTGCCATGGGCATGGAAAACGGCCTGATCCGGCGCAGAGAACAGCTCAATCGTTACAACCAATCACTTTCATTCAAAAACCCGATATACCTGATCGCTGATGGCCGGCAACGCCTGCAACATCTCGAATCGGACGGCAACCGGCTGATGCAATCGAAACTGGAGGGGCTCAAGCTGGCCTTCGGCGAACAGGCCGCGCGACTGGAGGTGCTTTCGCCGCTCTCCACCCTCGCCCGGGGCTATGCCATCGCCCTGCGGGATAAGGACGGCACTGTGGTAACCGATGCTGCCCGGCTTGCGGAGGGCGAACTTTTGCGGCTCAACCTCCACCGCGGAACAGCCATGTGCCGCGTGGAGGGCCGGGAGGCGTGAACACTTGACCGTTGGCGGCATATCTGTATAATGCCGGGACACTGACACTGGCAATAAAAGGTTCATAAAAATGGCGACAGAAAAATTTGAGACTGCACTCAAAAAGCTGGAAGAGATTGTCAAGCGCCTGGAAGGCGGCTCGCTTTCCCTGGAGGAATCCCTCAAGGCCTTTGAGGAAGGGGTCAAACACGCCGCTTTCTGCTCCAATAAACTGGACGAGGCCGAGCGGCGGGTCGAGGTGCTGCTGAAACGCAAGGACGGAACCTTTGACCGGGAACCGTTTGAACCGGGAGAATAATATCTACGTCAACACTTCTGCCACAGAGATGCGGAGAGTTAAAGACCATAACCAGATTATGTATGTATGATTCCCCTGCTCTTGATTATGGTTTGAATCTCTTCGGCCGGCGTGCTTCGTTTCCCCATATCTCCTAGCAATGTCCGGTTAGGAAATTGCATTCGACTGAAACATGTTCTAAAGTCCCCCCTCCCCTTGCGGGAGGGGGAGCTAACTGCAAATACCAAACCGGACAACGCTGCGTATCTCCGCGGCAACCAAAGGAAAACCGCCATGGATTTAAAAACATATCTGAAAGAGCAATGCGCACGGGTTGACGAGGCCCTGGACCGTTTTCTGCCCAAGGAAACCGAGCTTCCCCACAGCCTGCACAAGGCCATGCGGTATTCGGTCTTTGCCGGCGGCAAACGGGTGCGGCCGATCCTGCTTTTGGCCGCCTGCCAGGCTGTCGGCGGCGATACGGAGAGCGCCATGCCGGCGGCCTGTGCCATGGAGATGATCCATACCTACTCCCTGATCCACGACGACCTGCCCGCCATGGATGACGATGATTTCCGGCGCGGCAACCCCACCAATCACAAGGTTTTTGGCGAGGCGATCGCCATCCTGGCCGGCGATGCCCTGTTGACCGAGGCCTTCAAGCTGGCCAGCGACCCGCGTTTCAACACTGTTGTGCCGCCTGCGGCACGCCTGGCGGTCATCAACGAAATCGCGGTCTGCGCCGGCTCTTACGGCATGGTTGGCGGACAGGTGGCGGACATGGAGAGTGAGGGCAAACCGGATATCGACCTTCCCACGGTGCAGTACATCCATACCCACAAGACCGGGGCTCTGATCAAGGCCTCTGTGGTTGCCGGCGCGCTTCTGGGGGGTGCGGACGAGACGAAACTGGCTGCCGTCAAACGCTACGGCGAGGCGGCCGGATTGGCCTTCCAGATCGCCGACGATATCCTGGATATAGAAGGCACCACCGAGGAGCTCGGCAAGGATGCCGGCAGCGACGAGGCCCGCGGCAAGGCGACCTACCCGGCCGTGATGGGCCTGGCTGCGGCCAAGGAAGAGGCCCGCGCCATGATGGACGAGGCCATGGCCGCCCTGGAGATCTTTGGCCCAAAGGCCGATCCGCTACGGGAGATCGCGCAGTATATCGTCAGTCGGAAGAATTAAAACGGTAAGAATACTGGATTCTACTATGGCAATCCTTGAAACGATAAACTCTCCCGATGACCTGAAGAAACTTCCCGTGTCCCAGCTCCCGGCCGTGGCTGCGGAGATTCGCCGCATGATCATCGAGACGTGCGCAAAGAACGGCGGCCATCTGGCCCCCAGCCTGGGCGTTGTGGAACTGACCATTGCCCTGCACCGGGTCTTCAATTCGCCTGCCGACAAGATCATCTGGGATGTGGGCCACCAAGCCTATGCCCACAAGATCCTCACCGGCCGGCGCGACAGGTTCTCTACCCTGCGCACCCTGAACGGCATCTCCGGCTTCCCCAAGAGGGCCGAATCGCCCCACGACGCTTTCGGCTCCGGGCACTCATCCACCTCCATCTCGGCTGCCACCGGATTTGCCGCGGCCCGCGATCTTGACGGCCGCCGGAACAAGGTGGTTGCGGTGATCGGCGACGGCTCCATGACCGGCGGCATGGCTTACGAGGGGATGAACCACGCCGGCGCCCTGGACAAGGACCTGATCGTTGTCCTCAACGACAATGAGATGTCGATCGCCGAGAATGTCGGCGCCCTCTCCACCTTTCTCATCCGCACCTCCTCCAGCGAATTCGTGCATCGTTTTAAAAAGAACACGGAGGCGTTTTTCAGGCGGATCGACGTGGGCAAGGGTGTGCTGCATGTCGCCCGCAAGTTGGAAGAGTCCTTCAAGGGGCTTTTCACCCCCGGTATGCTGTTCGAGGCATTCGGATTCGACTATATCGGTCCAATCGATGGACATGATCTGCCAAAGCTATTGGAGACGCTTGAAAGCATCAAAAAGTTCGATGACGCCGTCTTGATTCACGTACTGACCAAGAAGGGCAAAGGTTACAAACCGGCCGAAGACAACCCGTCGCTCTTCCACGGCGTCGGACCGTTCAAGATTGAAACCGGCAAGGTTGTGAAGGGGAAAGGCGGCGCCGCATCCTACACCGCCATCTTCGGTGCAACCCTTTGCAAACTGGCCGCCGAGGATGAGCGGATCGTGGCCATCACCGCCGCCATGCCCGAGGGTACGGGCCTGAGCGGATTCGCCAAGGAACACCCCGAACGTTTCTTTGATGTGGGCATAGCCGAACAGCACGGGGTGACCTTTGCCGCCGGTCTGGCGGCATGTGGTCTGCGGCCGGTGTTCGCGGTCTATTCCACCTTCCTGCAGCGCGCCTACGACCAAGTTTTCCACGATGTCTGCCTGCAGAACCTAGCGGTGACCTTTGCCCTGGACCGGGGCGGCGTGGTGGGCAGTGACGGCCCCACGCACCATGGAGCCTTTGACCTCTCCTACCTGCGGCACCTTCCCAACATGACCCTGATGGCTCCCAAGGATGAAAACGAGCTTCAGCACATGCTGACCACCGCCATTGCCTTGGGCGGTCCGGCAGCGGTGCGTTATCCGCGGGGCAATGGCTATGGCGTGCCGCTGGACCAGACCCTGGCCTCGCTCCCAGTGGGCCGCGCCGAATTGCTTCGCGAAGGAGGCGACGGTGTACTGCTGGCCCTGGGCACTATGGTCTATCCTGCACAGGAGGCTGCCGAACAGTTGAAAAAAAATCACGGCATAGGGCTGACCGTTGTCAATGCCCGCTTCGTAAAGCCGCTGGACGAAACGCTGATCCTGGAGCTTGCCAAAAAGCACGGCCGGATCGTGACGCTGGAGGAAAACGCCCTGCTGGGAGGCTTCGGCACAGCCGTTCTGGAACTGCTGGAGCAGCATCATCTAACCGGCGTACCGGTTCTGCGTCTCGGCTATCCCGACCGCTACATCCCCCAGGGCGAGCAGCACGAAATGCGAACCATGTTGGGACTCGACACCCCCGGGATCGCCGCATCTGTGCACTCCTTCATCTCGCGCCAATGACTCACAGTGGGTAACTCAAGCCGCATAACGCAGGCATTACGAATATGGCGGCGTCACCTGCTGCGCCACGCCGTCACCCTCCTGGCGCTATCCTGCCTCACGGTTTCTCCCCTGCACGCCGCCGCCGATCCCGCTGACGAAGGCCAGCCCCGGCCAGGCGACAATTCCCCCGCAACAACCTCTCCCGAGAATATCAAACAAGAGCTGGAACATTTGGAAAACAGCCATCGCCTGTTCCCGCTCAACGAGAAGATCACGCACAATCTGGCCGGCGGGTATGCCGCTTATGGACACCTGCTCATTAAACAGAAACATTACGAACAAGCGGACGAGGCCTTTCTCAAGGCCCAGGAGCTTTATCCCGATGATGTCTCTTATGCCCTGCTGCGGGGCGTCTGCAATTACCATCTCAAAAGATACGACATAGCCCGTTACGAACTGGAACAGGCCCGCTCACAGGCGGGCGATTCCATCGAGGTGCTCTACTTCCTGGGGCTCGTGCTGTACGATACCGACAACCGCCAACAGGCCGTGGAACTCTGGGAACTGGCCCTGAAACTGGCGCCGGGACACAAGGAAATCCTCGACATCCTCAAAAAGGCGCGCAAGGAAACGGCCGTTGAAGCGAGCATGGACCAGGGGCACAGCTCCCGTTTCGATCTATCCTACGATCCTGATGTGGATACGGCGTTCGCCCTGGCGGTCCTGGGCGTACTGGAAGCGGCGGCCAGTACGGTCAACGGGGAACTGGACCACTATCCCCAGCCGCGCGTGCCGGTGGGCATCTACAAACGGGGCGACTACAAGACCGTCACCGATTCGCCCGACTGGTCGGGTGGTGTCTACGACGGCAAAATCAGGCTCCCATTCGGCGCAGCCAAGGAGATAACCCCTGCCATACGCGCAATCTTGTATCATGAATACGCCCATGTGGTGGTTTTCGACCTGACGCGCGGCAACTGCCCGCTCTGGCTCAACGAGGGCATCGCCGAGGTATTCGGCAGAACCCAATACAGCCGCCCGCTGACCGAATTGGAGCACGCCGTCCGCAAAGGCGCGGCCGCCGACTTCAGGAAACTCGAAAAGAGCTTCAGCGGCCTCTCTACTGCCGATGCCGTTCTGGCGTACCAGCAGAGCTACAGCATGGTGGACTACCTGGTGTCCACCTATGGCTGGCACCGGGTTAAACGTATCCTTGTGGGGCTGGGCAACGGTTTGAATGCTGAAAGCGCCATCGCAGCGGCGCTTTACGACTACAACCAGACCTATGACGGCATCATCGCGGAATGGCGCGAACGTATCGTGGGGAGCAGCACGGAGAAGTGATTTTTATTGCCTTCCCGGCAGGCATGTGATAATAAATATATCTTTCGTGTCGGGGAGTAGCGCAGCCTGGTAGCGCGCGAGTTTTGGGAACTCGATGTCGCAGGTTCGAATCCTGTCTCCCCGACCACCGATGTTCTATTCAATAAGGCCTGCGATGACGGCGAATGGATTGATTGAGTACTGCGCGCGTTGCAGTTGGCAGTGGCCCATCTGGCGGCCGGACCGTCGATCAACCACGTCCGGTTTGCCCTGCTGCGCTTCGTCGTGCCCGATTTTCTCTCTTGAACAACGTCCGAAAGAGATTACCCTGGTGATACATGCGTAGACTTATGCCGCCGGCGCGAATACGGTACATGCTGGCTCTCGCTACGGCCCTTGCCGGCGTCATGAACGTGTTGACCGCGCTCTTCCCGGCATTCCACTGGCGGTATTTGCTGCTCCGTGACATGGTGCCAGTGAGGCTAATCAACGATTCGGACATCATGACCGTCCTCCTGGGACTTGTCTTGGTCCTGCTTGCGGATGGACTATCCAAGCGGCACCGTCGGGCCATGCAGTTGACGTTCGTGATCCTGATTGCTTCTGCCATCGTTCACCTGACCAAAGGTCTCGACTACGAGGAAGCTTTGATCTGCCTCGGCCTTGCCGGCGTCTTATTCGCTCGCAGGAGCGATTACGTTGTGGCGTCACGCCCGATTGGGGTGAGAAATGCCTTGGGGCTAACACTCTCGTTTGGCCTGCTGTATTACGCATATGACCTGTTGGGTTTTCGCATCCTTTATGCCTGGATCACTCCGCGCCCCACATTGCTTGGGGGGTTGCTCGAACCATTGCGGCTCGTGGCCGACACCCCCATTTACCAGTATCACGGCTACCAGGCGCACTGGTTTGGGACTTCGCTCATCCTAATTGGTGCAGTTGCGGTGGTTGCGTCGGCGGTTCTATTGCTACGCCCACTGATTCCGATTCATCGCGCCAACACCGCCGACCGCGATCATGCGCGCCATATCCTCCAACGCTACGGACAAGACACTTTGTCATACTTCTCGCTGCGCGAAGATCGTACGTACTTCTTTGACGAGGACCGGACCGCGTTCATGTCTTACAAGGTATGGCGAAACGTCGCTCTTGTTGGTGGAGATCCTATTGGACCCAGTCACAAGCTGCGTGCTCTCACGGAGCAATTTCTGCAGTTCTGTGAGGCCAATGCCCTCATACCATGTTTTCTCGGCGCCAATGACCATAATTTATCCCTCTATCGAGAAATGGGACTTCGGGTTCTCAAAATCGGTGAGGAATCGCTCATCAGACTGCCCGGCTTCGACGTGTCCACCTTGAAGCGCAAGGTTCGACGTGCTGAGCGCCACTGTCTGGAACTGGGTATCAGCGCCAAGCTAGTGTCAGCGGCCGACATCCCCGACAGCTGCCGGCAGCAGGCCCTCAACCTCTCCAAGACCTGGGTAGCAGCCAAGGGCGGAGCAGAACGTGGATTCTCAATGACCTTGGGCCGGTTTCCAACGGTAGCGGATGGCGATGCCCGAGTACTGCTGGCCACAAATGAGTCAGGCATGATAGGATTCCTGACGTTCGTTCCGGTGTTCGGCTCGGGAAGCTGGTCTCTCGACTTGATGCGACGGCGCATGGATGCGCCGAACGGCCTAACTGAGTTCATGGTGCTTCAAGCTGCGCGAGCGCTCCAAGCAGAGGGAGCGGAGAGCCTCAGCCTCAACTTCGCCTCTCTGTCGAGCACTGAGGCCTGCATCTCAGAACCTCGCGCCATTACGTCGCTACGGCGTTTTCTTTTTGACAACCTGTCGTCGGTGTACCAACTCAAGACCCTGTACCAGTTCAATGCGAAGTTCGATCCAGAATGGTCGAGTCGGTACCTGGTCTATGGCGACTTGATGCGATCGGGCAAAGTCATCATGGCGGTTATTCAGGCTGAAGATCCGATCAAGTTATCTTCACTGACGGGGGTGTTCCGACGTCCGTAGCCGGTGACGGCACGAGAACGCCGATATCCCGGCGGCAGGCGCAGCCCACCCTCGCGTTAACCTCGATTTTTCATTAAGAGCGAGAAAGCATCACCGTTGGCAGANNCGAATCCTGTCTCCCCGACCATTTTAACCTTTAGTCCTTAAATAAATAGTTTAAACCTTGATACTTCCAATTCGAACCTTTCCAATCAATGGCTCGGTTGTTTTTTGAGGGCTTCCCCTATCACCAGTAAGCATACCTTGAAATCAATCGGCTTGGAAACATAGGCGTCCATGCCGGCGTCGAGACACCTTTCCTCGTCCTCCTTGAGAGCATGGGCCGTCATGGCGACGATCGGGATATGGCCGCCGCGGGTGCGCTCATTCTCCCGGATGGCGCCGGTAGCCTCAAAACCGTTCATGCGCGGCATCTGAATGTCCATCAGGATAAGGTCGTATTCCCCATCCTCCCACATCTCAACCACTTTCTGTCCGTCCTCGGCGATGTCGATTTCATAATTTGACCGCTGAAGCATCACTCCGAGAACCTGCCTGATCGTTTGGTCGTCTTCGGCAACGAGGAGGCGCGGTTTTCTTATCTCATCAGCGCGGGGAGCAGCCCCTGTCGCGGCCGTTTTTTCTGGCGCAAGGCCGGCGTCGCGCTCTAATTCGGCCTCGCCGAGAGGGATGGTAAAGGAAAAAGTGCTCCCTCTCCCCTCATCGCTCGTGAAAGTGATCGTTCCTTCCATGCGTTCAACGATTTCCTTGCTGATTGCAAGACCGAGACCGGTACCACCGTAAATGCGGGAATGGGATTCGTCCACCTGGCTGAAGACGCGGAACAGAAGGTCCTTCTTGTCATCGGGAATGCCGATGCCGGTATCGGTAACGGTGAAGGTGACTTCCCTCCTGCCGCCGGGTACGCTGCCGCCCGCCGCGACGCGTATCTCCACCCGCCCTTTTTCGGTAAACTTGACCGCATTGCCGGCCAGGTTAGTCAGGACCTGGTTGAGCCGTGTCTGGTCGCCGACGAAAGTCTGCGCCAAATCGTCAGCCACTTTGAAACCAAAATCCAGTCCCTTGCTCTTCGCTGCTGGCATAAGGATGTTGAAAGTATTTTCTAACAATTTCCGTATAGGAAACGGTTTCGCTACTATCGAGAAATTACCCATCTCGATTTTTGTAAGGTCAAGGATGTCGTTCAATATCCGGACCAGAGAGCTGGCCGATCTTTGGGCTGTTTCGATGAATTCCCGCTGCTTCGCTTCCAGGTTGCCGGCAAGTGCGATATCGAGCATGCCGAGAACGCCGGCCATAGGGGTTCGCAGTTCGTGGCTCATGTTGGCGAGGAACTGGCTCTTGGCCTTAGTAGCCGTCTCGGCCAGCTCTTTCGCCTGTTGCGTTTCTTCCTCAGCCCGCTTTCGGTCATAAATTTCGATCAACAGCGTTTCATTGACGGAAGTAATTTGCGCGGTCCGTTCGGCGATCCGCTCCTCCAGAGTATCGTTCAGTTCCTTGAGTGCATTTGCCGACCGTTTGCGCTCAACAGCATAGTTAATTGACCGTAACAGCAGACCCTTGTCCGTCTGACCCTTGACAAGATAATCCTGGGCTCCTTCCTTGATCGCGTCCAAGCCCGTTTGCTCATCGTTGTTGCCGGTCAACACGACTATGGGCAATTTGGCGGCTTGCTCCCTCATAATATGAAGCGTGGCCAGTCCGTCGCTGTCTGGCAGTCCGAGATCCAGCAGAACCAGGTCAAACTGTTCCGCAGCGACAAGTTCGAGCGCCACCGAGAGCCGGGCCACACACTCGACATCATATAGCGTTGATTCGCCGCTTGGCAGCATCTCCACGAGCAACTCCGCGTCGCCCGGATTGTCCTCGACCAGCAAAACTCGCAGAGAATCGCTCATTTCTTTGCCTCTTTAGGCGGCAGGACAACAATGCTCAGCCAGAAATCCTCGATGGACCTGACCACATGCAGAAACTGATTCAGGTCAATGGGTTTTGTAATATAACAATTAGCATGCAGATTGTAGGTCTTGAGGACATCTTCCTCTGCCTGTGAGGTGGTGAGGATGACCACCGGTATCCGCTTGAGTTCGTTGTCCGACTTGATTTCGGCCAGTACCTGCCGGCCGTCCTTTTTGGGAAGGTTCAGATCGAGCAGGATCAGGTCGGGCCGTGGCACATCGGCATATGAGCCCTCCCGGCGGAGGAACGCCATGGCCTTTTCGCCATCGTCGACCACGTGCAGATTGTTGTTCATTTTGCTGTTCACCAGAGCTTCGCGGGCCAGGTCCGCATCGCCCGGATTGTCCTCCACCAGCAGGATATTGACAGACTTAACCATCATTTATGTTGTCCCCTTTCATTTTGGCAACGTAAAATAGAACGTGGAACCCTTGCCGATTGCCGACTCGAACCATATCCTGCCGCCGTGTCGCTCCACGATGCGTTTGCACATTGCCAGCCCGATGCCCGTTCCCGGATATTCCTGCTTGGTGTGCAGGCGCTTGAATAACACGAACACCTTTTCCGCGTACTGCGCGTCGATGCCGATACCGTTGTCCATGACCGAGAAGCGCCATTCGCGGCCGAGTTCGCAGGCCGAAACGTGGATACGCGGTAAATCAGCACCCCGGTACTTGATGGCATTGCCGATCAGATTCTGGAACAGCAGGCACAATTGGGTAGCGTCGGCGCGTACGGTGGGCAGATCGTCGTTAGTAACCATCGCCCGGTTCTCCTCAATGGCGGCAGCCAGGTTATGGATGGCCTCGCCGAGGACCGAGTGCGAGTCGATCTTCTCAATGGTTTTCCCCTGCGTGCTTATGCGCGAGAATGCCAACAGGTCATTGATGAGCCTCTGCATGCGCACCGCGCCGTCTACGGCGTAGTCGATGTATTTTTTGGCCTTGTCGTCGAGCTGGCCCTCGTATCGCTGAGCGAGGAGCTGCGTATAGCTCGATACCATCCTGAGCGGTTCCTGAAGGTCATGCGAGGCGACATAGGCGAACTGCTCAAGTTCCTTGTTGGAGCGCTCAAGATCCATAAGCGTTGCCTGCAGTCGCTCCTCCGCCTGCTTGCGCTCGGTGATGTCGCGGGTGATCTTTGCAAAGCCCCGCAGCTTCCCGGACTCGCCGCGGATTGCGGTGATGATCACGTCGGCCATGAACCTTGATCCGTTCTTGCGCACTAGCCAGACTTCTTCCGCATATTGACCCTCGGCCGCGGCGATTTCCAATTCGTGCTCCGGGTGGCCGGAAGCCACAGCCTCCTCAGTGTAGAAGAGCGAAAAGTGCCGGCCCAGGATTTCCTGTTCGTCCCAGCCCTTGAGCCGCTTGGCCCCTTCATTCCAACTGACCACGCGCCCGTCGGCATCGAGCATGATGATAGCATAATCCTTGGTCGCGTCAATCAGTAGCCTAAATCGCTCCTCGCTCTCTTGAAGCGTCTCCTTCTCCCGCTTGACCTGCTCGGTAATGTCGGTGTTCGTGCCACACCAGTTGACAATTTTACCGTCAAGGCCGTATACCGGTTTCACTTGCGTGAGGAATGGCCGAAAAACGCCGTCACTGCCACGGAGCGGAAACACCATATCGAATGGTTTGCCGGTTGAAATCGATGCCTGCCACTGTTCAAGGACTTGCGGCAGCGCGTCGGGATAATGAACCGACTGCCACCCCCACCCCTCCATCTGCTCCGGAGTGGTGCCGGTGTACTCGTACCAGCGCCGGTTGTACCAGAAGATCCAGCCGTCGGCATTAGCCATCCAGCACAGTTGGGGAATGGTGTTGGCGAGAGTCCGGAAGCGTTCTTCTCTCTCCCGCATCGCCTCCTCGGTCCGCTTCGTTTCCTGCCATGACAGCTCCAACTCATCGTTTGTCGCCGCCAGTTCCTCGTTCATCGCATCCAGCTCAGCGGTCCGCTCGACGACCCGTTGCTCCAGCTCTTCCTTGGCCTTTAGAACGGCCGTCTCCGAAATCCTGCGGGAGTAAGTTGCGCCAATCAGCCCGGCGGCCGCCAGGTAGAGATCGAGGCTTTCCTTCGCAAGCGGGTCTGCCGACAGGTGCCCCACCAGCATCACGGCGATCACGCGGTTTTCGTGAAGTATTGGAAAGAACCCCGCGGCGACCGGCCCGGCGGCCGGAGACGATAGGAAGGTGAGAAAGCCGCTCTCGAAGACATCCCCCATCGCGGCGATCAACTCCGCTTCGGGGAGCCAGGCCTCCCTCCCCCTCTCGGAAGATGCCCGGTGGCCGATCCCAATCCCGCCGTCGCTGCTGCGTTCGCCGAAGGCAGCGACATCTGCCCCGAAGAACCTGACGAGGAGCTTGCCCGCTTCCTGCCAGATGTCCTCGCCGGATGCCAGGCCGGCGAGATACTGGGCGGTATTGATGAACGCCTTCAACTGCTGCTGCGGAGAAAGAGATAAGGTCATGGCCTATACCGGCGCAATCGGTTGGAGATAGAGATGCTCTAAAAACAGCGTGTCAAAATCGGGACAGTCGGACAGGTTGACGATCCGCGCCCGGCTCCGCGCATCCCGCAGGCGTTCGTCGACGCCGGCTGTATATAGGAGGGCCTCACACCCGGAGAGGGCCGTATTCCCGGCGGTTTCCACGGACCGGCCGGGGATTGCCGGCAGAAGCCCGATCTCCGTGGCACTGGCGATGTCGAGGGACTGGCCGAAAACACCGCCGATGCAGACTCGCCGCAGATCGTTATGCCCCATCCCCGCTTTCGCCAGGAGGACCTCGATGCCCACCCCGATGGCGGCCTTGGCGCGCTGGAAGATGTCGATGTCCCTCTTGGTGAGAACGAGCTCCCCCTTGCCGGGGGTAAGCGGGAAACCGTCGTCGGGAACGGACGGCGCAAACTGTCCCTTGACGTTCAACGTCCCGTTTCCGACCAGGCGGGCGAGCAGGTCAACCAGGCCGGTACCGCACAGCCCGCGGGGCTCCGCGCCGGCAATGACATCGAAGGCGAGCTCTCCGGTGACCGGCGCGACTGCGACCCGGGTGATGGCGCCCGGCTCCGCCGGCATCCCGCAGCTGATGCCGCACCCCTCGAAGGCGGGACCGCCGGCGGCGGAGGTCACCCAGAGGTGATCGCCGTCCCACAGGGCCATTTCCGAGTTGGTCCCGAAGTCGATCAGCAGGGCGCCGGGGCACTGCTCGGTGAGGCGCGTCGCAATGACGCCGGCGAGCAGGTCGGAACCGACAAAGCCCGCCAAGGGAGGAATGACCTTAATGGCCGCCGCCGGGCCGATCCCCCAGGTTGCGCTCCAGGAGGCCGTTTCCATCGGGAGGCAGTCGATGGTTTCGGTCCAGTAGCGCGGCTGGAGGAGCAGCAGATGATTGCGCCCCGACAGTATGGCAAGCATGGCGGTATTGCCCACCAGGACGACCCGCCCCACCCGGTGCAGGTCGATCCCCTCGCGGACGGCGATGTCGCGCAACCCGTCGCCGATTGCGCCGATAACCTGTAGGCTCAGCCTTTCCGCCTCTCGTGCCGATTGTGCCGCCATGAGGCGCGTCATGACGTCGGCGCCGGCGGTTTCCTGCGGATTCAGCCCGCGGCGCCCCGCCAGGCGGCGGCCGGAGGCAAGGTCAAGCAGGGTGATCGACAGGTGGGTAGTGCCGAGATCGACGCTCACCCCCAGCGGGTGCTCCCCCTTCGGGTCCGGCATCGGCGATGGACCCGGCAGGGATGACGTGCCCGATCCTGTGTCAAGGGAGCGCCAGGCGGACGGCGGGGCCGGGTTGAGAATCTCGACATCCAGGTCATGCTCCGGTTTGACCTGGCATGCAAGCCGCACCCCCTGTGAAAGCAGGCCGGCGCCGAGGGTGGCCCGTTCGTTCGCCGAAGGTTCCCCCGCATTGCCCCCTGCGATCCTGATGCGGCACAATCCGCAGGCCCCGCTGCCGTTACATCCGGCACGGACCCGGATGTCGGTTTCATCGAGGAGCTCACGGGCGGAGCGGCCGGGCGCAAACGTTATCCGCCGATCTTCATCAGCGAACTTTACGGTGAGAATCGGCACGCCATTACCTCGCAGCGACCATCGCGGCCACGTTCTCAGGTTTCGATTCCGGCGGGATCTCGCAGCCGGAGGAGAGGATGAAGCCGCCGCGGGAACCGAACGTCTCCAAAAGCCCGGCCGACTCGGCGGCGATATTGTTTGCCGTTGCCTCGACGAACGAGAGCGGTTTCAGGTTGCCGTCGAGGCAGGTCGTGGGGAGAATCTGCCGGGCATGGAGAGGATCGACGCAGTAATCGAGATTGGCGATCTCCACTCCCGCATCCGGATAGTAGGGATAGATGGTTTCGGCCGGACCGGCGATGTGCAGCCAGCCGGCAAGCGCGCCCGCCGACTTGAATGCGGAGAAGAGCCTTTTCAGGCGCGGCAGCTCGAATTCCCGGAAAAACTGGGGAGGGATGACCGCCGGCGAGGCGGCGGGGTCGAACACCAACGGCAGATGGACGCCTGCCGCGAGTTGCGCCAGGCCGAAGGAAACGGCGACTTCCGCGGCAAAGTCGAGGACCCGGCCGAACTGCTCGGGTTCGTCCGCGGCACAAAAAAGAGCCTTCTCCGCCCCCATGAGCTGCGTCGCCAGGGTCATCGGCCCCAGCACGCAGCCGACGGCCAGGACCTCGTCACCCACTTCCCGGCGGAGCATCCGCGCGGCCTTGAGCAGTTCCGGCATCCGCCCGCTGAGTGCGGGGTCGGGCACGGCAAGACGGTCCAGTTCCCCGGCGTCGGCAAGGGCATACTGTTCCACGTAGGGGTAGCTGTCGGCGCGGCAGGCGAGGCGCGAACCGAGCGCTTCGGTCTCCACGCTGGTATCCATCAGGGCGAAGACGGCATCGTAGCCGTAGCGGGCAAGGGCCTGCAACTGGCAGCGCGCCAGCAGCTCGCCGTCCCTGACATACTCTCCCAGCGGCACACCGGCAAGAACGGCCGCGTGGCCGAACACCTGGGCGATAACCGGAACCCGGTCGGGCTTTTTGAAACTCACCGCGGCCTGAATCCGCTCCAGGCTGTTCATGACAGCTCTCCGGGATGATCTTCGAGGTAGCGGATGACGTCAAAGACCGAATCCGCCACGTAATCGACGTTGAGGGTATCCGCGGACGCCTGCTTCAAGGCCGCCCCTCCCGCCACGACCCGCACCATGGTCAGGCCGCGCCGGCGCGCCAGCGGGACGACCTCCCGCACCGACGGGATGACGCTGGTAATCAGGCCACTGATGCAGATGATCGACGCCTCTTCCCGGACGGCCGCATCTACCAGGTTCTCAACCGGACAGTTCTTGCCGCAGTCAACGATCCGGTACCCCTTGGCGGTCATGATGGTCCTGACGATGTTTTTCCCCAAGTCATGCACGTCACCCTCAAGGCTCGCCAACACGACTGTTTCCCGGCTGGGCGCTGGAGGCGCGTCGGGATAGAGCGCTCTTATGACCCCTGTTACCGCCCGGCCGACCAGCATTATCTCAAGGAGGTTGAACTGCTCTAACGTACATTTTGCGTCAAGCCGCCCCATTGCCGGCTCGATGGCGTCAGCTATGATCCGCTCATCCTCGACACCGCCATTTTTCAGGCTCATTGCCTCGGCAACGGCCCGTGCCTGGTCACCTTCCAGCAAAACGTCGATTAGCCGGTTCATATTTTGGTTATGCATAGGGGATACCTGTTCAATAACGTATTTATTAACAATGGTGGCCATAGATATGATCACCTGGATGGAAAGATCGGTTTGAGCCGTATCAATCGGAAGCGTGAAAGAATTTAACAGATATATTTACCATTATCCAGCAAATCAAAGACGGCGGATAGGAATTAGTCAACTTTAACGGCGTGAATCGTGAATAGTGAATGGTGAATGTAAAAATCTTAGTTGCAGCCGTGAAGCGCTCACGCAATACGGCATTACTTCGCTTTCAGCGCTGCAAAAGCCGGAATAATTTTCTTTGTATGCTCCCGTATTTTTTGTATAGTTGTAGAAAGGGGAAGAGACAATGGGAAGATCAATGCAGGAAATATTGATATTCAATGCATTCATGGAACACACCCGTGATTCCATCGTCATCAAAGAATATTTTGCCAACGAACGGGGTGAATTCACCGGCGGAAAGATAATCTGCGCCAGCGCCACCAAAGCCCGCCATTATGGTCTGAATATGAACACGATCCGGGGCTGTACCGACTTTGATCTTTTACCTCGCGAACAAGCCGAAAAGGCACTTCAAGACGACCTTTGCGTTATGAAAAATCGCAAGCCGATTGAAGATCTACGCGAAACCATAACCCATAAAAATGGCGAAATCGTGAAGATTTCCGTAACCAAGTTTCCCTGGATCTTGCCGAGTGGCGAGATTGTGGGGGTCATGTGCATAGCCCGGAACATAACCATCAAAGAGCGGGCCAAACAACAAGCCCAGGATTTGATGGAGTTTATGAGGCGGCACGTCTTGAAACCCCTGCTCCCGATTTATCGGAATGATCTGGAATATGGTAAAACCGGCAATGCGCTGAAACCCATTATCTTCCGTTTAATAAGAAAACTCAGGGAAGTGAACGATTTGAAGGGGTAATACCCGTTTGTGCCGGCCTGGTGTCCCACTAACCTTGGGTTCAGTCCGGTTCCCGCTGTACCGCTTTCTTGCGGCTCCTTTCCTGTTTTTCAACCTCCGGTCCGACTTAAACCCAGATATTCCATTAGGCGGAGCAAAGCTCCTGCACGAGCCCTGCCGGACATATTCCGGCATCTTGCCGCCCGGTTTCCTCACCAATAGCCCTGCTATTGCCTCGTCAACCGGACAACAAGCTGCTAGGATATTGCCTCGGCAGCATCTCGTGCCCTAATGGAAAATCTGGGTTAAAACCTTCTTTGACCGTACCTGCCAACCATGCTATTCTCTCTGGGTTACGCCAATGTAGGAGGTATCTTTTGAAAAGAGTGTGTGCATGTGCAGCCGTGTCCCTGGTACTGGTATTCTGCGGCACGGTGTTCGGAGCCGTATCGGAGGGGCAGTTCTCGGTCTCCCCCATGATCGGCGGTTACACCTACTATGGAAGCGGCCAGCATCTCAAAACAGCCCCCATGTATTCCCTCAGGGGGGGCTACAGTTTTACGGACAACATCGGGGTGGAAGCCGGCCTGGACTACTCGATCACAAATTCCACGCTGGTGACCGACAAAAAGGTTGCCATCTTCAAGTACGGGGTCGAGGGGTTGTACCACTTCATGCCGGACGGGAAACTCGTGCCGTTTCTGGCGGTCGGGCTCGGGGGGTACAACCTGTCCGGTCCTTCGGCCCTTGTTTCGCGAAAAGAGATGGGCTTCATGGACTATGGCGCCGGCGTGAAGTATTTCCTGTACGACAGGCTGGCGCTGCGGGCGGATGTCCGCCACATCCCGGCCAATGCCGGCGCCATTGAGTACACCCTGGGCGTGACCATCCCCTTTGGCGGCGCCAAAGGCGTTACCAAGCCGGTGTCCGCGCCGTTCGTTCCCAAGCCTGTCGCCAAAAAGCCGCAGGAACAGACGGTAACACCTCAGATTGAAGTTCAGGAAAGAGCTGCCGAAGATAAATCCATTCAGAAGGACGTTTCAAAGGAAAGGCCTGCCCTGTCAGCCGCCGTTGCACCTGAGGAAAGCAAGACGAAAGAGCTGTCGTCATCGGAGAAACTTGCACAACTGAAAGAACAGTTTGCAAAAGAGGAGTTGGAGCGGATTGCAACATTCAAGGCTGAGTGGGAGAAGGAACAAGAGAGCCGGGCGGCCGCCGAAAAGGCTGCAAGGGCGCAGGAGGCGCCTGATCAGGTCAAGGCCCGGAACGAGCAGGGTATGAAAGGGGAAGTGAACATCTCTGCCGAGACAGCCAAACAAACGGAAAAGCCGTCTATGACTGGCTCCAAAAAAAAATCCGCACTGAAAAAAAGACACAAAACCGCGAAGGTTATTGTAAAATAAATCTGTCCTGCTTTTTCGTTCAAAATAAACGCTATAATTGCCATATCTCGCCACCGAGGCATAAAATATGACCAGTCCCGCTTTGTGGTCGATTCGCAGGAATATATTCATCCTGATTGCCGTTATGACGATCGTGCCGGTCGGGATTATCCTTTATTCGGTACACAATGAGCGTGTGCAGGATGTACGGGAATCCAAGCTGCTGGCTGAGCAAATCGCCAACGATATCAGTGATGACCAGAACATGCTTCTGTCGGGTGCAGAGCAGTTGTTAAGCACCCTGGCCCAGATCCCGGCTGTGCAGAAACGTGATGCAAAGGCCGTAAAGACTCTCCTTGCAGAACTTGTCAAGAAAAATCCCCAATATTCCAATATTATAATTGCAGACAATACCGGCCTGGAGTGGGCAGAGGTATTACCGATAAAAGGCACTGTTACAGTTGCCGACAGAAGATATTTCCAGAACGCGATGGCAACGGGTCAATTCTCGTCAGGCGAATATACTATTGGAAGAGCCCAGTTTAAGCCGGTAATTCATTTTGCCTATCCCATAAAAGACGCATCCGGAAAGATCACCGATGTTGCAGCCGTTATCTTTACCCTGGAGAAATACAACCAGCGGATCAAGTCGAAAACTTTCCCTGCCAACACCTCACTAATGCTGACCGACCATCAAGGGATCTGTCTCTTTAATGCAACAGTACCGCAATTCATGGGTAAAACGGACAGGGGAGACCTTTTCAGGCGGATGTCCGAAGGCCCTGATAAAGGGACATTTGAGGCTGACAGCAACTTAGGAACCCGGCGTTATTTTGCCTACCAGAAACTCCGGCTGAGCGGTGAACAGACGCCCTGCATGTATGTGCGCGCAGGCATACCGGTGGAGACGGTCTTAGAGGAAACTCGTTCAAAACTGCTATTCGATCTGACTCTGATGTCGATCATGCTGCTCCTGGCTACCTGGTTTGCCGTCTATGTCAGCAAGAGGGGGATCCTGGACAAGATCATTGCCCTGCGGGATGCCATGCAAAAGGTTGCCCAAGGGGATCTCAAGGTCCGTGTCACAGATTATGTTTCCGGTGGGGAACTGGGCGAACTGGGCCGGGCATTTGATGACATGACGCAGCAGTTGGCAGAGGACATCGTCAGGCGCGGGCAGGCAGAAGATGACATAAAAAACCTTTCGCAGCGCCTCCAGTTGGCGACCTCTTGTGCAAAACTAGGCGTTTGGGACTGGAACGTGCGTGATAATATCATGATTTGGAATGATCGTATGTTCGAGCTGTACGGAATAACCCGGCAAGCGTTCACTAACAACATAGATGCCTGGACGAACGGACTGCATCCGGATGACAGGGACAGGGCTATTGCCGAATGCCAGGCAGCACTGAACGGAGAACAGGAGTTCGACACGGTATTCCGTGTCCGCCATCCAGACGGCGCTGTTAAGTATATCAAGGCAAACGGATTGGTAATAAGGGGAAAAGACGGCACGGCAGAGCGCATGATCGGCATCAACGCTGATATCACCGGACGCTATCTGGCTGATGAGTCCCTGCGCGAAAGCGAAGAGAAGTTTAGAAACCTCTTCAACAACGCCGAAGTCGGCATGTTTAGGACAAGGCTTGACGGATCCAAGGTTCTGGATGTCAACCGGAGGTTTCTCGAAATTGTCGGAAGGACGAGGGAGGATACGATTGGAAAACCCGCGGCGATCCATTGGGTAGACCCGGACGAACGGGAGGAGATGGTTCGAAGGCTTGTTGCTGATGGCCATATATCAGATTATGAATACAAAATGCTGAACCTGCAGAAAGGCGTAAGGATCTGTCTTACGTCCCTGGCGCTCTACCGGGAACAGGGAATCCTGGAAGGGTCAATTCTCGACATAACCGAACGCAAGCAGGCAGAAGATGCGCTACGGGAGAGCCGGCACTTTCTCGATCTAATTTTGGAGTCTACCCCGAACATGATCTACATCTACGATCTTGCCGAACACCGCAACGTGTATACCAACCGCGAGGTGATCGAGTTCCTGGGATACTCCCCCCAGCAGGTCCAGGCCATGGGGGCGGCGCTTTTTGATAACATCCTGCATCCAGACGACGCCTCTATCGTTGCCTCTCATCACGCGCTTATGGCATCGGTCAAAGATGGCGAGGTGCGGACGGTCGAGTACCGGATGAGGCAATCCAACGGCGAGTGGCGATGGCTGAAAAGCAACGACGTGCCCTTCATGCGGGACGAGAATGGGGTAACCCGCCGGATTCTGGGCTCTGCGGAGGACATCACCGAACGCAAGCAGACAGAAGAGCAACTTCTCCAAGCCAAACTCGACGCCGAATCCGCCAATATCGCCAAGAGCGAGTTTCTGGCCAACATGAGCCACGAGATCCGCACCCCTATGAATGGAGTCATCGGCATGGCCCAACTCCTGGCAATGACCGATCTGACAGACGAACAGCTTGAATATGTCGATGCGCTCAAGAAGTCCGGCAACAATTTGCTCTCCCTGATAAATGACATCCTTGACCTCTCCAAGATCGAGGCGGGAAAGATTGAGCTTGCCCCCTGCAATTTCAACCTGCATAGCTGTATCAACGATATCGTACTGACCCAAAAAACTGCACTGTATAATAAAGGGCTGGCGCTGTCGGTTGACGTGTCGGGAGAAGTTCCCAATGTCCTGATAGGCGATCAGCTCCGGGTAAAACAGGTACTGCTCAATCTGCTTGGTAACGCTGTCAAGTTCACGTCACGCGGGGGGATCACCATCTCGGCGCAGCTCCTCGAACGACATAGCACCTCCGTGCTCGTACAGATCGCTGTAATTGACACCGGCATCGGCATCGCCGCCGAAACCCTGGAAAATATCTTTCAGCCGTTTGTCCAGGTGGATGGCTCAACAACCCGCAGATTTGGCGGAACCGGTCTCGGATTGACCATCAGTCGCCGTCTGGCGGAACTCATGGGAGGCGCCATAACTGTTGAGAGCACGCCGGGAATGGGCAGCTGTTTCAAAATAATCCTGCCCTTTGCCATCAGTGAGAAAAGCGGCACAGCGGTAACAACCTCTCCCACAACGGCAGCTATGTGGAGATGTTCCCCGCTCCGGATCCTGCTGGCCGAAGACAATGAGGTTAACCTCTCCTTCGTGACGACAATGCTCAAAAAACTGGGGCACGAAGTGGTGACGGCGGAGAATGGCCATGAATGTCTAGCCGCGTTGGCACAGGGGCCGTTCGATATCGTGCTGATGGATATCCAGATGCCGGTCATGGACGGTGAAGCAACTCTCCGGGAGATTCGCAGCAAGGAACAGGAGACATCTCTGCATCAGCCGGTTATCGCAGTGACTGCCTACGCACTACAGGGTGAGAAGGAACGATTTCTGGCAGAAGGATTTGACGGCTATGTTTCTAAGCCGCTTGTCATCAACGAACTGATTGCCGAGATGAAAAGAGTAACCGGTACCTATGTGACAGATGAGGTAAATGATAATGAGTGAGAGCAGATACAAGATACTGATTGTTGACGACGAGCCGGACAATATTCTGCTTCTGGAAGGCGCCCTCAAGGGAGATTATGAAGTCTGTTCCTCACTGAATGGCTTCGATGCGATCCGTGACGTTAAGGACCAGAAGCCCGATTTGATCCTGCTCGACATTATGATGCCGGATATGAATGGTTTCGACGTCTGTCGGGTCATCAAGGCGGATGAGGCATTCTCGGCCATCCCGCTTATATTCATCACGGCCATGGATACCATTGATGCTGAAGAACAGGGCTTGGCGGCGGGAGGCATCGACTTTCTGGCAAAGCCGGTCAACATCAATTTATTGAAACTTCGGGTTCGCAACCACCTGGAACTTAAACACCGGAACGACTTGGCACGCGAGCAGCGGGACCTGCTAATCCGGCAGAAAGAGGAGCTTAAACAAATACTGGAGGAGATGGAGGAGCAGAAAAGACAACGAAGTAAGGTCGAAAATGACTATCAGACACTGTTCCGCTTGATGCTGGATGGCTTTGCCTTGCATGAGATCATCTGCGATGCACATGGCAAGCCAACCGACTACCGTTTTCTTGACGTCAACCCTGCCTTTGAACAGTTAACCGGCCTCAAGGTGGAGGAAATCTTAGGACGAACGGTTTTGGAAGTAATCCCGGGCATAGAACAGCACTGGATCGAAATCTACGGCAATGTGGCCCTCACCGGCAAACCGATCAAATTCGAAAACCATGCCGCCGAATTGAATAAGCATTTCGAGGTATCTGCCTTTCAACCCGCGCCCGGCCAGTTCGCCTGCATCTTCGTGGACATTACCGAACGCAAGCGGGCCGAGGAGGACTTGAGAAACCTTTCGCGGCGACTCCAGTTGGCAACCTCGTCGGCAAAACTTGGGGTTTGGGACTGGAACGTCAAAGACAATGTTATGGTCTGGGACGACCAGATGTTGAATCTCTACGGGCATACCCGGCAAACTTTCCCCGGCGGGGTCGAAGCGTGGCAAAAGGGACTCCACCCCGACGACCGGGAAGCGGCCTGGGAAGCGTCTCAGTCGGCACTGCGCGGCGACTGCGACTGGGACCATGAATTCCGCATTTTACGCCCTGACGGCGTTGTCCGCTGGATCAAAACTAACGGTGAGGTCATTCGGGACCAGGATGGATCGCCAATCAGGATGCTTGGCATAAACAGAGACATCACCGAGCAAAAATCATCAGAAGAAAATTTGCGCAATAGCGAGGAAAGCAACCGAATCATCATCCAGACTACCATGGATGGTTTCTGGTTGATAAGCGACGATAAACGTATTCTGGATGTAAACGATGCCTATTGCCGCATGAGCGGTTACAGCAGGCAGGAACTTGTCGGCATGCACGTCAAAGATCTGGAAGTTATAGATTCTGAAGAGGTCATAGCTGAACGCGGTAAAAAGATTGTTGAAAGTGGTGGAGACTGCTTCGAGTCCCAGCATCGGCGCAAGGACGGGAGCATATTTCACATCGGGGTCAGCATCAATTACCTGTCTCTTGACGGTGGGCAATTTGCTGTTTTTGTGCGTGACATTACCGAGCGCAAATTTGCGGAGATAGAGCTTCGACAGTCCAAGGCGATGCTTCAGGCAGCCATGGATTGCAGCCCTGCCGGTATTGCCATTGCCGATGCGCCGGACGGCAAAGTCCGCTATGTCAATGCTGTGGGTCTGCGTATGCGGGACGCTGATCTCCAAAGCGCTATCGGAATTGGAATTGACGAGTATGTAAAGCGGTTTAAGTCCTTTGACCTGGATGGACGGGAATTGGGAATGGAGGAGATTCCTCTTGCACGGGCCGTAATGTTCGGGGAGACGAACAACCGGGAGTTCATCATTCGCCGTGCAGAAAGCGATGATTACATTGTCTTGGCCAATGCCGCCCCGATCTGGGACGAATCCGGCACTGTCCAGGCAGGTATTGTGGTCTTTACCGACATCACTGAACACAGACGGATTGAAGAAGAAAAGAAGCGACTGGAAAGCCAGCTTTATCAGTCACAGAAGATGGAGGCCGTCGGCCAGCTTGCCGGAGGAGTCGCTCATGACTTCAACAACATCCTGACGGTAATAGGCGGCTATAGTTCACTCCTGCAAATGGACGGCAGCTTACGCGATGAACAGAAGATACGTGTTGCTGAAATAGCATCTGCCTGCGAAAAAGCAGCCCAGCTCACCCATGGTCTCCTCGCGTTCAGCCGCAAACAGCCTTTGATTATGAAGCATGAAAACCTCAACGACATCGTGCAACATGTCCATAAGTTTCTGGCTCGGATCATAGGTGAGGATATAACATTACAGTCAGCCTGCTGCGGAGCAGAACTGCCGATTGTCGCAGACAGGGGACAAATGGAACAGGTGCTGGTCAATCTTGCCACCAATGCCCGTGATGCCATGCCGGGAGGCGGCGTGTTTACCGTCAGGAGTGATCGTGCCGTCCTGGACTCTTCGTTTACGGATTTCCATAATTACGATGCCCCTCCGGGCAACTATGCCGTGCTCACCGTATCCGACACAGGAACAGGTATCAGCAAAGAACACATTGACCATATATTCGAGCCGTTCTTTACCACCAAGGATGTCGGCAAAGGCACCGGCCTCGGCATGGCAATCATCTATGGCATCATCAAACAGCACAATGGCTTCATCAATGTGTACAGTGAACCCGGCCACGGAACCACCTTCAGGATTTATCTGCCCATTGACGAAAAGGCCAATGGCTTCCATACAATCGAGACAGAACCAGTACCGCCCGTGGGCGGCAATGAAACCATACTTGTTGCTGAAGATGAGCCAAGTGTACGTGAATTGGTTGCCAAGGTACTTGAAAGCCATGGATATAATGTAATCCTTGCCGAAGATGGTGCGGACGCTGTCGAGAAATTCAAGGCCCATCAAGACACCATCAGGCTGATCCTAATGGACATGATAATGCCGAAGAAGAACGGCAAGGATGCATATGAAGAGATCAGCCGCATAAAACCGGGCGTCAAGCTGCTCTTTACCAGCGGCTATACCTCCGACTTCATTGAGAATCGGGGGGTATCGGAAGAAGTTGTTGAACTGATTATGAAGCCTGTGCAGCCAATTGAACTGTTAAGGAGAGTAAGGGAGATACTTGACAAATAGGTACGTTTTACACCGAAATCCCATTTGCACAAAATTCAGGACACCCTCTTCATTGGGCACCTGCGTTACTAACATGATGTTACCCGTTTTTTTTATTTTTGTTTGTGTTTTTAGTGCATTTCGTGGACAACTGTTTTTTCCGGGTTGAAATGTTTATCTCTAAGTCTCTGTGGAACATGGTTTATCTTGGCTCATTGTTTGTTAACCGTTTAGAGGTCACTGTTCCGTTTTTTGCAGGTTTGAAGCGTCCCACCCGCCCCCCAGGGCCGTAATCAGGAGCACGCTGGCCGTCATGCGGCTGCCGCGGATAGTGATGGCGGTCCGTTCGTTGGCAACCTCCGTGGTCTGGGCTATCAGGACGTTCAGATAGCCGATGATGCCCGCCTTGTACTGGTTGTCGGTAATAATAACCGATTGCCGGGCTGCCTGCACCGCCTCATCCTGGGCCTTGGCCTCTTCCTCCAGTATACGCAGCGAAGCCAGATTATCCTCTACCTGCTGAAAACCGGTCAGCACGATCTGGCGGTAGGCTGCCACCTCGGCGTCGAAGGCGGCCCGCGCCTGGTCGTTCTGGGCGCTGCGCAACCCGCCATCGAACACGGTCTCTGAAACAGTTGGGCCCACCGACCAGAATCGGCTCGGTAAACTAAGCCACCGGGAAAAGCTCGAAGATTGCAGCCCGCCTGATGCGCTCAACGTGACGGATGGGTACCAGGCGGCCTCAGCCACGCCGATCTGGGCATTGGCCGCCGCCATCCGCCGCTCTGCAGCAGCGACGTCGGGCCTGCGTTCGAGCAGCATCGACGGCATCTCCAGGGGAATGGGAGGCGGCGACGCCACAAGCGGGGCGCTCGGCAGGCTCAAATCCGAAGCCGGTTTGCCGATCAGGAGGGCAATGGCGTGTTCCAACTGGGCGCGCTGCACGCCGATGTCGATGGCCTGGGCCTGGGTGCTCTTGAGCTGGGTCTCGGCCTGGAGCACGTCCGCCTTGGCCGCAACACCGCTGGCGTAGCGGTTTTTGGTCAGATCAAGGGATTTCTGATAGTAGGCGACCGTGGCGTCCAGGAAAGCTCTCTGGGCATCCTGGGCGCGCAGTTGAAAATATGCCTGTGCGAGTTGTGCCTGGCTGCTCAGACGGAGCGCCGCCAGGTCAGCCGCGCTGGCTTGGGCGCTTGCCTTGCTCGCCTCCACGCTGCGGCGTACGCGGCCCCAGATGTCGGCCTCCCATGAGATGTCAACGGGGAGTGTATAGCTGGTAGTATCGGCATTTGAAGAAGGATTGCCGAGTGATGCCGACGAATGGGCGCGCGAGACCGATGCTCCTGCCGTGACCGTCGGGTAGTAAGCTGCCTTGGCGGCCTGGATCAGGGCGCGGGCCTGGCGGAAAGCAGCCTCGGCAGCAAGCACGTTTTGATTCGACACGGCAACCTGTTCCTCCAGCGCATTCAATTGCGGATCATTGAAGACCTGCCACCAGGCTCCCTTGATGGCTTCGTCCTTGGGCTGCGCCGGCTTCCAACCGTTCGCTTCCTTGTAGGATGCCGGCATGACCGGCATCGCGGCGGGCCGGACGTAATTCGGCCCGACCGTACAGCCCGCCAGGAGCATGAGCGCTCCGGCGAGGAAGTGGTAACAACGGTATGGTAATTGTATGTTGAGCATGGTGTGTCCTTTCCATTTTCTCATCCCTCATCTCTCATCCCTCAACCGCCGTTAGCCGCCTTCTTCCCCTGTCCCCGCATCTTCGCCACCCACAGCCTGAAACGGTCCATATAGAGATACACCACCGGGGTGGTATACAGCGTCAGCATCTGGCTGAAGATCAGACCGCCAACGATGGAGATGCCCAGAGGGCGGCGCAATTCCGAACCTACGCCGGTTCCCAGGGCCAGGGGGAGCGCCCCCAGGAGTGCGGCCATGGTGGTCATCATGATNNCGTTCTTCTTGACAATGCCGATCAAGAGGATCACGCCGATTACGGCGATCAGGCTTAAGTCGGTGCGAAAAAGCATCAGGGCAGCCACGGCGCCTACCCCTGCCGACGGCAGGGTGGAGAGGATGGTGATGGGGTGGATATAGCTCTCGTACAGCACCCCCAGCACGATGTAGACCGCCACCAATGCCGCCAGGATCAGGAACGGCTGGTTCTTGAGGGAGGCCTGGAACGCCTGGGCCGTACCCTGGAAACTGCCCCGGATGGCGGCCGGCATCCCCATATCCCGAGTAGTTGCATCGATCGCCTTGACCGCATCACCCAGGGCCACTCCAGGGGCCAGGTTGAACGACAAGGTGATCGACGGAAACTGCCCCTGGTGGTTTACCGCCAGGGCCGTGGCGGACGGCTCATAATGGGTGAAGGCGGAGAGCGGCACCTGGCTGCCGTTGGACGATGGCACATAGATGTCCCGCAACGTGTCGGGGCGCTGCCAGAAAAGAGGATCGACCTCCATGACCACATGATACTGGTTCAGCAGGGTATAGGAGATGGATACCTGGCGCTGGCCGAAGGCGTCGTAGAGGATGTTGTCGATCACCTGGGGCGTGATGCCCAGCCGGCTGGCCGTGGGGCGATCGATCACCAGGTCCGCCTGCCTTCCCTTGTTTTGCAGATCGCTGTTCAGGTCCACCACCTGGGGGACCGTGCGCAGCTTCTGGAGCACCCGCTGGGACCAACTGTTGAGCTCCGACAAGTCGGTCCCCTGCAGGGTATACTGATACAGGGCGTTGCTGACCCTGCCGCCGACCCGCAGGTCCTGCACCGGAGCCAGGAAGGCGGGGGCGCCCGGCACGCTCATCAGCTTTCCGCGCAACCTCTTGATGACGTTGTTGGCAGTAGTCTTGCGCTTTTCGAAAGGTTTCAGGGCAATGAACATCCGGCCGGTGTTGGTGGTTGACCCGCCACCACCGGTAAAACCGATCACATACTCCACATCCGGGTCGGATTTGACGATATCCACGATCCGGGCCAGTTTCCGCTCCATGGCCTGGAACGAGGTGTCCTGGGCAGCCTGGATATTGCCCGTGATGCGGCCGGTGTCCTGCTCGGGGAAGAACCCCTTGGGTATGAGAATGAACAGGAGCACATTCACCCCTACCGTAACCAGCGTAATGAAGAGCATGAGGCGGGAGTGGCGCAGCGCCCAGGCCAGGGTTACTTCATAGCGGCTGTGGAGCCAGGTGAACATACCCTCGCTGGCCCGGTAGACGATGCCGTGTTCCCGCTTTACCTCGGGCTTGAGCAACGTGGCGCACATCATGGGGGTTGCGGTCAGGGACACCAGCAGCGAGACCATGATCGCCGCCGAGAGGGTTACGGCAAACTCCCGGAACAGGCGGCCCACCATGCCCCCCATCAACAGGATCGGGATGAATACGGCCACCAGGGAAACGCTCATGGAGAGGACCGTGAAAGCGATCTCCTTGGAACCGGTCAAGGCCGCCTGGAACGGGCTTTGTCCCTTTTCCCGGTAGCGGGTGATATTCTCCAGCACCACGATGGCGTCNNTCGTCCACCACAAAGCCGGTGGCGATGGTCAAGGCCATCAGCGACAGGTTGTCCAGGGAGTAACCGAGCAGGTACATCACCGCAAAGGTGCCGATAATCGATACGCAGACAGCCACGGCCGGGATGAGCGTGGCCCGGACGTTTCGCAGGAACCAGAACACCACCAGGATGACCAGCAGGCCTGAAATAATGAGGGACCGCTCCACATCCTTCAAGGAGCCGCGTATGGGCGGAGTGCGGTCAAGGACGACCGACATATCGATGGCCCCCGGCATGGCCGCTCCAAGCTGCGGTAAAAGGGCGCGCACACTGTCCACGGTTTCGATGATGTTGGCTCCCGGCTGGCGGAAGATGATCACCATGACCGCCGGCTTACCGTTGACCAGCCCGGTGGAACGCAGGTCCTCCACCGAATCCTTGACACTGGCCACATCCGCCAGCCTGATCGCTGCACCGCTCCGGTAGGTCACCACCAGCGGCAGATACTCCTGGGCAGTTCGAAGCTGGTCGTTGGCACGGACCTCCCAGCTCTTGTCTCCCGAGGAAACCTGACCCTTCGGCCGGTTGGCATTGGTCGTGGCAAGCATACCACGCACATCCTCCAGGCTGATGCCGTACTTGCTGAGCGTAAGCGGATTCACTTCCACCCGCACTGCCGGGAGTGAGCTTCCCCCTACGAACACCTGTCCCACCCCCTTCACCTGGGAGAGCTTCTGTTGCAGGATGGTTGAAGCGGCGTCGTACATCTGCGGCTTGCTCATGGTGTCCGAGGTTAGGGCCAGGATCAGGATCGGCGCATCGGACGGATTGACCTTGCGGTAGCTGGGATTGCTGGGGAGGTTGGAGGGGAGATCGCCCCGGGCGGCATTGATGGCCGCCTGCACGTCCCGCGCCGCGCCGTCGATGTCGCGGTCCAGGTCAAACTGCATGGTGATGCTGGTGGCGCCGCGGTTGCTGGTGGAGGTCATCTCGGTCACGCCGGCGATG
>PLYK01000006.1 GCA_003151775.1 Geobacter sp. | reverse complement strand
CGCATGGCGGCGCAGTTCGGCGGCATCGGCTGATGGATTCTTAACATAGGGTTTATTTCCGCTTTTCGGCGGCTCTGTTGATTTTTTCATGTCGAGAGTATACCAGCCTTTTCATTATCTAGTAGCCAACCGTTAAAAGTATTTCGATTACTCCAACATCGGAATAGATCGCTTTCCATCATGAGTTGAAGGCCCCTGCAAATGGTTGTGGATTCCTCAGACCTTTGAAATAACGTTCACGGGTCGACAGATTGATCCCTGCATACACAAGGCAACCGAACAAGGTTCGCTTCCATGGGCTCATGCCGAAGAATCGTTGCGTCATTGCGCCAAGAGAATAAGCTTGCCTGTTCAAACGGTAGAAACCGTTGGTAAGCTCCCCGGACGTCATTCCGAGGGGCTGGTAAAGGAGCGTATCCGGAGGATATCCATGGAGCCACCAGTCAGGCGCCAATAATCTGCCTTCGCTTAAAAGACGCTTGTATAAACGTGTTCCCGGATACGGAGTGAGAATCCTCAGCTGGACACAATCCATGCGGCTCCTCATGATAAACTCAAGGGTCTGATCGAACACCTCCTTGTTTTCGTGATCAAAGCCGAAAACAAAGCTGCCCAGTATACCGAAACCTTCGTAATGGAATCGACGCATGGCCTCATAAAAATCGACCCTCAGGTTCTTTATTTTATTCACCTCATCCTGTGTATCCTTCTGTACCGATTCGAATCCGATCAAAAACCCCATGCACCCCGCGCGCTTCATCAACGCCAGCAGCTCCGGATCCTCAGCCAGCGATACAGTGCCTTGTGCCAGCCATCGCTTCCGGAGAGGTATCATTTCCGTAAAAAGCTTTTTCGCTGCATCCCGGTTCAGACCAAGGGCGTCATCGACAAAGAAGAGGTGAGGAGAATCAATAGACTCTATCTCGGCAATCACCTCATGGACCGGCCTGACCCGGTACTGCTGCCCCAATGTCTGGCCGATGCAGCAGAATTCGCAATCGTAGGGACACCCGCGGGATGTCTCGACGCCGATCGGCACCGGGATATACCCCTGACGACTGCCGGGCAGAAGATCCCGCAGTGGTTTCGGCAGGCCTTCGAGATTGGTCATGGTATCGGCCCGATAGATCCTTTGCATCCGGCCCGAGGCGGCATCGGCTACCAGTTGCGGCCAGACGCTCTCCGCTTCTCCCACGACAACAGCGTCTGCATGCTCCAGGGCTTCTTCGGGCAATACCGTGGGGTGGATCCCCCCCATCACTACCTTCACCCCCTTCCGGCGATAGGCGTCGCCGATCCGGTAGGCTCTCGGAGCAAATTCGGTCATGACGGTGATACCCACCATATCCACATCTTGATTGATGTCATCGGCCACAAAAGCTTCCTCGACAATGGTAATCGTGTGGCCGGGCGGGGTAAGCGCCGCCAACAGGGGAAGATTTACCCGCTGCAATTTGAAGGGAATGGACAACCTGTTTTCACGTTGATCACTCGGGGCGATAAGTTTGATTTTCATTGATAGTCCTCTGAACCGTTACCGACAGGTTTTGAAACGCCCCACCCATCTTCCGGTGGTGTAGGAATGCTCTTCACCGCATAATCGCCGGAGCCATGAAGAGAGCCGCTCATATAGTCACGCACCAGGTTGTCCCCGGTTGTCAACGAGAAAACGGATCTGTTGTAAGGCCGCACACGCAGTGACATCGGCACGCCCATCAAATCAAGAAGGGTTGCGAAATAGTTGAGATGGGAAACGCGGATGCCGGGCTCGATGCCGTCCAGGAGCCCTTTCCTGCTGTACTGATCACTCGACACAAGGAATGCGGGCACATCGACGATCTCCTTGTCAGGCTTCATATGGGTATACACCTGCCCATGCTCGGCCAATGTCTGGCCATGGTCCGATGTGTACAGAATGGCGTAGTTCTGATTTTTCGTTTCGGAAACCAGCACCCGGAAGAATTCATCCACCTGATAGCGGATTCCGTTGTCATAGGTATTGACGAGTTTTTCACGTCCTGCCGCGCTGGGGTCGATGGATTGCGATGCTTTCATAACCGGCTTCCAATGCGTTGAAGCCGGATCATCCGGATAATTGTTGCGATAGTGGAAATGGAGCCCCAGCTTGTTGACGACAATACAATAACCGCCTCGTTCATTCAGAAGAGCACTAAGAATGCGGGCTACACCCACATCCTTTGTGGTTTCGAGATCAATATGGCGTTCCTTGAACGACTGTTCGTTCATCCATTGGTCCAGGGATCTCACAGGACCATCCCCGGCAGCTTTCTTGAGCGAAGAGAGGTAGACGCGATTGATGTCAATGTATATTGTCTCGTAACCCATGTTTTTTGCGTAATCAAAGATGGTCGGGTTCTTGTCGGTTCGAAAGTCGTTGTCGGGAAAAGCGTTGTGACCCGTAATAAGATAGGCATTACTGATGTGAGTAAAGGAACTGGCAGCGACGCAAATGCCGAGATTCTTCAAAATGCCCCGGGTTTCGAGAGATTGCAGGAACGGTGTAGTGGCGCGCGGGTAGCCGTTCAGGCTGAGATTGCTGCCGCGCACCGACTCATCGATGACATAGATGATGCTGTCGAGTGGCCGTTGTGAAACGTGAAAAGCGGGCAGGTCATCTCGAGGTCCATGATACGCGCGAAGGTTTTCAAACGTGCATTGAAGTAATGCACGGAGGAAAGAGGTCAAAGGATTCAGATGAAAGCTGCGTTCCGGTACAAGGCGGAAGATAACGTAATTGGAAACGATCAGGTAGAGCGCCGGCAGGATGCTGTGGGTGATAGCCATCCGGATGGCGGGCACGGAAGGCACGAGTATCAGTACGGCGAGAACGAGTACGTAGGGAAGAGCATACAGTAAGACGAGCGGTTTGAAGAAGCTCAGGATGGCTTCTATGCGATGGTTGCCGCTGACGGTTACGGCGAGATACAGGTCGGTGCCGGTCATGAACTGTGACAGGGTCCGCCAATAGGATAGCTGTACGATAACAAGAAAAGCGGAAACAAGGAAGGCGGCCGCGCGGAGAGGGCCCGGGAGCAGGATAATGAAATAAAAGAGGGCGACCAGCTGCAGGAAGACCAGCGTGAAGGCGCCTGAGAACTTCATGATGCCGAGGGCGGAAAACGAATTCAGGAGATGACGATAATCACGGAACCTGCAGATGAGATCGATGAGGAGAGCGAGCGTTGCCGTCTCCACGGCAATCATGGCACGGGGGCAGGGAGCTTGTGTGATGGCGTTAAGGAGGCCGGGTGCTGTCACTGGCCCTCTTCCCATCTGGTGGCTATGACCCCGAGGATAAAGACCACGGCTGCAAAAACACCGATGATCGCGGCGTCATGCAGCGCAGCCTGGTTATCTTCAAAAATCATCGCTGCCCGAAGCCCCTCGTTCACATAATACAGGGGCAGCGTCTTGGCGAACTTCTGCAGAAACTCCGGCATCAGCTCGATGGGGAAAAAACTCCCCGAGAGGAACATCATCGGAAAACTGATGGCATTTGCGGCGGCGGCGGCGCTCTGTGCCTCCTTTACAAAACGGGTCAGGATCATCCCGATGCCGACGAACGCGAATACTTCAAGCAGAATAAACGCCAGGAGCCAGGCGTCCAGGTGCAGCTTGACATCATACACGGCGTAGCTTACCAGCAGCATCGTAATCGTTGATACGACAGCAATGGTGGACTGGTACAGGATGTCCGACAGAATCCAGTCGGTATGGGTGATGGGCGTCGTGCACAGCTTCCTGATGATCCCCTTCTGCCGCAGCTCAGTGTTCAGGTTCACCGTGCCGAACAGGCTCAGGGTCATCACCGACATGGCGATGATGCCGGGAATGAAGTACTCGATGAAGCGGTATTTCCGGGTGAGTATCGATGTCGCGGCCGACTTCAGGAAGGGCGGTATGCTGGTCATCTCCTGGTTTATCCCGGCCAGAACGCCGTTCAGGATTTCCATCTTCGTGGGCACCGAAGAGGAGCTGGGATCGTAGACATAGGTGATGGTGACGGATGACTTGTAATCGCTGAAAAACTTTCTCCGCAAAAGGGACTTTTCAAAGCCTTTGGGAATAACCAGGACAAGGTTCACCTTGTTGACCTTGATGTACTGGATGGCGCTGACAGCCGGGTCTACCCTGGTTATCTTGAACTTCCCGTTGACTTCGAGTTCCTTGACGGAGTCGATGGATGACTTGGTCTGGTCCAGGTCCTGCACGCAAAGGTGGAAACCGGCGTTGTCCTGGCTCATGAAGATCGTGCCGAACACGAGTATCAGTATGATCGGGAAGGCCAGCGTGAAGAACATGGTGGTCTTCTCGCGGTAAACGCCCAGGAGTTTCACGAAGAGATTTGCTCCGACAACGCGAGGGTTCATACCGCCTCCCTTTCCACAACGTGACCGTTGTGGAACGCGGCGCCGGTGAGCTTCAAAAAGACCTCTTCCAGGTTGGGTTTCCGAACGTCCAGACCGAGGTAGAATGCCCCGGCTTCCTTGAGGGCGCTCAGTATCTTCTGGACATCATCTATGTGCTCCACCCTGGTCTTGATGTCTTTGTCGTTGTCAAGAACCGGCTCGAAGCCCATCGTGCGGATGATTTCAATGACGTTATCATCGGCGGACAGCAACGTCAGGACCAGGTAATTTGTGGTGTTTTCGATCAGTTTGGCGGGCGAGTCCATGGCGATAATCTTCCCTTTTGAAATGATTGCGACCGTGTCCGCAAGAAGCTCCGCCTCCTCCATGTAGTGCGTGGTCAGAAACACCGTCTTCCCCTTCTGCTTCAGTCCTTGCAGGACTTCCCATACCTCGCGCCGTGCCCGGGGGTCGAGCCCGGTCGTCGGCTCGTCGAGAAACACGACCTCCGGGTCGTTCACGAGCGCTATCGCGATTCCGAGGCGCTGCCTCAAACCCCCGGAGAGGTTCTTGTACTGCTCATTGGCCTTGTCCTCGAGGTTTACCAGTTCGATCAGGCCTGCTATATCGGTGTTCCTGCAGCTGAACAGCCGCGAGTAGTACTGCAGGGTCTCTCTGACCGTAATCCGGTCGAAGGAGTTGAAACCCTGGGGGAGGACGCCGATGCGCCGGACGATGTCTAGTTTCTTTTTCGTGACGTCCATTCCAAGAAGGGTCACTGTTCCGGACGTGGGCGTGCGGATTGTGTTGATGATCTCTACGGTTGTGGTCTTGCCGGCGCCGTTCGGGCCCAGCAGGGCAAACACCTCTCCTGTGCTTACGGTGAACGAGATATCGTCGACCGCCACTAAATCCCCATAGCGTTTGGTCAGGTTCTCGACTTCGATGGTGTATCCGGTTTTTTCAGTCATGATTTTCCATTCGGTGCAGCCGGGGAGACGGCGGGCCAAAACCCGAGGCGGCTTAAGATCTTCCCGATCATGGTATGCGGCCAGACGAGCAGACGGTCAATCATCGGCCGGCGGTGTTTGAATAGGATAAAACTCGGGATAAACGTCGCTCCCAGGTGCGCTTTGGTCTTCTCCGTACCCTGCCCCGCGTAATAGAACGGGATATTTCGCTCCAGACAGGTGCGGACGTTTTCAAGCCAGGACACGACATACAGGTTGTTGGTGCGGCCGAGTCCGTAGTCCATGCAGAAAAAAATATCCACCATCGCGGTCGGTTTGACGACGAGCAGGTTGAATGCGGCGAGTTCTTCCTGCACAAAATAGAGCGTGTATTCGGCGCCCGGGACTCTCTCGCAGATTTTTTCAAAAAACAGGCGGTTGAGTACGCCGAGCGACATTGCACCCCGCGAAACGGTTTCCAGATACAGCGAGTAGATCCGGTCAAGAAAAGGGGCGGCAGTGCGGCTGCGAACCACCCGTACGTGGGGGGCTGCCCTCATTTTGCGGCGCACGTCTTTTCTCGCGCCGCTTGAAAGGCGGCTTAAGTATTCCTCGATGCTGGTAAAATCGATGGACAGCCGGGCACACGACCGATACTGCACCCGGTTGAATTCCCTGAAGGCCTCTCCGGGGAGTTTGCCATACTGATTAAAGTTGTAAAGCGCCACGATATCGCTGTTACGTTCTGCCGAGAACGAGTGCAGGGCGCCAAAGGCAATTTTGCACGCGGCATCGAGGGTCCCTTGATCGGTATGGAGATCGATCCCGATCTCACTCCATTCCCCTATCAGCGAACCCACGCACATGATACGGGGATGGAAAAGCGAGGGGATCAGGCGGCCGGCTACCATCAGTGCTTTCTTGATCCATCCCACCACAAAAGCTGACAGATCAAAACGGGTTTCGAACAATGGCAGCAAGAGAATCGGAACACCGTTGTTCGACACCACGATACTGCGCAGGTTGAAACCCTCGATACCCGATTCCTGCAACAGGAAAAGCAGGGGTGCGGTAATGGAAGAGTCCGGGAAAAGCCGCCCGAGTTCTGTTGCCGACACTCCGTCCAACCTCGGAACGCACGCGCAGGTAAGGTTATTCATGGCGTGCCGGTTTCCGATTCACAAATGGCGATGGAAAGCCACATCTTCCTCACGGGAAGCGAATGCACCCGGATGGACCGCCCGCTTGCCAAGGGAAAGCGCATCTGGGCCTTCCCTGACAAACCCGCCGTAAAGGTATGTCCGCCGTCAACCGCTGCAGCTCCCTCAGCCGATGGGTAGACGGTGATCTGCCGTGGATCCACGAGATGGAATCCACATCCCAGTGCCTTGACAACGGCTTCCTTGATGGACCAGAGCAGGGCCAATGCCTCTTCCCGATCTCCGCCCGTCAGACTCAGGGCATGTTCAAGCTCTTCCGGATGGAAGACCCGCTGAACGGGGTATGCTCCCTGGAATTCATAGCTCTCTGCCGCATCGATGCCGATATCAGACTCATCGGCACAGAGAGCGGCCCAGATTCTTCCTCCCCCCTCGCTGAAAGAAATGGCAGGTCCCCGATATTCTCCCACCAGGAGCCGGGGTCTGCCAAGCGTTTCGCGCAGCACCCGGATCGGGAAATCGGTTCCGGCGGAGGAAGGACAGCCGTTCCAGAGAGGACGTTCCAACATTGCCAGGTGATCCCAGAGGGTGGAGACGAGGCGGTGTTTGGCTTCTTCACCGTTCGTAAGCTGTCTCGTGCAGGTTATAGCGGCAGGCGTCCCACTGGGAAATGATGCATAGAATAGCGGCCCCTTTTGCTGTCCGTGATTGATCGTATGGACGATAACTTCTGCGAGATCCATTGCCCTGTTCACACTCTTTTCCCCGTTGCCGCACCTCACTCCGAAACCCAGTGCATACCCATATTCCTGACCTGCATGATGGTCTGCCCCTGATCGTCAATCCCTCGTGCGTCCCAGACAAGGCCTTCTTTGTCCTGCGCCCGCAAGCGGGCCTCCACGGTTATCTGTTCCCCTGCCCGGCACTTCCGCAAAAACCTCATCTCCCCGATCTCCAGGGGAACGATCGATCTCCGTTCGGATAGGTCCGTTGCTGCGATGTGGAAGGCGGCCAACTGCATAAGGGACTCGAACAGGTAAGGTGAGTATTGGTAGCGGGCGTTCCGCAGATGCGAAAAATCACCGGTTTCCCGGTACGTCGTTCGTCCCCGCACTACCCCCGGTCCTGCACCGTCAAGGGATTCCATTACGCGATACCTGCCTTCGAGGCCGCTGTGCTCTTTGTACCATGAAAGCACCATGGTATGATCCATAGGCCCCGTGAGCAGCTCGTCCGTCCGGACTGGAAAATCCGCGAGCTCCTCCGGGGGAAGTCCTGCACCGCCATCAAGGATCACCTGGCCCGTGCAGTGCGGGGTGAAGCGGCCGGTCAATCTCCCGGCGGGGGAGATATCCTGTGTTTCGAGAGAAACTTCGCACACTACCTCTCTAAGGCCGTTGTCGGCCCGGCGGCAGGCGATCCTGGAAGGGCGAGGTACCCCGGGAGGACATTGGATCATGTTCAAGAGCCGCACCTGGCGGACTCCACGCACATGCAGATGGGGATAGAGGATCCGGGCGGCCTCCATAAATGTCTCAAGAATCATGGCGGCTGAGACAAGAGGATGCTTGACGAACGTAAAAGGCCGGTGATCCGCGATCCACAGATCCTTCTCCAAGGAGAAGGATCTGAAGGCCTCCAGTTTTTCCCGTCGGATGTCCAGATAAGAGATCCGATCTATCAGGGGAAAATCCTCGGGAGCCATGGATACGGTACCCCCGGTCAGCTCTTCGCGGTGAGAGGGACCGGGTTTATCATTGAGCAGTGCCGTCTTCAAGGATGGCAGCCCTCTCATGAACATCACCCACACATCGTCGGACGGTGCGGTAAAGAGCTCCCGGCAGAAAAGCCCGGCAAGCTCAGCTGCATGGATATACGCCACCCCCTTGCGCTTCAACAGTTCCCGGAGCTCCGGATCGTCAGCCATGCCCGCCCCCTCGACCGGGGGAAGCATCAAAGCCTTGAACAGGATGGCGCTGTTTTTTCGCTGGAGGGTTCCGAGTAATGCGGACATCATCCGGTTGGCCGCTGCGTAGTTCGCCTGACCGGGATTCCCCTGGATCGCGGCCGCGGAGGAGAGGCCGACGAAAAACCTCAAACCGGCCCCTTCCGCGGCTGAGAACAGATTCCAGGCTCCGATGAATTTGACATCCGTGACCGTGGTGAAATCATCCCGGGTCATCTGGCTCAAGAAACCGTCCCTGAGGACGCCGGCGCCGTGGATGATCCCGTCGATCCTGCCGTAACGGCTTGTCACCGCGCCCATGACCGCGCGGACCGCTTCGGGATCGGTCACATCGCAGGTATGGTAGTTTGCCTCGATTCCCGAGGAGCGCAGATCCGTCAGGTTCCGGGCGATCTCCGCCGCTCTGTCATTGCCTGAATCAAGAGACGTTCTCCCCAGGAAGACCAGACGGGGCTTGAAGGGGATGAGACTGTGCGCCAGATGGGCGCTGATCCCGGTTGCGCCCCCGGACATGACGACAACGTCGCCAGGGTTCAGATTCATACGCGGCGAATCCTGGAAAACCGACAGCGCCGGCTGCCCCTCCGAGGTGAAGAGTCTGCCATCGCGATCAATCATTTCCACTTGGGTGCAGCCTCGGTCCAGCGCAGCGCGCAGCGCAACCTGAAGATCGGTATCCCCGTCAACTTCCAGCGTGCGGAACTGGACCGACGGGTACTCCAGCGCTGCGCTCAGAAACAGCCCGAGCATCCCCTCCACCAGCAGGGGGCCGCAGGGTCCACTATCCTCCCGGCTGTGGATCAGCAGCACGAATTTCTTTTCCGGTGATGCGAGAAAGGCCTTCAGTGGCGGCAAGAACCCCCTGAGAAGCTGTGCAACATCCGCCAAGCCCCATTTTTCGGGCGCGACATGAGACAGGGCGATGACCAATCCAGCGAGGGCTCCCCGGCCCGAGATTTTCTCTGCTGCCCTGACAGAACCTTCATCAGTCAGAAGATCGTTGCTCTCTTCGCCCGAACCGGGGTTTACCGGCATGAAAAACAGTGGAATCGTGTCAACCCCGTAATTCCGCCGAATGATCTCCCTTGCCCTCCCGGCAATGGCATCATCCCTGTCGGGTGAAAGGAGGAGGATCGATGCTCCCGGTCTCAATTCCAAGGGAATAGAACCCGCCAATACTACGGGAGTGTGGTTGAATACGAGCCGTTTCAAGTTCGCCTCTGTCTCCGGGGACGCCGGGATTTCATCCCGCGCCGGGTCGGGAGCACCAGATGTGGTGTCCGGCTGCGGGCCGGCGCCTCTCTGCATGGCGATTATCGTGGAGATCCGCCGGGCGATGTCCATCACGGTACGGACGTCTATAAAATCCTCCATTTCGATAGTGATCCCGAACCGGCGTTCCGCAGCATCCATGATGATCGGGAGACGGCTGGACCGGATGGAGAGATCCCTTTTGAGTTCCATGTCGGGCTGAATCTCATCCCTTTCAAATCCGGTTGCATCCATGATGATGTGAATAAGACTCTCCATAAGATCGTTACTCTCGGGCGTCTCGTCGCAGGCAAGAGATGTCTGTCCCGTTCGCGCCGTGGAGTGGTCAACAAAAGCGGCGCCCGGCTGCGGGACGGCGCCTCCCTGCGCGGCGACAAGCCTGGAGATCCGCCGGGTGATGTCCATCACGGTACGGACGTCTNNCCCTTTTGAGTTCCATGTCGGGCTGGATCTCATCCCTCTCGAATCCCGTAGCATCCATGATGATGTGAATAAAACTCTCCATGACAGCCTGGCCGTCAGAGGTCTCTCCGCTGTCGGGCGATGTCTGCCCCATTCGTGCCGTGGCGGGATCACGGGGCGCGGTTGCCGGTTTTACGGGAGCGACCTGTTTCCGTCCTTCGGAAACTCCGCATCCCCTGTCTTCCGATGGTCGCACGGCGGCTGACGGAGCAATGGGTACAGATTCGAGGTGGGGGCTGGGCGCAGAGAGGGATACAAACCTCGGTTCTCCTTCAACCT
>PLYK01000017.1:2294-7640 GCA_003151775.1 Geobacter sp. | reverse complement strand
ACGGCTGCGGCTCGTCCAGCAAAGAGGGGACAACCGGTAATGCGGCATTTGTTGAAGAAGGGACGTGCATCGGCTGCCATTCGACCACGACTGATCCCGTATCAGGCAACCAAATTGTTAAGGAGTATGCAAGTTCGATACATAACCCGGCCAATACCCCGGCCAATACCACGGTCAATGCCAAAAACCCGAATGGTTGCCAGGGATGTCACGGCAGCGGCGCCCAGCACAATGGTGTAGGCCCGATTCCGTTTCCAAACCCGTTAGCGTCGAGCAGGTGTATTGTGTGCCATACCACCGCCATTGCTGCGCTTTTCACAACAGATCTTGTGTCAGGAACGTCTAATGAAGACTTTGCCGGCAAGTGTAGCCCTTGCCACTCCGACGGCAACACCGGAATCCACGGTGCCAATTTGCCAAACAGAGATGACTGCGTTGGTTGCCATAACGTCGTAGGCGGAATACCCACACCGCCGCATAGATCGGACAAGATAGTCAACGACAACAGCGGCGTGCGCCCCATCGTGTCGGAATTTACAAAATCCTCGCACCACATCGTCAATGCCGATGGCTCACTGCCTACCAATGCCCAGTGCGCCGTCTGCCACGCGGAAGGCACGGTCGCCAGCGACGGTTCCATCGTGGTCGACCACAAAGTCCACATGAAAGACGGCAATATCTACCTGCGTAATGGTAATACCGCGCTTGGTCAAACACCGCCTAAATTCACCTCGATATCCACCACGGTTGGCGCCAAGGCAACCAACGTTTCCGTGTACGCCTGGAATCCGGCCGTCCCCGACCAAACCCTGATGGACCAATTCTGCTTCTCCTGCCACAATGCGGCCGGCGCACCGACCACATTTGCTACCCTCGGAAACGGCATTAAAGACGTGAACCTGAAAAACTCCAACGCCACCAACCCCTTTGGCGACGCCATCTCCAACGGGTATGACCAGATGGCCCGCTCGGCGGTCGTCAACGTCTACGACGCGTTCGACCCGAATAACACCTCGCACCACGCCGTCCGCGCCAAGAAGTACACCGGCAGGACCAGAACCGGCGTGACTGGTGCTCTTGCTAGCGCCGACCCGACCAACGCTCCTGCCGGCCGTATTGGCACGGCCGTTGCGAACCCGGCTCTCTTTACCCAGTACTCCGGGAAAGCAGTAAATCCGGGCACTGTCGTCCCCTACAAAAACGGCAATGCCGGTATCGGTCCCAAGTCCCCCGGTTCACGCTATACCATCTATGAAGCCGGTTACTTCGTATCCAACTACACACCGCTGAGCGCCACTGCTACCGTCGGCGACGACTCCACCCTTCATTGCGGCGACTGCCACACCGTCGGCCAGTGGAAACCGAACTCCACGACAGCGGTCACATCCAACCCTGATGGTTCGACGACCGTTGTCACCAACGTTCCCGCCATCGGCGCCCACGGTTCCGTCAACGAGTATATGCTGAGAACCAGCGACGGAACAGACACGCTGCATCACCAGAACACGGTGGACGGGGCCAGCATCACCAGTCAAAACGTCGGCGGCACCTACGTCTGCTTCCTCTGCCACCGGCAAGGGGTTTACGGCTCCGATGAGCAGTATCAGCGGTATGCTGCCAATCCCGCCGCCTATCCTGCCGGCTATAACCCCGCCACGAGGCTGGGCGGCCACGCCGGCCTGCATCCCTGCAACGCCCCAGGAGAGGGAGAATCTACCGGCATGACCGGTTCGCAACGTATTTGGCACACTGCAAGCGTGTCGGGTGACGGCGGCGGCGGCGGCAACCTCTTTGGTTACACCTGCGGCAACTGCCACAATTCAGGCAATAAAGGCTTTGGCGGCATCCACGGCGGCAACGCGGCCTGGGGAACGTACTCTACGAACGGGGCGTACGCATCCGCGACCAATCTCGTCACCATCATCACGAACCGTAAACCGTACCGCTTGATGGGCGGTCTGAGCCTCCGTTACAACGGTGGCGGCTCCGCGGCGAAGTGGGAGTCCCAGACCCTGCAGCAGAACAACCGCGAAGGGTGCTACAACTTCACGGTCGGACCCACAGGCGTCAACGCCGCGACGAACACCCAGTGGGTAGTTGGCAGCACTCGTTGGCCTGCCGGCGTCCCCAACATTACCGGTGTTGTTTCGCCTGCCGGCACCACTGCCTCCACCGAATTTACCGATGGGGCTAATGCAAACCAGACGTTCGGCACCTGGGGCGGCTGCGGCCAGCACTACGGCACCACCACCGCCGGTGGCGGCGAGCCTACTCTCAGGAAGGTACAGAGACCGTTGACGTACTAGCCTGACATGATGATGGAGAGGGGCACGTGCTCCTCTCCATAAAAACCATGGCTTGTTATATAGCCGGCGCATTGTGCCGGCTATATTTTTCAGAAGTTATAGTTCAGTTTTACGGCACATTATGCTATAAACACACAGCGTTGTCCGGTATGGTATTTGCAGTTAGCTCCCCCTCCCGCAAGGGGAGGGGGGACTTTAGAGCATGTTTTAATCAATACAATTTCCTAACCGGACATTGCTGATAAACACACAAACTCTTTTTATCGTAAGGAGATAAGAACCATCCATGCATGACAAATCAAGAAGAACTGCGTTGAAAAACTTTGTCCTTATGTCACCGCTTCTCCCTGTTATCTGTCTCACCATATTCGCCCTGTTCATCCTGGCCCAGTTTGTTCGCGTCCCTCTGATCTCCTCCCTTGGGCCGAACCTGCTGGCGGCCAGCAACCTGTCACTGCTTCTGATTATTGCCCTGCGCTTCTTCTGGTATGCCCTGCGGCTGCGGCACGAACTGCGCTATGACGCCGGCCAACGTCCACGGAACAGCGGAAAGTCTATCAATCGGCCGGTTGAACAGGTCCGGACGGATTTGGTCGAGGCAGGATACCGGTTTGATCCGGATGGCAGGTATGGCGAGAAGCGCAATCGCGCCTATCTGGGAATAACGTTGCTCTACGGCGGGTTGTTTCTGTCTCTCCTGATCGGCTCCATCGATTACCTGCGCCAATATTCCGGCGCGGTGTTTCAAGGGGTCGGAGAACCGATGGATCTGTCGGACCCCCGAGGGTACTTCTCCGTCATCAAGGGCCCGCTGGCCTCAACTGCCGGCTTGCCCCGAATGGCGATAAAAAAGCAGATCCTGCCGAACGGAGAATGGCCCAAGGGAGCTACCGAGATCGCCATCGTGGCGAAAGACCGCTCCGTCCTGGCTACCGGAACGGTCGGAGCGAGGGGCGGAAAACCATTCAGGTTCAGGGGGTACGAATACCACTTTAACCGGTTTCTCTACGATGTGATGCTGGCTATCAGAACCTCAAAAGGGTTTATTGAATTTGACGACATGATTAAAATGCAGCCTGTGGATCACCCGTCAGGGGACTATACCTATTCATCCCGATTCCTGGGGGAAAGGTACCGGTGGAACGCCCTGTTCGATCCAAAGAGGCAGGCGTTGAAGCTGATTGCACTCGACAAGAAAGGTGCTCAGGTTGTCGACGGCGAAATCGTCTTTCAGAAGGAACCCACGAAGAAAATAGGCGATTTCGATGTTCAGTTCAGTGCGCTTTCCCACTGGTCGGAGGTGCATGTTGTCCGCTCCCGGCATATGGTCCTGTTAGTGATCGGCTTGCTGATTGCGGCTGCCGGTGGCTTGATGCGGCTGGCCTGCCGTCCGCAGCGCGTATGGCTGGATGTAACACCGGAGGGGTGCAGGGCCTGGGTGGCGGGCAAGGATCTCCTGCATCTGGTATCTTAGGAGGCTAGCAATAATAAGTTGAACAAAATTGCGCTCANNATGTTATTGTTGCTAGCCTCCTTAGGGCGATATGTAAAAATGAAGGCGGCTTTAGTTACTTACAGCCTGAGGACAATCTCTCAGGCTGTTCTCATATTCAGAAATTAATGAGGCAATAGTTAATGGACAACAAGGTCGGAATGAGACCATCTACTCTGCACCGAATCGATTTCATCATGGCGTGTTGTTTTTTTGCCTCGGGTTTTGCGGNNCTATGAGATCTGCTGGATTCGAAAATCCTGTCTCATTTTCGGGGCCACCACGTTTGCTGTAAGCACGGTAACAGCCGTTTTCTTCGGGGGTTTGGCAATCGGCAGTTACCTTTTCGGACGATATTCCCGGAGTATAAAGCGGCCGTTAATGATCTACGCCCTGCTGGAACTCAGTCTCGGGATAATAGCCCTGTGCAATCCACTGCTATTCTCCCGGGCCGAGCATATGTACCGATCATTCTATCCCGCTTTCGCGGGAAACTTTACCATGTTGTCGTTAACGCGGATGGCCCTCGTTACGCTGGTAATCCTGCCCCCGACCATTTTAATGGGGGCAACGTTGCCGCTNNCCATGGTTGGCTGTGCCGTCACCGGCTTAGGCCTTATTCCGTGCATTGGGGTTAATGAGACTATCTGGCTGGCGGGCGCAATAAACATAATTGTCGGTTGCATTGCGTACCGAATCCAGTCTCTCGTGCCGCTGCCGGATACTCCCGGCACGGAATCTCCAATATCGGAGACCGGGGTGAAGACAGCCTTGGATCGCGACGGTCTTATCATTGCCTGCTTATTCTTTCTTTCCGGCTTTGTCGCCTTGGGCAATGAAGTTCTCCTGGTTCGTTATCTGTCCCTGCTCATCCACAATTCCGTCTATACGTATACCCTGACCTTGACGGTCACATTGGCTGGGATTGTGTTGGGGAGCGTCCTGATCTCCGGAATTGGCGACCGGACAAGACATCGGGCCTTCATCTTCGGCATGGCTCATGTCATGAGCGCTTTAATGATCTGGTCTCTGGTAATGCTCCCCGCGGTCTGGTGGCAGAGCATCATGAGCAAACTGAATTCACCGAGCCACGTCGGGATATTCCTGCTGCTGTTTTTGCTTCCCGCTGTCCTGTCAGGCATTTCTTTTCCCCTTGCGATTCGCATGGTGGTGGATTGTCCAACTCTGGCCGGCGCAAGGGTTGGGAAAATGTATGCCGTCAACACTGTTGGCGGAATTGTCGGCTCGCTGGCCTTTGGTTTCATATGCCTGCCACACCTGGGCCTGCAACAAAGCCTGTTTCTGTCCACCGGTTTGAGTATCATGATCGGGAGCAGCGCCTGGCTCTTTCTTGAACGAGCGGTCAGCCTCCGGGGACGGGCCGCATTGATCTCCCTTGGTTTGATCGCCTGGTTGGTGGTCCCCCTTATAACCGGCACTCGTCTGCCGGCAGACTTTCTTCACACCGAAGGACAGGAGTTGGTTGATTTCCGGGAGGGGTACGGGGCAAATCTAGCTGTGACCAGGTTTACGGATAATAACGAACTC
>PLYK01000017.1:626-2279 GCA_003151775.1 Geobacter sp. | reverse complement strand
TGGACTGCGTGGATATTGAACCCGGCCTGTTCGATATCGTGCGGACGAATTTTGAGTCATCATGGATGAGCGATCCCCGCGTCCGGTTGATTACCGAGGATGGGCGAAATTACATCAATAATACCAATGCCACATACGATATCATCTCAATTGAGGTCGGCCAGACTTTCAGGCCGGGCATTTCCTCATTTTATACCCTCGATTTTTACCGCAATGTCCGTGAGCGGCTTAACAGAAACGGCATAGTATCGCAGTTTATTCCCATTAGTTTCTTTGATGCTGCTGAGTTCAGTTCCCTTATTCGCACTTTTCTTGAGGTGTTTCCTGACAGCATACTGTGGTATAATTCTACCGAACTCCTGTTGATCGGCAGTATGTCCGGACGCCCGACCCTTTCTTCGGAATGCCTGAACAGTCTGAGTGCGGACGGACCGGTCAATAAGGACTTATTCTACACGTATTTCGGAGGGCCAGACTTCTATTTGAACCGCCGTGAAGTATTTCTGGCCGGTTTTCTGTGCGGTCCCGACAGCTTGGCGAAATTAACGGCGCGGGCTCATGTTTATCGTGACGACTTGCCTCGGCTGGAATACCAAGCCGCCAAAAATGTCACCACAGACACCGGGGCCATCGTCAATCAGATTGCCCAACATCTTGATCCACCGAGTCATATTCTAAGGGAGAGTCTGGACGGTACAACTTTGTCGCGGATTGAGGAAATTCGGAGGTTGAACCTGAATGACCTCTACGCGATGAATCTTATCCATCTCTGGACCGAACGCGTGGAGAGAGATAATGTGCCGTTACTTCGCAACGCCTTGGAATTGAATCCGTTTAACGTCACGATCCGACTTCTGCTCGCCAACGCCCTTCGACGGCAAGGGCAGACGGCAGAGGCGCAAAAGAATCTGGAAAAGAGCCTGCTTATCGATCCGGATTGGAAGGTTTCCAAGGCATTGGGTCGCGCTTTTTGAACATTATTAAGATCTCGGGACGCATGAGAACACAATCCGATAAAATCCGAACATTGACGGTCTATTTAGGGTTATCTATCCTGGCGCACCTGCTTGTACTGATGTCGCAGGGAAGGTTCGGGAACTATAATTTCACCGCGCCGGTCAATCCGCTAAAGGCCGTCATGGTAGACTTGGCGGAGCCGCGTGACGGCGCCGCACCGGCCGTGGACTTAAGCGACCGGAAGACCGGCCATACGGACGACGTTACGGAAGATGTGCCTGATGATGGGAATCATGCCCTGGTACCAGGCCAGGAGGTCGGCACGCCTCCGGCAGCAGTGGAAAAAGGTCTGGTCGAAGCAAAGAGTGTCGAGCCTTTTGTAATCGACAGGGAAGAGGCTGATAGCAGCACCCGGACCAGTGCACCGGCGCCGGGCCCGCAGTCTGCCGACTCGCGGCACAATGCATCAGCACTTGCAATCCCCCCCCCGTTGAGACCAGCCGGCGAGTTTCTGTCATCAAAAAATGAAAAACTCTCCTATCTGATCACCCTGCTGGGCGTCCCGGTGGGAAACGTGGAACTGGAAGCAAAAAACGAAAACAACGAGGTCCGGATAACCCTGAGAACCAAGACGAATGGCGTCCTGTCAAGCATATACCCTGTCGATGATCTCATGGAGACCAGACACATCATCGG
>PLYK01000017.1:0-618 GCA_003151775.1 Geobacter sp. | reverse complement strand
ATTCTATTACCTCAGGAACCGGCCGCTACAGATCGGCACAACGGAAACGCTGCATATTTACGATGGCGACACCTATGCGCCGGTACCGGTTGAGATTGTGCGTCAGGAGGAGGTAAGGCTTCGCAATTTCAAGAAGGTGGACAGCCTGCTGTTGCGTCACGTCAAGCAGAAAGGGATTTTCAGGAGAACAGGGGATATGCTGATCTGGCTCACCAACGATGAAAACAAGGTGCCGGTGAGGGTGGAGACGACTACGCCCTTCGGAACAGTGGCTGTCGAGCTTGTATCGGCCGAAACAACGCCCCGGGAAGAAGGGGCCAAGGAAAAACAGTTTACGTTGCAGCCCAATTCCGGCAAAAATAACCACCTGTGAAAATGTTCATCCGATCTCAATTTCCAATCTGAAAATACACCGTGTTCTTCCCTCAGCCTGAACGGGACATCCCCTTGATTTTAATGGCAGATTGAAGTTATACGTCAAGAATTCATATTAAGCGTATAACCCCTTTACAGATAAAGTTATACGCTGTAAAATCATTGCAGACATTTATTCTGCTTGACAACTGACAACCATATCAAAAAAATCATTTCATACATCCTGCTGGCTATCGCCTGTTA
>PLYK01000092.1 GCA_003151775.1 Geobacter sp. | reverse complement strand
CGCCGGTGCCGATGACGTCGCGGATGCGATCAGTCTTGATCCAGATGGTGGTGATACGCGGGGCAAAGGGCGACATCTCGGCGCGGGCCGCGGACAGGGTATCCGCCATCTTGCCCAGGATGTGCAACCTGCCCTCGCGGGCCTGTTTCAGCGCCTGCTGCATAATCTCCTTGGTCACGCCGCCAATCTTGATGTCCATCTGCAGGGCGGTGACCCCTTCAGTCGTACCGGCCACCTTGAAGTCCATGTCCCCCAGGTGGTCTTCGTCGCCCAGGATGTCGGACAGGATGGCGACCTTGTCACCCTCCTTGATCAGGCCCATGGCGATGCCCGCCACCGGGGCCGTAACAGGCACTCCGGAGTCCATCAGCGACATGCTGCCGCCGCAGACCGTGGCCATGGAGGAGGAGCCGTTGCTCTCCAGGATCTCGGAGACGATGCGGACGGTGTAGGGGAAGTCTTCATGCTTGGGCATAACGGCCGACAGCGCCCGTTCGGCCAGCATGCCGTGGCCGATCTCGCGACGGCCGGGGGCCAGGCGGAAGCTGGTCTCGCCAACGGAGAACGGCGGAAAGTTGTAGTGGAGCAGGAAGCGTTTGCGGGACTCGCCATACAGGGAGTCGATGCGCTGCTCGTCGATGGAGGTGCCCAAAGTGACGGCAACCAGGGCCTGGGTCTCGCCGCGAGTAAACAGGGCGGAACCGTGGGCGCGGGGCAAAAGTCCCGCTTCGGAGGTGATGGGGCGGATGGTGGCTGTGTCGCGGCCGTCGATGCGGATGCCGGTGTCCAGGATATCGGCGCGGACGCGCTCGTACTCGAAATCACCCAGGAACGCCTTGATCTGCTTGGCATTGCCTTCGAACTCCTCCTTGAGGGCCCCGATGGTCTCGGCCTTGACCAGGTCGATCTGGTTGTGGCGCTCCTGTTTGGTCTTGATCTTCACCGCCTCTGCGATGCGGTTGTAGGCAAGCTCGCGCACCCGCGCCAGAAGCGCTTCGTCAACCGTAGGCGGCGGGATCACGCGCTTGGCTACGCCGGCCTTCTTTTTAAGCTCTTCCTGGGCCTCGATCAACGGCAGCATCGCCTCTTTGGCGAAGAAGATCGCCTCTAGCATGTCGGCCTCGGATACGAACTTGGCCTCCCCCTCCACCATGAGGACCGCGTCGCGGCTGGCAGCGACCACGATCTTCAGGTCGCTCTGCTCCAGTTCCTCTGCGGTCGGGTTGCAGATCAGTCTGCCGTCCACCCGGCCGACCTTGGTTCCGGCTATCGGTCCCTGAAAAGGAATGTCGGACACCATCAGGGCCGCCGAGGCGCCCAGCATGGCAAGGATAGCGGGATCATTATCCTTGTCGGCCGACACGACGGTGGCCATGACCTGGGTATCGTTGAGGAAATTTTCGGGAAAGAGCGGGCGGATCGGGCGGTCGATCAACCGGCAGGTAAGGGTCTCGGCGTCCGACGGACGCGCCTCACGTTTGAAGAAACCGCCCGGGATCTTGCCGCCGGCATAGGCTTTTTCGATATAGTTGACGGTAAGGGGGAAAAAGTCCTGCCCCTCCTTTGCCTCTTTTGTCGCCACCGCGGTCACCAGCACCATGGTGTCGCCACAACTGACCACCACCGCGCCGCTGGCCTGCTTGGCCATCTTGCCGGTGGTAATGGTTACGGTCCTGCCGCCGAACTCAACCTGTACTTTTTGTTCCATGTGTCATTCTCCTGTTTGGTTGTGTTGGGGCCGTCGCTACAGCCTCCCTGAAAAAAATCGTTTCTTTTTTTCAGGGAGACTCTACCCACGTCCCCAACAAAAAATAAAAGGGCCTGTAAAGCCCTCTTCTGAAACGAGCATACCCAAAAATAAATGGAGCAGGCAATATACCCGCAAGGATACGGGCATACCGCCTTCCATTACCTGCGTATGCCGAGTCGTTCGATGACCTTCTTGTACCTGTCCAGCTCTTTGCCTTTGAGGTAGTCCAGAAGGCGCCTCCTCTGGCCGACGAGCTTCAGAAGCCCGCGACGGCTGTGGTGGTCCTTTTTGTGGATCTTGAAATGCTCGGTCAGATAGGTGATCCGCTCGGTGAGAATGGCGATTTGCACCTCCGGAGAACCTGTGTCGCTGTCATGGGTTTTAAACGAGTTGATGATTTCCTGTTTCTTTTCGGTTGCCAACACTGTCAACACCTCCCTTCGTTACGGTTTGTCATCTGTATGCCGCAGCATAGCCACTTTATCCAGGGTTTTGTTAGATAGCACATAAGTGCGTATTTGTAAAGCAGTAACTCAGCAAAAGACACGTTTCAGCATAACATGAAACCCGCCACCGTCAAGGGGCGAGAGTTCCGCCACCGCAACAAGCTTCCCCCCGGATGACAGACGCACTAGGCGGGGGGAGTCGCATGCCGGCCAGGCGGCGACCAGCGTATCCTCCAGCCCAGGCGCCCTGCCATGCCCGACCTTGGCCAGACCGGCGTCGTTCAGGGGGATTGCGTCCAGGTGGCCGAGCGCGGCATAGGGCGTTCGGCAGAGCGCATCGGCTCGTCCTTCCCGTACGGCTTCCTCCAGACCCTCCAGGGTGACGCTCGAAGCTATGTCGAACGGCCCGCTGGCCGTCCTGTGCAGCTCCTTTAGTGCGGCGCCGCACCCCAGGGCCGCCCCCATATCGTCCGCCAGGGAACGCACGTAGGTGCCGCGGGAGCAGACCACGCGCAGTGCAACCAGCGGCAGGATCACGGAGAGGATCTCCAGGGTGTTGATCTGCACCCGGCGCGGCTGACGTTCCACCTCCAGTCCCTTGCGCGCCATTTTGTACAGCGGTTGTCCGTTGCGCTTGATGGCCGAGAACATGGGCGGCACCTGGCTGATCTCCCCGACAAAGCTCTTCACGACGGCCTCCAGCCGGTCGGGGCTTACCGCTGTCCCGTCCGCCTCGTGCAGCACCCGGCCGGTCATGTCCAGGGTGTCGGTCTTCACGCCGAGACGCAGGATCGCGTCATACCCCTTGAGCCCTTCGTCGAGGAAAGGTATGGCCTTGGTCCCCTCGTTGACGGCAACCGCTAGGACACCGGTGGCAAAGGGGTCGAGGGTGCCTGTATGCCCCACCTTCCTGGTGCCGAGAATCCGGCGCACGCGGCTGACCACGTCATGGGAGGTGACGCCGGGCGGCTTGTCGATGACAATAAAACCGTTCATGGGGAGGTGCGCTTACGGAGGTATGACCGCGGCAATGACTGAACAGCGGGGATGCGGAGGGACCGGCGCCGGAGTCGATGCGACGGGGCGTGCGAATACCTGCGGCGATCTAACAAAGGGCTGATTCCACGATGCCGTAAACCTTCAACTTCACTTCGTCCAGCGTGCCGTCCACGGTACAGCCGGCTGCGTTGTGATGCCCCCCACCGCCCATCTGGGCGGCAAAACCGGCCACATTGACCTTGCCCTTGGAACGGAAGCCGATCTTGTACCTCTGTTCTGCCATCTGACGGAAAAAGATCGCCACCTCGACGCCGTGTATGGAACGTGGATAATTGATAAAGCCATCCGTCAGTTCGGAATCTTCGGCGGTTACGGCATACATGTCGAGGGTCACGGTGACCGAAGCGGCAAGGCCGTTATTGAGCACCTCCAGGGTGGGCAGGCACTTGGCCAACAACTCCAGACGCTTGCGGGGCTGGTTCTCATAGAGTTGTTCAGCCACGTCCCAGGCGTTGATGCCGTATCCGACCATCTCGCCGGCAATGGCGAAGGCCTCGGGATTGGCGTTGGAATAGCGAAAGGAACCGGTATCCGTCATGATGGAGACGTACAGGCAAAGCGCCGTCTCACGGTCCATGGGATAACCGAAGGCGCTGATGATGCGGTATACCAGCACGCCCGTCGCCGCGGCCTGGGGATCGATCAGGTTATGGTCGCCGAAATTGTCGCAGCCCAGATGATGATCGAGATTAACCATGGAACCGATACGCTTGAAGGTGCAGAACTCTTCACCCGCCCTGCTGAACTCGCCGATATCCATGACAAAGGCCGCATTGAAATCGCGGTCGGGGATATGATGAACAACGCTGTCGGCGCCCGGCAGGAAGACGTACAATTCCGGAACATTGTCACGCAGATGGACGCAGACATCTTTTCCGGTCTTCCGGAGAAACGAGGCCAAGGCCAGGGAAGAGCCGACCGCATCGCCATCCGGTCCTTCGTGACTGGTGATCAGGAACGAGGAATTGGCGCGGATTACAGAAACAATATCCTGAATGACCTCATTCATGCCCGGATTCAATCTCCTTGAGGAGTGAGTCTATCCGGTTGCCGTACTCCCCGGAATGATCGTATTTGAACAGCAGGTCAGGGGTGTGGCGCAAGGTCAGGCTCTTGCCCAACTCGCGGCGCAGGAACCCTTTTGCGCTGTTCAGGCCGGCCTCGCTCTCCTTCTTGGCCTGGTCGTCGCCGATGACGGTGAAAAACACCCGCGCCAGACGGAGGTCGTCGGTGACCTCCACGGCGATGATGGTGACAAATCCGATGCGCGGGTCGTTGAGGCCCCGGGAGAGGATCGATGAAATCAGCTCATGAATGGTCTCGGCGACCTTGTCGGAACGTTTGTGTGGCATAACGGCACAACCCTATAATTTCGCGGCGAACTTTTCCATCTCGAACGCCTCGATGATATCGCCGATCTTGAGATCATTGTAATTCTCCAGGCCGATGCCGCACTCATAGCCGCTGGCGACCTCCTTGACATCGTCCTTGAAACGGCGCAGCGATCCGATCTTGCCTTCGAAGACGACGGCGCTGTCGCGCAGGAGCCGCGCCTGGGCGTCGCCGGAGCGGGTGATGCGCCCCTCGGTCACCATGCAGCCGGCAATCGTCCCGAACTTCGGCACCTTGAAGGTATTCCGTACTTCGGCGATGCCGACCCGCACTTCCTTGAACGTCGGATCGAGCAGTCCCGCCATCGCCTTCTTCATCTCGTCGGTGACGTGGTAGATGACGGAGTGGTGGCGGATGTCCACGCGTTCGCGTGTGGCGATCTCCTCGGCGTTGCGGTCGGGCCGCACGTTGAACGCGATGATGA
>PLYK01000091.1 GCA_003151775.1 Geobacter sp. | reverse complement strand
CTTAGGAGGCTTGCAATAATAAGTTGAACAAAATTGCGCTCATATTTTGGTCAGATTTGGCTGTAGCGATTGAACATAACCGCAGGCGTAGCGGGCTACGTCGAGGATTTTGTGATTGAGCTGCGGTCAAAGATGGCCGGAAGATGAGATGCAAGATGTTCATGTTATTGTTGCTAGCCTCCTAATTTCCTCCTGAGCAGCGCCGACACCTCCAGCGCTTCATCCGAACGCAGCAGCCGGACGCAAAGCCCATAGATTACCACGCCTAAAGCTATGGCGCCGCCAAGCACCAGGGCCTTGCCTGTTTTGTGGCCTGAGAGCGACCAGTCGGCCCAACCGCACACATAACGGACCGTGACAGCCATCGGCACGGCGGCAGCCAGCGATTTCAGACCGCAGGCGACAATCCCCCGCCCGCCGAACGGGCCGATCTTGCGACGCAGGAACCAGAGCAGCATCAGCATGTTGCCCAGGGCCGAAATCGTTGTGGCCAGTGCCAGCCCGCCATGCTTGAAGGGTCCCATCAGGGCCAGGCTGAAACCAAAATTGACCAGAAATGCGCAAAATGCTGTCCAGACCGGCGTTCTGGTATCCTTGAGGGCATAGAAGGCCGGCGCCAGGACCCGCGTCATTGCCACGAAGGAAAGGCCTATGGAGTAATAGAAAAGCGCCTGGGCTGAATTGACCGCCTTGGCGTAATCAAACGCCCCACCCATGAAGATGAGGCTGAAGATAGGGGTCGAACAGGCCATAAGGCCGGCCATGGCCGGAATAGTGATGAAGAGGGTCATACGCAGGCCAAAGGCCAGGGATTCCTTCATACCGCTCATGTCACCCCCGGCCGCCTGCCTGCTCATGGAGGGGAGCACGGCCTGGGCCACGGAAACAGTGAATATGCCTTGGGGAAACTCGAACAGCCGCTGGGCATAATAGAGGTACGACACGCTTCCCTGGGGCAGCAACGAGGCCAGTACGGCACTGACGGTTATGTTGAGATAATAGACCCCCACGCCGAAGACCGACGGCAGCATCAGTAGCGCGATGCGGCGCACCTGGGGATGGCCGAAGTTGAAGCGGGGACGGATCGAAAACCCCTTGCTCCAAAGCACCGGAAGCTGCAGGAGCAGTTGCGCGACACCGCCGATCAGCACCCCCGTTGCCAGGGCCGTAATGGGGACCGCGAAAAAGCCCCGCAGAGAGAGGGCTGCCACGATCATGGAAATATTGAGGAAGACGGTGGAGATGGCCGGGGTGAAAAAATGGCGGACCGTGTTGAGGATACCCATGCAGAGCGCAACCAGGCTGATGAAGAAGATGTAGGGGAACATCACGCGGTTTAAGAGTACGGTCAGCTCGAATTTGCCCGGCTCCGAATGGAATCCGGGGAACATCAGGCCGATGATGGCGGGAGAAAACAGGATGCCGGCCAGGGTCACGCCGGCCATGACAATGGTCAACAGGCTGAAACAGGTATCGGCGAGTTCCCGCGCTTCCTTTTCGCCCCGCTTGTTGAGAGTCTCGGAGAAGATGGGCACAAAGGCGGAGGTCAAGGCGCCCTCGGCAAAAAAACGCCGCAGCATGTTGGGGATCTGGAAAGCGGCAAAAAAGGCGTCGGTCGCAAATCCGGCGCCGAACAGACGCGACACGACCATGTCACGCACCATGCCCATGACCCGCGACAACATGGTCGCCGAGCCGAGGATTCCGGCTGCCCGCGCTATATTGCCTTTTTCAGACATAGGTCAGTCTTCATTCCCTTCGTTCATCTCCGGCATGTCGAGAAGCGCCTCGGCCTCCCCCCGGGGCAGTTCCTGTACGTCGCGCAACCTGCGTTCAATGGCCCGGGTGCGGATGGCCGCCTGATCGATATGATTGCCTGCCTCCTGTAACTTCTTGCTCGTTTTTTCGAGCACCACCCCGAACTTGGAGAATTCGGTCCGCACCGCTCCAAGCAGGGTCCAGACCTCTGCCGAGCGCTTCTCGATGGCCAGGGTGCGGAACCCCATCTGCAGGCTGTTCAAAAGCGCCGCCAGGGTGGTGGGGCCCGCCGCCAGCACCTTGCAGTCCCGCTGCAGCGTCTCGGCCAGGCCGGGCCGCCGCAACACCTCGGCATACAACCCCTCGGTAGGAAGGAACATGATGCCGAAATCGGTGGTATACGGGGGGTCCAGGTACTTGTCGCGGATGGCCTTGGCCATCTCCTTGACCGTCCGCTCCAACTGGCGGGCCGCTTCCTCGGCGGCATCGGCATCGGCGTTCTCCTGGGCCTCCACCAGCCGCAGGTAGTCTTCCTGGGGGAACTTGGCGTCCAGCGGCAACCAAACCACCCCCTCGGCCGTGCCGTCCCGGCCTGGCAGGCGCAGGGCAAACTCCACCCGCTGGCCGCTCCCTTTTTTCGACTCGACATTGGTCTCGTACTGACCCGGCGCCAGTATCTGCTCCAGCAGGCTGGCCAGTTGCACCTCGCCGAAGGTGCCGCGGATCTTGACGTTACTCAGCACCTTCTTCAGATCCCCGACGCCGCTGGCCAGGGACTGCATCTCTCCCAGACCGCGCTGGACAAGCTCCAGCCGTTCGCTGACCAGCTTGAAGGACTCTCCCAGACGCTTTTCCAGGGTATCGTGCAGTTTTTCGTCCACGGTTGCGCGCATCTGCTCCAGCTTCCGGGCGTTGTCCTCCTGGATCAGCCTCAGACGCTCCTCCACGGTCTCGCGCAGCTTGTCCAGCCTGCCTTCATTGCTCGCGGTCATGGTTTCCAACAGGCCGGCAAAGATGTCCAACTGATTCTTCTGCAAGCCGGCGAGCTCGCTCATCCGTTTCAAGAGCGAATCCCCCAGGGCGCCGACGAGCGAGGTACCCTCCTCTCGCGCGCGCCGGGCCGATTCCTGTGCCTCCTCCCGGTTCCTTGCCAACTCGTCGCGAAGCATACGCTCCATTCGCTCCAACTGACGTTCCAGGGCATCGATGCGTACATCGAGCGATGCGCTTGAAGCGATGCGCGAGAGCCGCGCCAGCACCAGGGCCAAGAGTATCAGCGATGCCAGCGGCGCTATCAGGAGCAGGTAAAACAATGGTGATGTCATGATGGTTGTTCCGTTTCATGCTTTGTTGTTGCCCTGCTCTCCTTCATGCCACATCCCTCTCGTGCTTGGCAACTAGTTTCTGTATTTTTGCATATCTGTAGTTAATCATTTATTGCTCATTTATTTTCTTGATTTATGTTGTGATTTCGTGTTAACCCATAAAAATCTAAATTTTATAAAGGAGGATGTATGACGGCAACTCTTGTTGAACTGACTGCGGGTATCGTTTCTTCCCATGCGGCTGGTACAGAGATGAACAGTGACGATCTTATCCAGGAAATCAACCGGGTCTTCACGACGCTGAAAAAACTGGAAACCGAAGGCGGAACAGCGGCAGAGGGCGCAGCAGCGCCGGGCGCACCTGCCATGTCGATCAAAAAAGCCTTCCAGAACGATCAAGTCTGCTGCCTGATCTGCGGCAAAACCGGATTCAAGACCCTGACCCGTCACCTTAAACAGGCACACGACACGAAACCGGGCCAGTACCGCAAACAGTTCAATATCCCCTCGTCCCAGTCCCTGACCGCCAAGAACTATTCCGAGGCCCGCCGCAAGGCTGCCAACGAAAACAATCTGGCTGCCAATCTGGAAAAGGCGCGCGCCGTACGAGCCGCAAAAAAAGACGCCGCAAAACCGCTGAAGGCCAAAGCCGCCGCAAAACCGGCAAAAGCGGCCAAGACCGTTAAAACCGCCAAGCCGAAAACCGCCAAGGTCAAAGCGTAACCATTTATGCCCATTGCTACAACAAAAAAACCGCTGAAAGGCGGTTTTTTTGTTTCTGCTCTTTTGAAGGTGGGGGAATATCTGGGGCGTTTTTCCTCCCCTCCTAGTTTAGGAGCGGCCGGGGATGGTAGTGAGCTATCTTCCATTAAAACCCGACACACGCTTCCTTGTGCAGGCAGGTCCCCTTCTCTTTTGCCGGTTTCTCCTCTTCCACCTGGATGCGATGGGCCTCGGCATAGGCATCCTGGCGTATGCCGGTCACCTGCCAGGAAACCTTGGTTTGAGGAATATCCGTCTGGATTATGAAACTGTTCCCGATGACTTCTTTGGAGACCCTGGCTCGCGACCAATTGTCGCCGGAACCGATCACCGTCAACTGATAGCGGAAGTCCCGATTCAGCGCCACGAACCAGATCGGGAGTTCAACCGGGGAAGAGATAAGGGGTCAGCCCTTGAAATGGCAATTCCATGTTATTCGCTTTTGCATTCAAGATGGCACATATTTCAGGCCAGACCTTTGAGGTTTTCAAAACCTCAAAGGTCTTCAAAATGTCAACTTGAATGCAACTTGGAATTACCAGCCAATTATACGTTGAGGAGCCAACATCGTAATCGTTTGATTGCGACTTGGTATCAAGCACCGGCGCCGGTAGCCGCCAGCATCTCCGCGGCATGCGCCAGGGCGGAATCCGTGATCCTGGCCCCGGCCAACATGCGGGCGACCTCGCGGGTGCGCTCTCCATCCGCCAGCATGACGACCTGTGTTGTCGTCCTGTTGTTTGCCACCTGTTTCTCCACCCGGAGATGCTGGCCGGCAAAGACCGCCACCTGCGCCAAGTGGGTGATACAGAGCACCTGCTGTAATGTGGCGACATTTTTGAGCTTTTGCCCCACCATCTCGGAGGTGGCGCCGCCAATGCCGGTGTCCACCTCGTCAAAGATCAACGTCGGCACATCCCCCTCGGGCAGGACCTGTTTGAAAGCAAGCATAAGCCTCGACAACTCGCCGCCTGAGGCGATCCTGGCCAGGGGACGGGGCGGCTCGCCCGGATTGGTGGAGAAGAGGAATTCAACCCGCTCGTATCCCGTGGCACGCGGCTCCGGCAGAGGTTCCAGGACCGTTTCGACGATGGCGTTCTTCATGGCAAGCTGATGCACCTCCACGGCCAGCGCCTTTGAGAGGGCAACAGCGGCCGCTGTGCGTTGCGTTGTGAGTTTGCTTCCCCGCATGCGCAGCTCATCCGCAAGCCTCTCCCGCTCGTCTTCCAGGTCGTGCAGGACCTGTTCCCGCCCCCGCAGCGTCTCGATTTCGCCATCGAGTCCCTGTTTGAACGCTAAAATAGCCTCAACAGTCGGGGCATACTTCCTCTTGAGGCGGTGTATCAGGTCGAGGCGGTCATCGGCCTGCAGCAACGCGGCCGGGTCGGCCTCGATGCGGGAGGCGTAATCGCGCAGCATGATCGCGGCATCCTCAACCTGCAAGTAGGCATTTTCGAGGGAGGCGGCCAAGCCGTCCAGGGTATGGTCTATGGCGGAGATCTCAGCTATGGCGATCTTGATGCGCCGCAACTGCCCGAGAATCGCCCCATCCCCCTCGTACAGCCGTTCAAAGGCAGAGGCCGTGACGCTCAAGAGCTTTTCGGCGCCGGCAAGTACCTGGCGGCGCTCTTCCAACCCCTCTTCCTCGCCGGCTTGCAGCGCTGCCCGGGCAATCTCGTCGGACTGATACGACAGGAGATCCAGTTTCCGTTCAGTCTCCCGCTCCTCTTCGTCCAGGCCCGCGAGGCGCTCCTGAAGGGCGCGGAAACGTTCGAAGAGCCGGCTGAACTCCTCCCGCTGCCCGCTCAGGCCGGCATAGGAGTCCAGGAGCCGCAGATGGTTTTCCGGCCGAAGCAGGGTCTGGGACTCATGCTGGCCGTAGATATTGATCAGGCGGGGGGTGGTGTCGGCAAGGAGCGCCAGGGTGGCCATGCTCCCGTTGATGAAGACCCGGTTTTTCCCGGCCCGTGAGATGGAGCGCTTCACGAGCAATTCGTTGTCGCAGTCAAAACCGGAATCCCGGAGTTGCCGGGCCACATCGGGTTGGCTGGATATGTCGAACAACACCTCCACGACCGCCTCGTCCTCCCCTGATCGGATCAGGTCGGCCGAGGCGCGGCCTCCCATGATGAGGCCGACGGCGTCAATGATGATGGACTTGCCGGCGCCGGTTTCACCGGTCAGCACGGTAAGCCCCTCTTTGAAGGAGATATGCAGGGTGTCGATGATGGCGATGTTCCTGATGGTCAGGTCGGTCAGCATGGGACCGCACTCCACAATGTATGCCGGGGCCGCACTACCGCCCTCCCCACTTCAGTTTTGTCCGCAGGACCTCGAAATAATCGCGGCTTTGCGACATGACCAGCGCTGTGGTCTCGAGGGACGAGCGGACATCGACCGAATCCCCCTCCATCAGTTTGAAACCGACCTGGCCATCCAGGGTCAGATAGACCTTTTCGTCAAAGGAGGACGCCACGGTTATGGTGATATTCGACTCGTCGGAAACCACGATGGGGCGGTTCGTCAGCGTATGGGGACAGATGGGGGTAATCACGATGCAGCTCATCCGGGGGTGGATGATGGGGCCGCCGGCGGACATGGAGTAGCCGGTGGAACCGGTGGGCGTGGAAATAATCAGCCCGTCTGCCCGGTAGGTGGTCAGGAATTGGCCGTTAACCTTGGTTTCCAGGTCGATGATGCGGGCCAGGGCTCCCTTGTTGATGACAATGTCGTTCAGCACGCTTTGCTTATCTATCTCCCTCCCCTCACGGCAGACTCTCACCTCCAGCATCATCCGCTCCGAGACGCACGGGGCGCCCTTCAGGCACAGCTCCAGGACCGGGTAGAGTTCCTCAACCGTTACCTCGGTCAGGAAACCGAGACTCCCCAGGTTGATCCCAACGATGGGGACCCCCTTGCCGCTGAAGAGCCGCGCCACCGAGATCAGCGTACCGTCGCCCCCCAGCACCACCACCAGTTCGGCCTGTTCGCGGATGTCTTCAGCCGTGGTCCCCCTGGGATAGCCGATATGGCTGGCCAAGTACACCTCCACCAACGGCCGGCACCCCTTTTCCTCCAGCCAGTTGATGAGGTCGTTGGCAACCCCCAGGCAGCGCGGGTCATGTTTCTTGGCGAATATGGCTACGTTTTGAACCGGCATGTATCACCCCTTCAGGCGTCTGATCTTTTCCAGGCTCGCTTCCAGCACCAGCTTCTTGCCGGCCACCTCGGCCAGCTTCTCCCGTTCCTTGGCAACCACATCCGCCGGGGCGCGCTCGACAAAGCTGGGATTCTCCAGCTTCTTCGAAAACTGGTCGATCTCCTTTACGATCTTGGCGAGCTCCTTGAGAAGGCGCTTCTCCTCCTCTTCCGCATCCACCAGCCCTTTGAGCGGCACGTAGATCTGAACGTCTCCCGCCACCTGGATGGAGGCATCCTCCGGTTTCTCGATCCCCTGGCCGATGGCCAGGTCGGCGACCCGGGCCAGGCTGATGATGGCCCCCTCGCCATGCTTCATCAGCCTGAGGCTCTCTTCGCTGCCGCAGGAGAGGATCACGCTGATCTCCCGGGAAGGGGGCACTTCCATCTCGCCGCGGATGTTGCGGATGCCGCCGATGACCGCCATGACCCGCTCCATGTTGGCCGCCGCCTCGGGGTGAAAACGTTCCGGGGCCGGTTCGGGGTACGGGGCCAGCATGATGGTCGCCCCCACCTTCGCGCCCGGCAGGGCCTGCCAGATCTCCTCGGTGATGAATGGCATGAAGGGATGCAAGAGCCGCAGCAGATGCTCCAGCGTGTACCACAACACATATCGGGCCGTCGTCTTGCGCTGGGGGTCGCCGCCGTACAGGTCCTTCTTGGAGAGCTCAACGTACCAGTCGCAGAATTCACTCCAGGTAAACTGGTACAGCCCCATGGCCGCCTCGTTGAAGCGATACTCCGCCAGGGCCTTGTTCGTCTCGCGTGCAGCCTCGTTCAGGCGGTGCAGGATCCACTTGTCCCCTTCGGCGAGCGCCAAATCTCCCAATCTCAGGGGATCGGGGTCGAAGCCTTCCAGGTTCATCAGGGTAAAGCGGGCCGCATTCCAGACCTTGTTGCAAAAATTGCGGTAGCCGGCGATACGCTCCTCGGCCAGCTTGATGTCCCTCCCTTGAGCAGCAAAGGCGGCCAGGGTGAAACGGAAGGCATCGGTGCCGTACTGGTCGATGATCGTCAGCGGATCGATCACGTTCCCCTTGGACTTGCTCATCTTCTGCCCCTGGGCATCCCTGACCAGGGCGTGGATGTAGACGTCTCCGAAGGGTACCTCGTCCATGAAGTGCAGACCCATCATCATCATGCGGGCCACCCAGAAGAACAGGATATCAAAACCGGTCACCAGGCATGAGGTGGGGTAGAAGGCGGCCAGCTCGGCCGTTTGTTCGGGCCAACCCATGGTGGAGAAGGGCCACAGCGCCGAAGAGAACCAGGTGTCCAGGACGTCGGTCTCCTGGCGGAGCTCGTCGCTCCCGCAGGCGCCGCAGACGGCCGGGTCCTGCATGGCCACGGTCACCTCGCCGCAATGGTCGCAGAACCAGGCAGGGATGCGATGGCCCCACCAGATCTGGCGCGAGATGCACCAGTCGCGGATGTTCTCCATCCAATCGTAGTAGGTGTTCTCCCACTGCTTGGGGATGATGCGCGTTTTGCCCTCTTTTACCGCGGCCAGGGCCCTCTCTGCCAGGGGGGCGACCTTGACGTACCATTGCAGCGACAGGTAGGGCTCCACAACGGTCTTGCAGCGGTAGCAGCCGCCGACCGCCATGGCGTGGTCCTCGACCCGCTCCAAGAGCCCGGCGGCTTCCAACTCCCCTACGATCCGCTTGCGGGCCTCGAAGCGGTCCATCCCCTCGTACTGACGGCCCGCGGCATTGATGACGCCCGACTCGTCAAAGACGTTGATCATATCCAGGCCATGGCGCTGGCCGACCTCGAAGTCGTTGAAATCGTGGGCCGGCGTGATCTTGACCACCCCGGTGCCGAACTCCCGGTCCACATAATCGTCGGCCACCACCGGGATCTCGCGGTTGACCAGCGGCAGGATCACTTTTTTGCCGATCAGGGCCTGGTAGCGCTCGTCCTCCGGGTGCACGGCCACCGCCGTATCGCCCAGCATGGTCTCGGGGCGGGTCGTCGCAACCACCACGTACTGTCCCGGCTCACCGGCCACCGGATAGCGGATGTGCCAGAGGCGCCCCTTCTGGTCTTCATGCTCCACCTCGATGTCAGACAGGGCGGTATGGCAGCGGGGGCACCAGTTGATCAGGCGGTTGTCGCGGTAGATCAGGCCGTCCTGGTACAGCTTGACGAACACGGTGCGCACCGCCTTGGACAGCCCTTCGTCCATGGTGAAGCGCTCCCTCTCCCAATCGCAGGAGGCGCCCAGGCGTTTCAACTGGCCGATGATCTGGCCGCCCGACTCGGCCTTCCACTTCCAGACCCGCTCGATAAAGGCCTCGCGCCCCAGTTCGTGGCGGTCCTTTTTCTCGGCTGCAAGCTGGCGCTCCACGACATTTTGCGTCGCAATGCCGGCATGGTCGGTGCCCGGCATCCAGAGCACGTTATACCCCTGCTGCCGCTTCCAGCGGCAGAGGATATCCTGCAGGGTGTTGTTGAGCGCGTGCCCCATGTGCAGGGCACCGGTCACGTTGGGGGGCGGGATGACGATGCTGTAGGGTTTCCGGTCCGAAGCGGCGGCGGCATGGAAGTATCCCTTGGCCTCCCATTCCGCGTACCATCTTTTTTCCACGTCGTGAGGCTCGTAGCCTTTTGCCAGTTCTTTGATCATGGTTAAGTTACACCTTTGTGATTATTTAATTCGTTTGGTGATTATTCCAAGTTGCAATCAAGTTGGCACTAAAAGCGACCACCCCCAACCCCTCCTTATCAAGGAGGGGAGCTTATAGTCCCCCTCCTATTTTAGGAGGGGCCAGGGGTGGTAAGGTGTCAGCTTGAACGCACATTGGAATTAGCACTCATCTTCCGCCAAACGGTCCCCCCCTTTGAAAAAGGGGGGTTAGGAGTTTGGACTTTTGCTCCCCCGCNNTTTGAAAACCTCAAAGGTCTGGCCTCGGTATTCGTTTTGAAACAAGTGGGCAAGAGCCATCCAAAGAACGGCAACCATCGATAGCACATCCAGAATGACAATATAAAAAAAACAGGGGGATTATGCAACATCCCCCTGTAAAAAGCACATCTTTTATCGTACCGGCTGGCGTTAGAAACATAAGGCCTGTTAATCCGGTCCAGTTGGGAGTGCAACGACAAAGGGCGCACCGAAATGCGCCCTTTGTCGTGTCTATCGGATCAGGCCGAACAAAAGCATCATGGCGTTGCAATACCATAAGTTGAACTTGTAATAATTCCTTTTGGTGAGGTGACCGTCACCGTAAGTTGGCCAGCGACGGCAAACTTCGCCGGCGTCCCCCCATCACCAGGGTTGTCGATCCGCACCGGTAAACTGGCACCATGATTAGCGTTACTATTGGGGAAGGTAAATGTTGGACTTGCCGTCAGTACATAGGCTGGTCCTGTGCCGATGGTGGTTATGGAAGTGGCAACCGTGGTCCCGGCCGGCATGACGTTGCCATTTAAGTCCTGAACAGTGATCGTGAAGGAAGTGTTTCCACCAGCGTTGACATGAATTAACCCATTACCATTGGAACTTATGATGTTTGCTGCCGATGTCGCCATGACAAAGTGCAAGTTGTAAAAGACGTTTTTGGAGCGGGGTGCGCCGATATAAGCAGCCCCTTGCAGTATACCGTTGTACTTGCCGTCCGGTCCGTCATACTGCCCGTTCCCGTTGAAATCTACGAAAGGTTCGTTTGCATCCCTCACGCCGTTTTCGTTGTCGTCGCGAAAGGCTTCGGGGTCGTCAGTAAATTCTCCCGGATCGGCGACGCCATTGCCGTTCAGGTCGGTAAAGGCCTCTTCACCGATAGCATAGGCCAGGATCGTGACACGCCCAGGGTTAATGCCTGGCACTGCCGGATGCGGATTCTGACTGGTCCAGGTCACCGTGCAGGCACCGCCGGACGTTATGCACGATGGGGTGATGGAACCACCGTTCGTGGTGAAGGATACTGCCGTTCCGTCGGGCACAGGGTTATGGAAATGATCGCTTAGGCGCACAGTGACCAAATCGGTAACACCGTCGTAGAAGTAGCTTTCCGGGTTCAAAGTCACAATGGAAAGGGAGAAGCCATCCTGGGCAGGCACACCTGTGGACACCACCAATTGGTCGGACTGAGTCGATATTGCAGTTCCGTCTAAGGTTGCAGTCACTCGTACCGGCGTGGCGAAATCGCCGGCCAGGACATACGTCGAAACCAGGCCGTTGGCATCACTGCTCGCTGAAGAGTTTTGTAGCGCGAGACCTCCAAGATTGGTATTTAGAGTAAAATCAACCAGTTGATTGGCCTTGGGCTGCCCCGAAGTGTCAAGTACCTTAAAAACAACATTCGAAGTAACAGCATAGCCCAAACCGCCCATTCCTTTCAGGCCTATATTGGTAGGCGTCGCCGAAACAAAGGCTATCGACTGGGCATTGAGGGCATTGACTGTTATTGGTGCCTGGACCGATGAGCCGCTGATGGAGGCGGTAATGGTATCAGTGCCTGTATTGGTATTGGCTTGGTAGGTTGCCGTGGCCGTGCCATTTGCCAGATTAGTAGTAACTTTCGGGGTGATTGTGGCCTTTCCTGCGGCGGCCTGAACCGAGTTGAAAGACACATCCACACCCTGCGCCGTAAACGGTTTGCCGTTTGCATCGTTTACTGTGACCGTTACGCTGGTTGAGCCGCCATACGAGATCTTAGAAAGACCCAGCGTGATCGGGGAGAGGGTGAGCGGCGGCAGGCTTACGGTAAAAGCACCTGATTTGACAACCTGTTTGCCATTGACCGTGGCCGATGCCGTAATCAGCCCGGAGCCTGAAACGGCGCCTGCAAGAAGTTGTACCGTGGCCGTACCGGTCGCATCCGTCGTTACACTACCGTTGGCAGGAGTCAATGTGCCGAGTGTCGTTGAGAACGTCACCGGAACTCCGGTCGCCGGCGTGCCGTCTGCCTGTACGAGAACGGCGGATACCTTTGTTGTTTGGTTGAACTGCAAAGTTGCATTGGCAATTGTCACGGAACCGCTTGAGGATGAAGAGGCGGAGGGCGGGGCATTATAGTCTGGTGCCCCGCTGCCACTGCACGCTTGCAGTAACAAAGAAGCACAAAGGACATAGAGTACCAAAAGAACATTTTTCATTTTTAACCTCATAAACGGTGAGTGTAACAACAAAAAGTTGTACATATTCGCACGGCACCTAATAATTCTACTCAGCCTGAGCAACCGCTGAAATTGCTAAATGTCGTAGCAGGAATAATGGCAAGAACGGAAGAATTCATACTTCCAATCGATGCACTGATCGTAACTGCTATAGGCGTACCGATTATCTGCTGAATTGGGTACGTGACTGAAAAAGTGGGACTATCAGTAAGTGTTACAGTTTTGCGATGCATTAAGACACCGTTTTCCGTTTCAGATACGACAACCTGTACCCCATTTGGTACTGATCCTGTTACCAATGTGGAAGGGGTAAAGGTAATAATAGCGCCAACCGTTTGCAACCCACACGAAAAGGCCGTTACAGTCGGCGTGCCAATGGTCAGATTACCGCTTGTATCCGTATTATTGTTGCCACATGATTGTAATACCACAATTGCAAATAATAGTAATACAGACCCAAAATAGCGAAACAATTTCATTTGACCTCCTATAGATAACATCGGCTATTTTTTTATTATCTTTAGTTATTAGTCTACATTATGATCATGATAAACTTGAGCATTTTACAATAGTTATAATCAACATTTTCATAAACGGATTTTATTATTAAATGTTACTAAGAATCCTCGGCGTAATAAAGATCAGCAACTCCGTTTTAGTCTTGGTCTTCGTATTATCTTTAAACATCCATCCGATTAAGGGGATATCCATCAGGAAGGGTACGCCGTCATCTTCGTCGCTATCATTATCAACATAGATTCCGCCAATCACCGTGGTCTCGCCATCCCGCAGCAACATCTCAGTCGAAGCTTCTTTCGTGTTGATCGACGGTGCAGTGGCTCCTGTAGGAACAGCACCGGGAGAATCGTTTGAGGCATTGACTTTCAAGCTTATTGTACCGTTGGCATTGACATGCGGAGTTACTTCCAGCGCCAGTGCCGCTTGAATGAACGCCGTAACCGGTCCGGTATTGGCCGATGAAGTTTGATACGGTATATTTTGTCCCTGCGATATTTTGGCTGTTTTATTGTTGAGGGTTGCGACCTTCGGAGTAGAAATAATTTTTACCAGTCCGACACTCGCTGCTGCATTCAGGCGCATGTCAAGCTGGATATTGCTTGTAAGCGAGCCAAAGGAAATACCCGTTGCCATCCCGGAAGCAGTGCCAACACCGGAAGTGGTAGGGGTTGTCGCGACTGAACCGCCAAAATTGGTATCGGCTGAATTGATACCCAATAAGGATGCCGATCCGTCGCGGTAATGGATACCCCAGTTTATGCCGATGGACTGGCTGAAGGTCGAGGTCGCCTCGACAATCCGGGCCTCGATCATGACCTGTTTCTCAGGCACGTCGAGCTGTTGCAGCAGCTTGCGCATGTCATCCAGAGCCTGGGGGATATCCTTGACGATCACCTTGTTGGTGCGGTCATCAAAGTCAATCACGCCGCGTTCGCTTTTCAGCCCTTTTAACAGTCTGGTGATGTCCATAATTTTGGCATAATTGAGACTAAACGTTTCCGTTTTGAGCTCTGTGGAATTGGTCCGTGCCTTTTTAATCTCCTGCTCTTCTTCGGCTTGTGATTTGAATTTGCCTTTGCCCTTGATGATGATGATGTTGCCTTGTTCCCGCATGTCAAGTCCCTTGGTGTCAAGGATGATATCCAACGCCTGATCCCACGGCACATTGACGAGTTTGATGCTGATGGTCCCGGTGACGTCGTCTCCAAGCACGAAGTTTTTATTGCTTACCTCGGAAAGGAGTTGGAATATCTTGCGCACATCGGCATCCGCAAATTCAAGGGTGACCTTGCGGCCTTTATACCTCTTCGACGTATCATACGACTTGGTTGCCGTTTCCGATGCAGGCGCCAGTTCGGAGGTGATATCCACCTCTTTTGCAACGGCGGATTTGGGGCCCTGCGCGGAGCGAAGACGAGTCTCCGGACATTCTATCGCCGGATTTTCGGCGGTAAGACCTTCGGGAGCTTTAAAATCCACAAAGTACATGTCGCCCTCGTGGCGGAATTCATATGGCGCGGCAGTGCGCATCGTGATGCGAATCTTAGTGTCGGTCCCTTTGCGGGTTTTCACCATAAAGGGCGTAACGCGCAGAACCGGTGAAACGAAGGCTTCGGCATCCAGAGAACGCTGAAGCCGCTTCGGCAGACTGGCGTTCCCTATCGTCAGGGTCACGAAACCCGCTGTTTTGACCGGTTGTTCCACAACAGCATTCCCGCTCACATTGACAGCCACTCGGGAAATGGAATCAATCACCTGGAAGTCAATCATTTCAACAACGGCGGGACCGGTTGCCGCGCGCATCTCCACCTTGGACGCATCAGGGGAGCCGGACGCCGGCGGCTTTTGCGCAGGCTCGGCCGCCTTTTGCACAGGTTCGGCCGCCTCTTGCGCAGGCAGCTTTATCTCTGCGCCGGTTGCGGCGGGCTTTGCAGCAGGCTCCCCACCAGGCGCCCCACCAGACGTGCCTTCAAGAACAATCCGTACCCCTTCTGCCGTTTTTGATGCCGTGGCCACCGGGAAATAACCATTGATTCCGTCAAGCACAACGCGCGTTTTATCGGGATAGAGGCCGATACGGGCCGATGCAACGCCGGCCGCGTTCAGAGGGATGAGACGACTGGGAAGGACGCTCACGACACCAAGCAGGTCGATCACATAACGTTCGGGCTTATTAAGCCTGAAGGTCTTGAAATCATCGACGCCCCCATCGATGGCGAGAATTATGGCGCCGTCTTTTGTGGTAACCGCGCTCAAGGTACGCCTGGCGCCAACCTCCGGCACCGCGCGAGACTCCGGTTCATCTGTAACAGGCGCCGTTTTTGCAGCCGGATTGGGAGCAGGAGCCGAAACAGAGCTGTTTGCCGGAACTTCGGCAGGCTTGGCGGCAGTTTCCGTTTCCGCGTTTGCGCCCGGCACGACAGCATGCTGCGCCGGGAAAGCGATATGCAACTCAGCCGGGTTGTCCGGGGAAGCGGAGATGATTGCATCGATATCTTTTATCAGTTCCACATTGATACGGGTCAACGTGCCGGCATCGGTGTCAAAACGGCTGACGCCGACGTTTTTGATATTGCCCCTATTGATTGCAATTGGCTCCGTAATGGCGCCCTGTGTTGTTTGTGAAAGATCGATGACCAGGCGCAGGGGCGTGGTGGTTTTGTAGCTTGTGTAGGTGGCAGGAGATGAAAGCCTGACAACGAGCACCGCCGCGTCGCCTTCACCTGCTGCGCTTATCGATTCGATGGCGGCAAACTTGGCTTTTTCAGGCTCCGGAGCAGATTCCGCACGGCCCGCCAGACCCACTGTAATAAATACTGCCGCTACAGTCAGGACAAAGGTTAAAACAATAGATTGTCTCGTAAAACACTTCATGCGGAACTCCTTATTGTTTCCTGGGAAGGGTGATTTTAATGGTTTCTTTGCGCACCCGTCCATTGTCGTCTCTGAATTGCTCCACCACATCCACGCCTCTATTTGTGATAGAGGTTATCAGACCTTCGTTTTTGCCGATCGTCATGCCGACCTTGATTACATACCCCTTGCCATTGGGGTCAACAACCATTGCCTCGTTTTGCCTGTCACCCGTTACAATGCCGATCAACTTGAACTGGCCGACGTCAAAGCTATGGATTGGGAGCGCATTCCGGGCACCCTTCTGCAAATTGTTTGCCGATGGCGCCTGGGATGCCTTGACAATGACAAAGGGCTTGAAAGGGTCCTTTTTATTACTGAAGTCGAATTGATTAACCGGTGCCGGCGACAGTGTAAGCGCAGAGCTGACCTGTTTCTGAACCGGTTTTAGCTGTTGCGGCATCAAAGCCTTCGCCGGCTGCTCCGGGGCAGGATTAGCCGGTGCGGGCTGCTCATGCTTTTTGCAGCCAGCCAGTGCCGCCACAACGACGCCGACAGCAACAAGCGACGGTAAACACCTATTTGGAAACAGGTTTCTTCTTATCATCCTTAATCTCTTTCTTATCAAGGAAGCGGAATGTGGTGGCAAGACAGGTAACCTTTGTCATCATCCTGTTGTTGACATTCTTGATATCGGCAAAAGACACGTTGGCTATATTAACGATACGGGGGAGGTTCGCAACGGCGGCAAAAAAGTTGGCAACGCTATAATAGGACCCGTATACATTGATATCAACCGGCACCTCTGCGTAGAAATCCTTGGGGGATTCAGGTTTGGGCCTGAAAACAAGAAAATCAAGGCCCGCATTCTTGCCCAACGCGGTGATATTTGTCAGCAATGAGGGAATCTCCTTGGAATTGGGAAGTTCGGTCAGTGCCTGGGCGAGTTCCATGTTAAGCTGATCGTATTCACGTTGGAGGCGGGGAAGATTGTTGGCAATCCTGGATTTTTCATCGATCTCGTTCTGGAGTGTCGATAATTGGGCTTTTATTCCGTCCAGTTCCTGATATTTGGGTCTGTACACGAACCAGAGCAGCGCAAAAGCCTCTACGGCAAGCGCGATCACGAGTATGACGATCTTTTGTTTTGTCGGCAACTTCAGGATTTTTTCGACTTGCGGATCCATAGTCAGTCCGTCCTAGTTCAAGTAAATGCTATTTTTTGGGAGAAGTCTCGGGCTGCGGTGCGACTGAAACCTTCAACTTGCATGCCAGTTCGAACTTTTTCAGCTTGGTTCCGCCCGAATCCAACTGCTCGGACACGACCAGTTCGACACCCGTGTAGTCCGCGGACGCCTCAAGGCTGCGCATAAAAATTGCGATCAGATCTTCCGTGTAAGCGATACCCGACAACTTGACATCACCGCCGTTTTCCGTATAACCGGTAAGCCAGAGCTGTTCAGGGGTAATATTGCTTAATGTGGCCAACCGCTCGGCCGGGCCGGTCTTATTTTTGCGCAACTGCACCAGTACATCCAGCTTCTTCTTTACCTGGTCTTTCAAGGTTTTGAGTTCTTCCAGCTTGCCGATCTTTTTCTTCAACTCCACGATTCGCGCGTTGGCTGAGGCAATATCATCCTGCGCAGAGGAGACTTGAACCCGCTTTACAAGATAGAGGCACATCACGACAGCGGCCACCAACAGAAGGCTAACGCAGAATATCGTGATCTGCTGGACGGCAGATTCCTTTTTCTTTGCAGCCCGAACCGGCAATAAGTTGATCTTGATCATTTGTCCCCGACCCTCCTTATGGCAAGCCCAACGCTTACAGCCATGAGCGGACCAATTTCCTGAAGGTATTCAGGGTCAAAATCCTTTTCATTATACTTAAGCTTTGCAAACGGGTTGATCGTCTCGACCGGCAAGCTGAGCTTCTCGCCTACCGTCTCAATCAAATTGTAAACCTTGGCCCCCCCCCCACTCACAAAGATCCTGGTAATGCGGTCTTCATTTGCCGTGGAGTTATAAAAATCGAGTGAACGGCGGATCTCCTGGGTAATGGTGTCATTTACCTTGCCCAGAACATCCAACAAGGCACTGTTGTGTGTTTCACGGGCCAAAATCTTAGCAGATTCCGCCTCAGCACTGCCCAGGCCCGTCTGTTTTTGAATCTCTTCCGTGTAGAGATTCCCTCCCATTTGGACATCCCGGGTCAAAAGCGTGATGCCGCCTTTGACGATGTTGATATTCATGATATTGGCGCCTATGTTTATGAGCGCCACGACTTCATCCGGACCGATGTCATGATTGATTTCAAAGGCATTCTGTACCGCAAACGAATCCACATCGACCACGGACAACTGCATGGCGGCTTCGTTAAAAACGGCCACGTAATCATTGATGATCTCTTTTTTGCTGGCGACCAGCAGTACATTCATCTTGGCAGTATCGATGCTGTCGGGCGAAAGTATCTGAAAATCCAAATAGACATCGTTGATATCAAAAGGAATGTATTGTTCCGCCTCCCACGTAATCTGGTCTTCCAATTCCTCAGCAGGCATCGCGGGAAGGGTAATCTTGCGAATGATGACAGAATTCCCCGAGATAGAGCAGGCAACATCTTTGACCTTTACTCCCAGGCTAGTCACCAGGTTCTTTAACGCGTTCACGATAGACGAGCTATCGATAAGCGTGTTATCCACGATGGCTTCCGGCGGAAGCGGCACAATACCCGCATTGAGAAGCTGAAAAGCATCCTTTAGACACTTGATCTGCACCAGCTTCACGGAACTGGAGCCAATGTCTATCCCGATGACCTCTTTTTGTTTATTAAAAAGAAACATGTCAGGTTCCCGTCGTAGTCAATCCTGAAAGACCTTGTTTTTGTCGTCGAGCGAGTAACCCAACGCAAGGATGATTTTTCGTTTGGTCTCAAGCCGGCAGCTCTCCCCACGCTCAATCCTGTCTATGGTGAGCGCAGACACGCCGGCTTTGCGGGCTAGTTCCGACTTGCTTATGAGCTTTGACTCGCGAATACCCTTTACCCTGTTTAAACATTTCATAATAAGTTCCATATCGCCATCGGATTTTCACTCGACTATTCTATTTACAACAATATAAAAAACTGTCAACAATTTTTTATATAATTAACACATAAAATGCAAATTAATTGCATAATATTCCATAACATGAGAGCTGCTGCATGGGCGTCAAGACCGGCAAATGTGGAATCCAATCGAAATCCCTATTGCAAACCTCGCCTGATTTTGTCTATAATCGCCCCGATTTTATTCGAATATCAATTGAAGGAGGAAAAATGAAAATTGCAGCTCGTCTTTCCGCAGTGCTCTCCCTGGTCGTCAGCCTCGCCGGTGGCGCCTGGGCAGCCGATTCGCCCACCACAGGGCTAGCCAATCTCGACTGCGTCAAATGCCACGCCAAACCCACCGCAGACATTGCAGCGGCAGGCGGAGCACACAAAACAAGCGTCTCCTGCCTGGATTGCCACATCGGACATCCTCCCGCCGTCAAAAATCCGATCCCGAAATGCAGCATGTGCCACTCCGACAAGCCGCACTACAAGCTTGCGGCATGCCTCTCATGCCACAAAAACCCGCATAGGCCCAAGGATATCTCCTTCGGCCGCAACGTAACCGAGCCCTGTCTCTCCTGCCACAGCGGCCAGATCAAGCAACTCAAGGAAAACAGGAGCAAGCATAGCGCGCTGAACTGTTCATTCTGCCATGATGTGCATGGCAAGATTCCCCAGTGTACCCAGTGTCACAAACCCCACTCCAGTGACATGACCGCTGCCGACTGCAAAAACTGTCATAAGGCCCATATGCCCACTGTAGTCGCCTATGGCTCAACCCTGCCCAACAAGGACTGTGCCGGCTGCCACAAGAACGCAATGTCCTTGCTGTTGGCCAACAAATCCAAACACAGCACGCTTCTTTGCGTAAAGTGCCACCAGAACAAACACAAGATGGTGCCCAAATGCCAGGATTGCCATGGCGCCCCGCATCCGGCCGGCCTACTGGCCAAATTCCCCAAATGCCAGGAATGCCACAACATTGCACATGACCTGAATAACTGGACCAAGGCAGCCGCTCCGGCGAAAGCAGTGAAGGCAAAGAAAGCCGCCGTTAAAAAGCACTGATTTATTCCGATAGCTTAATCGCTTTTGCATTCAAGATAGCAAATATTTCAGGCCAGACCTTTGAGGT
>PLYK01000133.1 GCA_003151775.1 Geobacter sp. | reverse complement strand
TCCAGCAGAAGGAGATCCAGGATTCGGCCTATGCCTACCAGAAGGCCATCGAGTCCAGCGACATGGTCATCGTGGGCGTCAACAAGTTCACCGTTCAGGAACCGCCTCCCACCGGTCTGCTCAAGGTCAAGGAGGAGGTGGAGATCGCCCAGAAGAAATCTCTGGCCGCTATGAAGAGCGGACGGGACGTTACAGCGGTGCAGGAAGCCCTGAATGCGCTGGAAACGGCAGCCAGGGGGAGCGACAATCTTATGCCGCACATCCTGAGCGCGGTCAAGTCATACGCGACGCTGGGTGAGATCGCGGATGTCTTCAGGGAGGTGTTCGGCAAACACCACGAGACCGTGGTGCTGTAAAAGGGGGGGCTATGCTGACCAGGATCAATCATATCGGTATTGCCGTGAGTTCCCTCGACGACGCCCTTCCGTTCTACCGGGATCATCTCGGGATGACCTTTGCGGGCATCGAGGAGGTCGTGGAACAAAAGGTGCGGGTCGCCATGCTCCAGGTGGGCGAATCCATGATCGAGCTTCTGGAGCCGACCGGCGAGGATAGCCCGGTGGCGAAGTTTCTGGAAAAGAACGGCCCCGGCATCCACCACCTGGCATACGAGGTGGAGGATATCGAGGCCGCCATCGCCAGGCTTTTGGCCGACGGAGCGCGGATGATCGACGAGCGGCCGAGAAGCGGAGCCCACGGGACGCGGATCGCCTTCGTGCACCCCAAAAGCAGCAACGGCGTCCTTACGGAGCTGTGCCAGCCGGCTGTTGAAAATCCCAAAAAATGATAGTACTGTTTTTTTGTTGACAGGCCATCATTCTTTCAGTATGTTACACCTCTTCGAAAAAACCATTGGTCTGTCCCTGGCAGATCGTGCAGCATGTGAGGAAGCTATGAAAACCGAAGTTGCAAAAGCGGAAAACGTAAAACGGGACTGGTACCTGGTCGATGCACAGGATATCGTGTTGGGACGCTTGGCTACTCAGATTGCCAATGTGTTGCGCGGCAAGAACAAGGTCATCTTTACCCCCAGCGTGGATACCGGTGATTTCGTCATCGTGGTGAACGCCGAGAAGATTGCGCTCACCGGCCGCAAGCTGGCCGATAAGATGTACTACCACCACACCGGTTTTCCGGGCGGCCTGAAGGAGATCACCGCCGGCAAGCTTCTGGAGAAAAGGCCGGAAGACATCATCCGCAAGGCTGTCAAGGGCATGCTCCCCAAGAACAAGCTTGCCCGGCACATGCTCAAAAAGCTCAAGGTCTATGCCGGCGCCGGCCATCCCCATGACGCCCAGCAGCCCAAGAACCTGGCATTTTAATACTCTGAGGAGATATACGATATGGCAGCAGTCAGCTATTATGGCACAGGGAAGCGCAAGAGCTCTATAGCCCGGGTGTGGCTCAAGCCGGGCGCCGGCAAGATCATGGTCAACGACAAGACGCTGGACGAATATTTCGGCCGCGAGACCTCTAAGATGGTCGTACGTCAACCGCTGGAACTGGTCGAAAAGGTGGGCGAGTACGACATCTTCGTGACGGTAAAGGGCGGCGGCGACTCCGGCCAGGCCGGCGCCATCAAGCACGGCATCACCAAGGCCCTGCTGGAGACAGACGCCGAATTGCGCGGCGTGCTCAAGAAGGCCGGCTTCATTACCCGTGACTCCCGCGTGAAAGAGCGCAAGAAATACGGCAGGGCCGCAGCCCGCGCACGCTTCCAGTTCTCCAAGCGTTAATCGCTGGATTAGACCGCACTGGTATGGTAGAAGGGGAAATCCGCAAGGGTTTCCCCTTTTTGTTTTTTCAGGATAAAAACCATTACGTTTTTGTGGAGGTTTGCCATGTTGAACGTCGCCATTGTTGGAGCCAGCGGTTACACCGGATTGGAGCTGATCCGCATCCTTTACTGCCATCCCGAGGCGGCGGTGACCTGCCTTACCTCAGAGCAGAGCGCCGGCAAGAGGATCTCCGATGTTTTTCCCACCCTGCGGGGGCGGTGCGATCTAATGCTTGAGAATCTGGAGCCGGCACGGGTTGCGGAAAAGGCCGACGTCATCTTTACGGCCCTGCCCCACAAGGCGGCCATGGAGGTGGTGCCCACCTTCATGAAGCTGAAAAAGACGGTGATCGACCTGTCGGCCGACTACCGGCTCGCCGACCCGAAGGTCTACGGGGCATGGTACGAAGAACATCTCAATCCTGCAAATCTGAAGAATGCGGTCTACGGCCTGCCGGAGATCAGGAGGGCCAGGATCAAGGGAGCCCGGCTGGTGGCCAATCCGGGCTGTTATCCGACCAGCATCATCCTCGGGCTGGCGCCGCTGTTGAAAAAGGGAGTGGTCGATCCACACAGCATCATCGCCGATTCCGCCTCGGGCGTAAGCGGCGCCGGCCGCTCGGCCAAGGTTGACAGCCTGTACTGCGAGGTAAATGAAGGCTTCAAGGCCTATGGTGTCGGCGGAGCCCACCGGCATACGCCGGAGATCGAGCAGGAGCTGTCGCTGTTGGCCGGGATCGAACTCAAAATCACGTTTACCCCGCACCTGGCGCCCATGGACCGGGGAATCCTCTCCACCATGTACGCTACCCCAATGAATGAGGTAACCACTGAAAAGCTGGTCAGGCTCTACCAGGGGTTCTACGCCGGCGAACCCTTTGTGCGGGTGCTCCCCCAGGGAAGCCTCCCTTCGACCGCTTTCGTTAGAGGGTCCAATTTCTGCGACATAGCTCCCCTTGTGGACAGCCGCACCGGGCGGGTCATCGTGGTCTCGGCCATCGACAACCTGGTCAAGGGGGCCTCGGGCCAGGCGGTGCAGAACATGAACATCGCCTGCGGGTTCCCGGAGACGTTGGGGCTTGAAGGTCTGGCGCTTTTCCCTTGACCGGACACCTCCCCATACATCTCGATGAAGCGCGGGCCAGGGGATGGAGCGAGCTGGACGTCATCTTTGTCAGCGGCGACGCCTACATCGACCACCCGGCCTTCGGCGTCCCGCTGTTGGCCCGCTGGCTGGAGGCCCACGGCTTCCGGGTGGGGATCATTTCCCAGCCGGACTGGCGCTCGAAGGAGCCCTTCATGGCGCTGGGGCGTCCACGGCTGTTCTTTGCAGTATCGGCCGGGGCCATGGATTCCATGGTGGCCCACTACACACCGGCGCGCAAGCTGCGCCACGATGATGCCTACACCCCGGGAAACCGCCACGGAGCCCGTCCCAATCGCGCCACCATCATCTATACCTCGCGCTTGAAAGAGGCCTACAGGGACGTGCCGGTGGTCATCGGCGGCATCGAAGCCTCCCTGCGCCGATTTGCCCACTACGACTATTGGGAGAACAAGGTCCGCCGCTCGATTCTCTTCGACGCCAAGGCCGACCTGTTGATCTACGGCATGGGCGAGCTGCCGTTACAGGAAGTTGCGAGGCGCATGGCTGGGGGCGAATCGTTAGCACAGATCAGGAGCGTGCGTGGCACGTGCCGTGTCGGTCTGGAGTCTGAGGATGGACTGCTGTCCGGCCCGTCAAACTCCGGAACCGGCGGGAATGTGCCCATACCCTCCTTTGACGATGTCGCTAGCGACAAGAAACAATTCGCCGATGCCTTCCTCCTGGCCTTCCGGGAACAGAACCCCTTCTCCGCCCGGACGGTCATCCAGCAGCACGGCGACCGCCTGCTGGTGTGCAATCCGCCGTCCCTGCCCCTGAATCAAGCGGACATGGACAGGATCTATTCACTCCCCTTTGAAAAGTCGCCCCATCCCTCGTACCACGAACCGATTCCGGCCTGGGATCAGATCAAGAACTCCGTCACCAGCCACCGGGGCTGTTTTGGAGGCTGCGCGTTCTGCGCCATCACCATGCACCAGGGCAAGCTGATCCAATCCCGCAGCGAGGCCTCGATCATTGCCGAGGTGGATGCGCTTGCCCGCCAAAGCTGGTTCCGGGGCAGCATCAGCGACATCGGCGGGCCGACCGCCAACATGTACGGCCTTGCCTGTAAACATCCCGAAGCCATGCGGCTCTGCCGCCGGGGGAGCTGTATCTTTCCCGCCATCTGTGCACACCTCGAAACCGCCGACAAGCGCGCTGTTAGCCTCCTGCAACAGGTGCGGAATCGGCAGGGGGTCAAACACGCAGCGGTCTCGTCGGGTGTCCGCTATGACCTGATGGAGCGGCAGCCCGGCTATTTTCGGGAACTGGTGGGCCATCATGTCGGCGGATTGCTCAAGATCGCGCCCGAGCACCTTGGGGAACATGTCACGGCGCTGATGCGCAAGCCGGGCAGGAAGCCCTTTGAACGCTTTTTGGCCCGCTTTCGCGAGGAAAGCGCCCGCCTCGGCAAACGGCAGCACATCGTACCCTATCTGATGTCAGGGCATCCCGGCTGTAGTGTTGCGGATATGCTGGAGCTGGCCCTGGCACTCAAAAAACTGGGGATGACCGTCGAGCAGGTCCAGGACTTCACCCCAACGCCTGGGACGCTCTCCACCTGCATGTACTACACCGGTGTCGATCCGGAAACCGGGAAAGCGGTGCATGTCCCGGCCGGCGACCGGGAGAAGGGGCTCCAGAAGGCGCTTGTGCTGTGGCATCAACCGGGAGAGAGGAACAAGGTGCTGGAAGCGCTCAGGGAGGTGGGGCGTGAGGATGCGGCGGTGATGCTGGGCGTGTCGAACAGCATGCCGGGGCAGCCGCATACCGCGAGCCGGAAGGCAAAAAAAACCCGCTGAAGCCGTCAGCGGGTTTTTATGGGAAATGGGTGGCCGGAATTACTTGATCTTGTTGACGTTGGAAGCCTGAAGACCTTTGGGGCCCTGGGTGATGTCGAAGCTGACCGCGTCCCCTTCGGCGAGGGATTTGAAGCCATCGCCCATGATGGCGGAAAAATGCACGAAAACGTCCTCGCCGCCCTCCTGCTCGATAAAGCCAAACCCCTTGGTGTCGTTAAACCATTTAACCTTGCCCTGTGCCATTTTCCTACCTCCTTTTTTCTCCGGTCCTTCGCCGGAACAGATAGATTACCGCTTAAGTTTCCGGAGTCTTGATGCAGGAAAACCGCCAAGCTTGGTAAAACTTGATACTGCAACGTTCTGCAAAAATTTCCGAAACTTGCTGCCCGTGTCGTTTATCATAGACGCAAAGCGCGTGTCAAGAACTTTTAGCGATAAAATTCGTGCCTTGTTACGGTGTTACAGCGCCTTCAGTTCATCGGTTTTCGTCTGGAGTTTTTTGACCAGTTCATTGTAACCGTTGGTGGTGATGATCTTGTTGAACTGGGTGCGGTAGTTGGAAACCAGGCTGACCCCTTCGATGACCACGTCATACACCATCCATTTGCCGTTCTCCTTGAGCAGGCGGTAATCCAGTGAGAATTCGTCGCGTTTCCGGGTGATTACCTTGGATTTTACCTCGGCGTAGTTGCCATCGACCGTTTCCTTCAGGTAATCGATCTTTTCGTTGTTGTAGAACTCGATCTTGCCGGCATAGGAGTTTTCCAAAAGCGATGCGAAAAGGTCGGCGAACTGTTTGCGTTCCGCTGGGCTACGCTGATTCCAGTGCTTGCCGAGCGAACGTTTTGCCATCTCGGAATAGTCGAAGATAACGCTGATAGCCTTTTTGAGGGCCTGGCGCCGCTCCTGTTCATGTTGCTTCAGGTTCTTGTCGGCTACGATGCGGACCACCTCGTCCACAGTCTTTTTGACGTCGTCGGTGACCCCGGCAAAGGCGTTGTTTGCCAGGAATATCCCGGTCATGAACATTACTATGTAACGTCTCAGCATAGATTTCTCCCGTTTATTTAGCGCCGTCAGGCGGCGGTTCCCCGACGGCATAGTCCAGGTTGGCCCTGGCAATCTTATAGTTGTAGATCGACTGGAAATAGGCGGCGCGCATACGGGCATAGGCCTGCAAGGCGTCGAAAATCTCCTTGGCGGGGCCTATGCCGAAATCGAAATTCGCCAGGGCGGTCACTGTCCATTTTTTCGCGTTGGTATAGGCCGTTTGGGATGCCGTAACGCTGTTTTCGGCCGCCTTCAGATCCAGGTAGAATTTCCTGATCTGCAGCGGGATATTGGCATCGGCAAACTCCTTGGTGCTGAGCAGCCGGTTGTATTGGGCCTGCTCGCCGGCCACCTTGGCGCCGGTGATGCCGAAGTCCAGTTTCCAGCGCGCGCCCAGCGCGACGCCGCCGCTTGTGTGTTTGTACGGATCGGTGATATAGGGGTTGTAGATGCGGTCGCGGTCATCGGCATAGGCAAAGGAGAAAAGACCCCCCAGGAAGATATCGGGGTAATAGTTGGCCTTGGCCGCCTCCACCAAGGCGGCTCGGGCCTTGAGGCCTTCTGCGATCTGGCGGAATTCGGGCCGCTGTGAATGGGCCTTATCGACAAAATTATCATAGGAGGGGACCGACTCTTTGTCCATGGTCAGCCGTTCGCTGCTGATCTCCAGTAGAGTGCCGGCCGAAAGCCCCATACGCGTCCTGAGCGCCGCCAAGGCCAGCTTTTCACCGGTTTGGGCTTCTACCAGCAATTTGGCAACCTCGCCGGAGAAGGCGTCCAGTTTGTAGATATCGATCTGGTCGACCGATTCCGAACCTTCGTCCAGGAGCTTTTGCGCCTTTTTGCGAGACGTTGCCAGATCTTCCTGGACATCAAGCACCACCTCTTTCAACTCCCTGGCCAGTATCAGGCCGAAATAATACTCCCGCACCTGGAGGGCGATTTCATTGACGCGCTGCTCCTTGCGGGAACGGTCCACCTCGATGCCGTGGGTGGCGGCCTTCATGTTCTCGGAGATCTTGCCGAAGGTGTAGAGCGGCTGGATCAGCGTGACGTCGGCGCTGGTGAACCAGGTGAGTTCGCTGAGCTTGGTCCGCCTGTCGGTGGTGATAACGGGCGTAATATCCCGGGTACTGGCCTGGGGGGCAGGTCCGAACAGGCTCAAGACCTGGATCTGGGGATAACGGTTTGACCTGGCCTCATCCAGCTTGCTGGAGGTCAGCTCGATGTCGGCCTGGGCCTCGCCCAGTTCCGGCGCCGATTTGAGGGCGATGCGGATGCAGTCGTTCACCCCCAGCACCAGCCGGTTTTGCGCAGCATCCTCTGCGGCGTGGCTGTTGGCAAGGGGGCTGAAGAGCGTCACGGCGACTAGGAATGAGGCGAAGAGCGTTTTCATGATGTTTCTCCTGTGATCAGACCTTTCCGTGGATGAATTTGCTGATCAGGTCTTCGATGTCGATGGCTGATTCGGTCTCGCGGATCGTGTCGTTATTCTTGAGAAAGTGGTCGGAGCCGCCCGGTTTGAGCATGATGAACTTGTCGCCGATAATGCCGCTGGTGCGAACGGAGGCAATGACGTCATCGCCGATCTTGATGCCGCTCTTGATCTTGAGATAGGCCAACGCCTGGTCCCACCCCTTGGAATCCAACGCGATGCGGTCAACCTTGCCGACCTCCACGCCGGCTATCTCCACCCGCGCCCCCGGTTTCAGACCCGACACCGAATCGAATTTGGCCGAAACCGAGTAGTAATCCCCTCCCACCAACTCCATCTTGCCGAGCTTGATGGAGAGGTAGCCCAGGCAGAGCATACCGATGATCATGAATGCGCCGACCATCATTTCCAATTTTGCCATGTTCATGGTTCCTGCTTCCTCATTATTTTACCCCACATGAATAGGGCCGTCCAGGCTTCCGCTGATAAATTGTTTGACAACCGGGTGAGTCGAGGCTTGAATCTCGTCCGGGGTCCCGTGCTGGAGGATCTCTCCCTGATAGAGCATGGCCACGTTCTGGGCGATATCGAAGATCTCCGGTATCTCATGGGAAACGACCACCGCCGTGAAGCCGAACTTGGCATGGGTTTCCCGGATCAGGTGGTGAATGGCCCGCTTGATGACCGGATCGAGGCCGGTGGTCGGTTCGTCGAAGAGGATGATCTTGGGGTCGAGCACCACCGCCCGCGCCAGTCCGACCCGTTTCTTCATCCCGCCGGAGAGCTCGTCGGGAAATTTGTCCTCCACGTTCTTGAGCCCCACGTGCTCCAGGGCCGAAAGCACCCGCCGGCGGATCTCGTCCCTGGTCAGCTTTGTCTTTTCCTGGAGCGGAAAGGCCACGTTCTCGAACACGCTCATGGAGTCGAACAGGGCCGCATTCTGGAACAGCATGCCGAACTTTTCCCGGATGTGGTTCAACTGCGAGCGCCGCAATCCCTGCATGCACTCGCCGTCCACCTCGATCAGGCCGCTATCCGGCTGCAAAAGGCCGATGAGGAGCTTGAGCAGAACGCTCTTGCCTTCGCCGCTGGGGCCTATGATGGCCGTGACCTTGCCCTCGGGGATCTCAAGGTTGAGGCCGTTCAGGACCTTCTGGGCGCCGAAGGATTTATGTACGCCGGTCAGTCTGATCATAGCAGTATCGAGGTCAGGAAATAGTCCCACACCAGGATGATGACGGAGGTCAAAACGACCGATTCGGTCGTGGCCCGGGACACGCCCTCGGCGCCGGGGCCGCTGAAATAGCCTTTGTAGCAGCCGATCCAGGCGATGATCACCCCGAAAGAGAATGATTTGACCATGCCGGAGTAGACATCGCGCCACATGACCGATTTCTCCATCTCGTAGAAATAGGCGCCGGGATTGACGCCCAGCAGCTTGACCCCCACCAGCCAGCCGCCGTAGATGCCGACCACATCGAAGATGGCGCACAACAGCGGCATTGAGATCATGGCGGCGACAAATTTGGGAGTAACCAGGTACTTGAAGGGGTCCAGCGCCATGGTTTCCAGGGCGTCTATCTGCTCGCTGATGCGCATGATGCCTATCTCGGCGGTAATGGCGCTGCCTGCCCGGCCGGTCACCATCAGGGCCGACAGCACCGGCCCCAGCTCGCGGATCAGGGAGAGGGCAACGGCGGTCCCCAGCATCCCCTCGGAACCGAATTTGGCCAGGGTGTAATACCCCTGCAATCCCAGGACCATGCCTGTGAAGGCGGCGGTCAGCACGATGACGAACAGCGACTTGGTGCCGATGAACCGCATCTGCTTGAGTATGTAGACGGGACTGCCCGGACTGCGGACGATCATATAGAGGGAGTAGAGGATGAACCATCCCATCCTGCCCAAATTCCGCACGTACCCGATTGTTAAGCGGCCTATGGCCTGGACCGGAGTAAACACACCACACATCCTCTGAGCAGATGAAAGCACTATTCTATAACGTTATTGGACAATGTAAAGCGCGTATGCATTGAATGAATAATCATTCAAATTTATAGTGCCCGCTTGATGATTTGTCAAGCCCTCATAAACGCCCTATCAAGCCAGTTCTTCGATCTTGCCCCCAGGCCTGAGCCGGTAGCGGCTGCCGCGCCATTCGACGCGATTGCCCAGGAAGGAGAGGGCCCAGGTGAAGAAGGCCAGCATGTCCCGCAACGGGATCAGCCAGAGCCAGGCAGGGAGGAGGCGGTCACGGACGAAGCAACGGCTGAAGATGGTGGCGACAGCCAGGCGCACGCAGTAGAGCAGCGCGATTGCGGCCAGCGCCGGGGCCGGCGACGGGGCGACGAACGCCGCCAGCAGCATCGCGGGAAAGGGGAGCGTCATGCCCGACGCCAGGTAGCCTCCCGGCCTGCTGACCCGCATGGTGCGGGCCCACCGCAGTTGGCGCGCGAGCACCGGCAGCAACTCTTCCGCTCCGAGCGTGCTTTCCACGAAGGCGCCGTCCAGGGCGATGCGCCAGCCTGCGAGGTGCACCTTGTTGCCCAACTGGTAGTCGTCGGCCAGGTAATCGACCAGGGCCTCAAAGCCGCCGATTGCGGCCAGGGCTTCGCGGCGTACGGCCATGGAGGCGCCCAGGGCGAACGACAGCCCCTCCAGGTGGAGCGCGACCAGCACATTGGGGATCATCTCGGCGGTAAAGCCGGTGGCCTCGATGGCCGTGGCGATGGTGGGAGCGCTGGAGGTGCGGTAGAGCGAGGTGACCAGTCCCACCCGGGGATCGCTGAAATGGGCGGTCACGTTTTTCAGGTAGTCCGGAGGCACGCGGATATCGCTGTCGCAGACGATGATGATGTCGTGCCGGGCCTGGGGAAAGGCGTTGATCAGGTTGGATACCTTGTAGTTCGGTCCGTGGATGGCCGGGTTGATAACCACGGAGACGCGGTTGTCGCCAAACTCCTCCATGAGCCGGTAAATGACCGAAATGACCGGATCGTCGGCCGATGCCGCGGCAAACAACAGTTGCACCTCGCCTTCGTATTCCTGCCGGCAGAAGGAGGCGAAGTTCTCGTAACTCCCGGCGTCCATCCCCTTGACCGGTTTCAGGATGGTGACGGACGGGGTCTCCACTGAGCAGGGGGGCGTTGCGGAGAAGAAGCGCCGGGCGCAGACCAGCGCAATCAGGCTGTAGACCAGAGACGGCAGAACAATGATGAAGGGGAGTAAGGTGCGCAGCATGTCAGGCCCCCTTCTGCACGAGGATCACGTAAGGCGCATCGGCGGTGACGTTGATCTGCCCCATGCGCCAGGCGTGGAACAGTGGCGCATGGAGCTTCGCCGCCCACCCCTCCGCCAGGCGGCGCTCCGCGTCGCCCCCTCCGTGACCGGGATAGACGGTCAGGGCCACGATGCCCCCCGGAGCAAGAAGGCCCAGGGCCTGCTCCAGCGCAGCCCCGGTGGTCTCGGGCCGGGTGATGATGCCGCGGTCGCCGCCCGGCAGATATCCCAGGTTGAAGACCACGGCGTTCAGGGGGGTGTTAACCTGTCCGGCCAGGGTCTCATGCCCCTGAGCGACCAGCGTGACCCTATCCGGCAGCCCGTTTGCGGCCAGGTTCCGGGCAGTGCTTTCCATGGCCTCCTGCTGGATGTCGAAGGCCCACACCCTACCGGTGGGTCCCACCAACTCCGCCAAGAGGAGCGTGTCGTTGCCGTTGCCGCAGGTGGCGTCAACGGCGCTGTCGCCGGAGCGGACGAAATGCCGCAGCACCAGGTGCGTAAGCGGCACCGGACCGCGCAGCAGCGGGATATCGTGAAGCGGATCAAAACTCATGGTGGCAGAGGTTAACAGAGACGGACCGCTTTTTCCACAGGGAATTTTGATTGCATCGCAGCAGGGAATCGGGGTAGTAACGAGTGTCACGTGCGGTTAGTCGTGGGAAGTAATTGCGAGATATTTTGGCTGGTGCCAAGGCGCGGCGACGCAGGTGTAGCAGGGTCTACTTCAAGGAGCCGCAACGACGGCAGCGGCCAAAAGAGCCGGAATTACGACTACGGACTAACCGCACGGGACACTAGATCATGATATGTAAGAAAACCGTGACAGAAGATCAGGGGGGGCGGCGGCTGGACGATGCCGTGGCGATGTTGTTCGACGGGCTCAGCAAGTCAGAGGCGCGGCGGATCATCGACCGGGGCGGATGCTGCGTCAACAGCGCCATGGTGCGGGTGGCGTCGCGCACCGTCAAACAGGGGGACGTGGTGGAGGTCGGCGTCATGGAGCCTGGACGGTTCCGGGAGCTTGTTCTGCCGCCTGAGGCGCTCCTGTACGAGGATGGCGACCTGATCGCGGTCAACAAGCCTGCCGGGGTGAATACCCAGCGGACCCCATACCAACTCAAGGGTACCATGGAATTCTGGGTCTCGGAATGCTTCCGGCGCCAGGGACTGACCGAACCGGCCAGGGTGATCCACCGCCTCGACCGGGGCACCTCGGGGGTGATGGTGTTCCCGAAACACAAACGGGCCGCTGCCTGGCTTTCGGCCCGTTTTCACGACGGGCTGGCGGACAAACGCTACCTGGCCCTGGTCAGCGGGCGGCCGATGCAGGGAACATGGCGGGTGGACGGCGCCATCGGCAAGCTTTGCACATCGCGCTACGGCATCATGGCGGGCGGCAGAACGGCCTTGACCGAGTTTCGCTTACTGGCAACCGCCGAAGGAGGCTCCCTGGTTGAGGCTCGCCCCCTGACCGGGCGAACCCACCAGATCCGCGTCCACCTGGAGGCATCAGGGCTGCCGATCATCGGCGACGCCACCTATGGCGGCGTCCCTGCGGAGCGTATGATGCTGCACTGCGCTCACCTCTCCTTCAGAAACGAAAAGGGGGCGGAGATCAGCCTCAAGGCACCCCCGGACCGGGCGTTTGAAGCCTGTATGCAAAATTGCGGCATACCGGACGCTTTACTTGTGAATACTACCACCCTCAGCCCTTTAGGCCCCAGAGGGTCCTCCTAAACTAGGAGGGGCCTGGAGTTTGGACTTTTGCTNNTGCCTGATAACTTGCAGGACTCCCTTAATATTTTCAATTACATCGTTGTTCCAAAATTGTAATATTGTAAATCCGTTGGCTCGCAAACAGTTGTCTCGATGCATGTTGTACTGTTCATTTTCCGAGTGCTGCCCACCATCAAGCTCTATGATAATTTTCTTCTCAATGGAGACGAGGTCTACGATGTATGTTTCAATCGGCTGCTGTCTGCGGAATTTGACACCTTGAAGCTGACTGTTTCGCAAATGACGCCAGAGTATGCGTTCAACATCAGTTGTGTTATTTCTAAGTTCTTTAGCATATTCCTGAAGGCAATGACGTGGTTTCATGGCGCCTTCCCCCACCCCCTAGCCCCCTCCCGCAAGGGGCGGGGGGACTTTTTAGAACCTTTGAAAATGCCCAAACTCCTGACCCCCTCCTTATCAAGGTGGGGGTTAGGGGGAGGGTTCCTCCCCTCCTAGTTTAGGAGGGGCCGGGGGTGGTAGCCATCCTACTGCGCTCTTTCGAAGTCCGGTTCGCCCTGGGTTTCGTTTTCGCGATTCGTTATGTGCCTGAAGATCTGAATCCGCTTGTTGTATGTGTCGGCGACATAAATATAGTCCCGCGAATCTATGAATAGACCCGACGGCATCCAGAAGCGCCCTTTGCCGACACCGTTTTTGCCAAAGACCGATATCAGCGAACCATTGCCGTCAAACACCTGGATCATATCCCGCTGCGAGTCGCCGACATAGATATGGCCGGAGCTGTCCACCGCGACCCCTTTCGGCCTGCTGAAATATCCCTCGGCGTCTCCCGGCTCCCCGAACTGGCGCACAAGCTGGCCTTCGGGCGACAGCACGGAGATGCGGAAATTGAGCGCGTCGAGGACCAAAATCTCGCCGCGGGCATTGATGGTGATGTCGGTGGGGCGGTTGAACTGAATGGCCCCCTCACCCCGGCTCCCGATGCGCTTGCGCTCCACCCCGCCCTGATCCACTGCCACGACCTGGCCGGCAATGGTGTCGACGACATACAGCAGATGGTTCTGCGGATGGAAGGCTATCCCCGTGGGGCGGCCTAGCCTTTTGGCGAGCAGCGGCGTAAGCGAAGCGTCTTCGGGATCATAACGGAAAACCATGCCCAGGGTGGAGTCGGTGATATACACGCGGCCGCGCTCATCCTGGGCCAGCCCGATCGGCGTGCTCAAAAACGGAGGGCCTTCATCGCCAATGGCGAAATATCTCCCCTTGGCCATGTCCGTGCAGTGCACCACCCGCGCGCCGGGGTCGGTCACGTACAGCCGCCTGGCCTTATCGACAAACACTCCGTATGGGGTTACCAGGCCGTGCGTGTCCGCGCCGGCCACCAGTTCCCGTACCCGCCGCCAGAATCCGCCGGCGCTCCCGAGATCACGGGTATCTGCTATGTTCCTGATCCATTCGATCCTCTCTCCCGTGTTGCCCAGGGGCCACTCGGGATTATTGACTGGAGACGGTTCCTGAAGAACGGCCTTTCCCGCGGAGCATGCCGCAAGGAGGGCAATCGCGGCAATCAGCAGCCCCAACTTGGCGAGGGCCCTTGGAAACGCACAGCGTTGTCCGGTTTGGTATTTNNGTCAGTTTGCAAGAGTTTTGCAAGAGTCTCTCTTGCAAGAGTCCAAAAAGTCCCCTCCCCCCTTGTGGGGGAGGGTTGGGGTGGGGGGGAAGTTTTATTCGCAAGCTAAAAGTACCTCGTGACATTGACGTTGAGCGAATCGTCCCTCGTAGTGGCGCCGCCGGAAAAGGTCCATCCCGTTTGTCCCACCATGGTGATCGTGAGTTTGTTCAGAAAAATCTTTAATGATCCCCGGAATGTGGCATAATCAGTGGTCGTCCGTATAGTGCTCCGGACGTCCATCAGGCTGGTTGTGGCACTGAACAGGATATTCGAATAAATTGGCTTGGCGTACGCCAGGGTGCATTGCGTCGTGTTCTCCCGGTAGCCGATACTGGTCTGCGAAGCACCGTACAGGGCGTATCGCTCTATCAGGGTCAGCGACAGGTCTTCCCAATTGTACTGCCCATTGCCCTCCGCGGTATCGGTATGCAGATCTCCCAATACACTGTCGGTCAACATGATGCGGTAGTTGGAACTCTCCCGGGAGCCACCGAAATTCAGTTGGATCGTCCGCAGGTTGCGCAGGGTGTCATTGGTGGCTCCGACAACATTGCTGTAGCGCTGCTGGGTGTATGACCCTCCCAGGGAATAGGCGCCGTTGAAGAGCGTGATGTTCGTGCTGCCGGAAAACGTGTTGCTGTCGTATTTCATGGTTGGATTCAGTAAATAGGTATAGGAAATGCTGAGGTCCACGCCGCTCGGGGTTGCCGGGTTGTCTATTTTGCCGCCCGGAAGTATGTAGATGGCGCCCAGGGCAAAGTTGACCGTGTAATCTACGCCTTGCGTGTAGGTAATGGCCTGCGCCCTGTTTATGATGGAGATGACGGTACTCAGCATGCCGCCGGAAAGAGGGAGGGTGATGGTATCCCCCTGGTGCACCCCAGGTAAGATCTGGTTCTGCACCGTCGTCACCGACGAGGCGACGTTGCGGTCATCCACCTCGTATTCATTGCTCAGTGAGGCTGTCATGCGGCTTTGCTCGGAAAGCAGCTTCCGGTAGTTCAATCTGGCTGTGCCCGAATACTTCGTTTCCGTGCCGCCGAGAAGCTCGCTTGAAGACGCCCTGCCGATCAGAGCGGTCTCAAGGCTCTCGAAGAGACGGTGTCTGAGGGTGAGATCCCCCGATTGCTCGTTGTCTACGGAGTTCTGGCCTTGAAAGTCGTTGGTGCGTGTTTTTATGAGGGAATAACCCGCTTCAAGGGAAAGGGCCTGGCCCAACAACGCCCTGAAGTTTTCCGAGAACGTCATATCATTCTCGGGAACACCGGAATACATGGCGTCCTGCAGCCGGACGGACGACAAAAGGGTATATTTTCTTCCGGCGCCCCAGCCAATACTGTTGGTGAGCGAGACATTATTAACGTGGGAGTTTCCGATTGAGCTGTCCTGATCGGACAAGTTGCCGGCCAGGATGGTATTGCTTACCTTGCCGTCGTTGTGTTCGGCTTTATAGCTGAACGAGTTGCTCGCCGTAGAGCTGTTGTACCCGCCGCCAGTGGTATCCAGCGTGTTGCGGGCGAAATCGAACCTCGATGACAGGATATTGTTCAAGATCAAAGCCGTGACCTGGTTGTTGGTGGTATCAGTCGTGTAGGCCGGCGTGTATTGCGAGGTAACCGTGGCGATCTGCCGGGAACTGTTAAGGGAAATCGGCGTAATGCTTTTTTTGAGGCCCGTGCCGCTGAAGAGATACTGGTACTGGGCTTGATCCGATAAGGAATTGCCGCCGCCGGCGCTGCTGTTGAACATGTTCTGGTTGAAGCCGATGCTCCCGTTCAGGCTGCTCTCGAAAATATTGGGCTCAAGGATCGCCGTATTGAGACTGACGTTGTACAACTCCTGCAGAGCGTTGGATGTGCTGTTGCCGGTATCGGCGTTGGAGTGGTGGTCGTTGAACTGGTAACGCAGATCAGCCGATTGCTGAAAATCCTCCAGAACGATAAGCCCCCTTTTTTCACGGTACTCGAAACCGGCTTGCTCGGCATGCGCTGCATTCACGACGCCGACGACAAACAGCACAATTATGAGAACGGCGCGCAACGGCATTATGGACCCTATCTCAGCGTTGTCCGGTTTGGTATTTGCAGTTAGCTCCCCCTCCCTTGACGGGAGGGGGCTGGGGGGTGGGTGNNCCCCCTCCCGCAAGGGGAGGGGGGACTTTAGAGCATGTTTCAGTCAATGCAATTTCCTAACCGGACATTGCTGACCCTATCTGAGGAAATATCGGTCGTTACCGGCATGTGGATCGTGGCAATCCACACAGGCTATCTCCTTGGACATCGCAGTTTTGTGAAGTCCCATGGCCGCTCTCGGTTCGGTATGGCAGACGCCGCAGACCTCGTTTCTCGGCTTGACGAGAAGACTCGGATTTTTTGACGAGTGGGGGACATGGCACTTAAGGCACGCGCCGACCGCCACGGGGCCATGGACAAATTCCCCCTTGGGAAACCCGGTATGGCAGTGGACACAGAGCTTGTCCGCCTCCACCACAAAGCCTGACTCCTTGTTCTTGTCGTGACAGTCGTTGCAGCGCTTCTCTGCATACGGCGGGTGCTCGGACTCGGACGTTTTTTGCCCCAGCCGTTTCTTGGCCTCTTCCGTCAGCTCCTCCAGCATGGCCTGCTCGTGATAATCCTTGCAATACTTGTCTGCCGGCGGCATGCGCGGAACACCGTCGAAAATGGTGCTGGTGACCTTATACGCCGTCAGCGTGCCGCAACCGCCAAGGGATGCAACAACAACCAAAGATGCGCATATGCTGAGGACTTTTCTCAAATGCTCCGCCTTATGGACCATCCACAGGAAAGATTGCACTTCTTACCGTCGAATCATGTTTAACATAAAAAAGGCTGTTGGTTACCGCAAAAACGCATAGGGCGCAAAGAAATTCTAAATGCTTAACTGATTAGCGTCGTACGCTTCGACTCCGCTCAGCGCCCGCCCGTTCCCTGAGCGGAGTCGAAGGGAACTTACTCAGAAGCATCGATCTTTCGCTGACGATCAAGTCCCCCTTTATTAAAGGGGGGACTGAAGTTTGGACTTTTGCTCCCCCNNCTTGCAGGACTCCCTCAACATTTTCAATTACATCGTTGTTCCAAAATCGTAATACGGTAAATCCGTTGGCTCGCAAACAGTTGTCTCGATGCGTGTCGTACTGTTCATTTCTCAGTTCTATCGCATATTGCCTTAAGGCAATGACGTGGTTTCATGGCGCCTTCCCCCACCCCCTAGCCCCCTCCCGCAAGGGGCGGGGGGACTTTTTAGAACCTTTGAAAATGTCCAAACTCCAGGCCCCCCTTTATTAAAGGGGGGGAAGCCTTTGTTCACTTGCGGCCAGCAATGTCCGGTTTGATATTTGCAACACATCAAAAGCCCCCTCATCCGCCCCTTCGGGGCACCTTCTCCCCAAGGGAGAAGGGATAATAATCAAGCCTTCTCCCTTGGAGAGAAGGTGGCCGAAGGCCGGATGAGGGGAAAAGCAGGGTTTTAGTAGTACAGCAATTACCTAACCGGAAATTACTGACTTGCGTGCCTTATTCTTTATTTTTCCATCTTCCCCAAGCCATACACGGAAATTCTTGGAATGCAGTACTCCTGGCCAAACTGGCTGACGACATAAATCAGACTTTCAACCTTGAAGCCGGGGGCAGCGAACTTCTGGAAATAGTCCAGATTATCCTTGGAAGTCGCAACCCCGGCAGGCCCGTTGAGCGAACCGTTGGGAAGTCCCGGCCAGCCAAAATAGGTAAGCAGATGATACTGGTCGTCAAACATCTGAACCACGTTGGTGCCGCCATCGACCACGTAGATGAAGCCGGCATCGTCCACCGCAATGCCCTTGGGCTTGGCGAACTGGCCCAGTTGATCGCCCAGGCCGCCGAATGATCCGATGAAATTTCCGTCCTGGTCGTATTTGATTACCTTGTTGCTGCCGATATTCGTGACGTAGATATTCCCGGCATTATCAATGAAAAAATCCGTGGGAACCCGCAGACTCTGGTCAGGCTTCTCAATATAGCCCATTTCGTCCAACTGTTCGCCTGTCTTGCGATTGAGTATCCGTATCCTGCTCGTGCCCAGGTCAAGGGCAAAAAGCTTCCCCTTGTAGATCTTTACATCCACAATCTTGGTCTTCGGTTCCGTGCTGTGAAAAGAAGTAGAGAAGTTTCCTGCAGGGTCATAGACGACGATCTCCCGCCGGGCCGTATCGGCGACGTAGAGGTACCCTTCATCGTCGAGCGCGCAATTCACCGGATATTTCAGCGCTCCCCTCGGGGTGGCAATACCGGGGGGGTAGTCAATGGTGCCCGCAGCCAGGTCGATGATCGAGATCCGGGCGTTCATCCCTTCGGCAACATAGAGTTTCCCCTTGTACGCCGTTATTCCGTAAGCCTTGCCCAGCTTCTTGATGACATCCGGCCTCTCCTGACCGGTTACTACCAGGGAGAAAGTGTTTTGCTTCTTGGCCGTGCCGATATTGTCGCTGGAGTTGATGCCTGTAAGGTATTGGATGTGGGGTTCGTCGGGGGCAGGAGGGAAAAATATCGGTTTTGATGATACATAGCTGCACACATGCTCGCCGGCGCAGCCCGTCATGAGGATGGCGGGCAGCAGCACGAGAAGCAAGCTTGCAAGTATGGTTCTTCCGGTCGTTTGAGCGTACGATTTCAGTTTCATATAATATCCTTTCCGCGTGTGTATGTTTGCAACATCAGGGTTTTTTAGTTTCCGTCCGGAAAGGGTTCTTTTCCGCCCATGCGGCGTCAATCTTCGGGCTTGCTTGTGCGGCGTACCGATGTACGCCTCCGCGCAATCCCTTGATTTCCTGGCTTGGACGAAAAAGCCCTCCTTTCCGGATGGAAACTATTTTTTTGCCGGATTGCCCCCGTAAACCACGGGCTTGTCACGGTCGTATTCAAAGGCTTGATGGCAGCCGGGGGCACAGCTCCCACCCGTGGAAGTTTCGTTAAAGTTGATAGGGATCTGCCACTCACCAAATTTCAAGTTCTCCTTTTCGATCAATTTCACTCCGTTGCTGGCATGAGGCTGATGGCACACACGGCACGTACGCCCTTTGCGGTTGTTTACCACATGCACGTAATGCAGGTTCCGCTTTCCGTTGCGGAATTTAGTATAGATCGTGGTTTCGGAAAAACGTAGCATATTCTTCTCATGGCACGAGAGACAGAAGGAATATATGCCATCCTTGTAAGGGGCATAGATATCAGCCGGATATTTTCCCTTGAGCAGGCGGAAATTGTCATTGCCGTGCGGGTCATGGCAATCCTTGCAACCACCCTTTTGTATCGGCCCATGCAGGTATTTCTTTCCTTCAATCTCGCTCTTTATGTTCTTCAACGGTGGGTTGCCAAGCTTATCCGTGCCGTGGCAGGCAAGGCAGATGGTTTTATCGTCTCCGGACAAAAGTTTCTTTGCCTTGGCAAAGTGCGTAGAGTGACAGGTACTGCAGCCGCCTTCCTGTAAAAGTGGTTTATGTACATTCTTTGCCTTGAGTTGCTTATCCATCTTTTTGTGGCAATCCAGGCAGAGGGCCGGTGTGGTCTTTTTCAACAATGAACTGATCTCGCCGCTGTGAGGCAGATGGCATACCGTACAGGGGCCGCTCTTGACCGGCGTATGGATATATATTGATTCCGTAAGAGCCTTTACGACATCCACATGGCATTTCAGGCATGTTTCCCATACGGCCCCGCTGAGGAGCGCCTTGTTGTTCGATTCGTGGGGATTGTGGCATTTGGTGCACTCGCCGACCGCTACAGGCCCGTGAACAAATTTTCGTTTGAACGGCGCGGGATCGTGACAGCCATAACATAGCTCGCGCTGATCGCTTCCCACACCCAGCAGGTACCTCTCGACGCCGCCATGCGGCTTGTGGCAATAGGCGCACTCTCCGTCTTTTACCGGAAAATGGACAACCTTCTTTTTACCGAAGCGATCATGGCATAGGTAGCACAGGGCTTCGTTCTTTGCCACCGGTGCGAAGCTTTTGCCGCCTTTCAGGGGATGCACGGGGTTTACCGGCTTATGGCAGGCGGAACAATCGCCCTCTTTAACGGGTTCGTGAAAATTCTTCGTTCCACCGACACGCGCATGGCACTCCGCGGTCCTGCAGGTGGTTTCGGCGGCCTGCCCACTGCCGCCGGAGACCGCCATGAAAAGGAGAATTAAAACGAACTGCATAACATTCATGTATACAATCACCGTCGGCAAGATATGTTTTGATTCCCCTTCAAGCGTTAATAATTACTACAATGATGGAATTTTGAACAGCAGAATATTCGGCGAAAACCAGTGTCTGCAACGAGGCAGTGGAATTCATCCTAGATAAAGCATATGCCACAGAGCCACAGAGACACTGAGATAAACATTTCAAAGAATTAGACAATATTTTGGTCTAATTTTTCTTCATTATTTAAGGATATCAGAATATTCGAAAAAACTCTGTGATTTTCTCTGTGTCTCTGCGTCTCTGTGGCCGAATTGCCGTTCTTAGGGCCCTGCAATTTCAGGCTCCATGGTAATTCCTCGTCACAAATTTGATCGTAGGGGCGACGCCAACGGCTCGCACGCCTTTTCTGCAATATTCACCGTAGTTGCCCATTGCACCAAGGGTGACCCGTTGGGATCGCCCCTACGGGAATTCCCAGATTAGAATTCATATAAAGTGCGCGTTCTGTCGAAAGACCTTCCACTCATGGCCCGGCCTAAGCGAACAAAAGGACAACCCGTGAAGGTTGCCCTTTTGTTCGCCGTCCGGGCTTACGGCTCCGGCTGTGGATTATGGTAAGGTTACACCTTGAATAATGACTGTGATGCCGGAAATCGTCGCACCATTTATGTCAGAAACAACGGCGCCGGAAGCAACTGCAAAATCGCTCGCTACAGGTAACGTAGTCCCGGCTGGTATGGCAAATGTCAGGGTCGCAAATTCTCCGGTCGTTATGCCGACAAAGGCACTGCCCACCTGATGGAGATTTGACAGGCTAAGAGTGACATCACCCGAGGCGCTGTTATTCGACAAGAAGTTCGTTCCGGTAGTGGTTCCGGCGCCGCTCGCCACCCCAGAGGTAAAGGTGAGTCCCTTGGTGGTGACAAAGGTCACGTCGGCTTGGATAGCGCCTATAGTGACGCCGCTGGCTAGCGTCCCGCTGGTGGCCACCTTGACGGTTGCCGTGGCCGGCCGGACCGGTGGCGCGGTGAACGTTACCGTTACCGGGCTGCTCGTGATGGCGCCTGCCGTGGCGGTAACAGTCACATTCCCGGCTGTACCGCTTTTGAGGGTGACCGTGGCGTTGCCGTTGGCATCGGTCGTAGTAGGAGTGCCCAATGTTCCGGTACCGCTGGCAATCGCGAAGGTTACCGCTGTGACGGCCGTCGGTGGATTGCCGGCGTAGTTTTTCACATTGGCGGTAATGGTGGATGTCGTGCTGTTATCAGCCAAAACGCTGGTTGGCGAAGCGCTGACCGTTACTGCCGTCGGAACTTTCGGATCAGGCGGAGCGGTGAACGTGACCTTCGCGTTCCCGGCCACGCTGCCCGCAGAGGCCGTAACCGTAACAACAGCACCGGCCGTCGAACCGGTCAGCTTCACCGTGGCATTGCCGTTGCTGTCGGTGGTGCCAGAAGCTGCACTCAGTGTGCCGCCGGGCGCGGTGAATGAAACCGTAACGCCGGATAGCGGCTTAGTAGCAGAGTTATTAACTGTGGCGGTGATGGTGGATGCGGTAGTGCCGTCAGCCGGGACGCTGGCCGGGGAAGCGCTGACCGTGACCGTGGCAGGCGCCGTCAGGTCGGTGTTAAAGCTGACCGTCACCGGGCTGCTCGTTACAGTGCCGGCTGAGGCGGTGACCGTCACTTGGCCCGTGGAGGCATTGGTCAGGTTCACCGTGGCGATACCTTTGGTTGTGGTCGCCGATTTATTGTCCAGTACGCCTGGGGCGCTAGCGGTAAAGGAAACCGTGGTGCCGTCGGCAACGGCAGCGCCGCCAAAACCAACGACCGTTGCGGTCAGAACGATCTTGGCACCGGTACCGGCGATTCCCGTTGTACTCGAGGGGGTCAAGGTGACGCTCAACGGAATATTTTTCAACCCTGACTGCAAATTGCCTGCGGGAAGTGCAGCGAAGGCCGTGGTGAATGCCGCCGGCAGTTGAGAATTCGGATTCGGTGACGCCGGCAATGCGTTACCCAAGGTTGTAATAGCGCTCTCCAACGATGAACCGACCATCATCTGACTGACCGTTGCCACGGCCAGACCGTAGTTGATGCTGTCGGGATCGGTGGCTGTGGACGTAGAGCCGCTAGAGACGTCGGCCGGCAGTGTGTTGACCACATCCTTGCCCGGCGACAATCCTTTCAGATACAAACTGGCGACACGCGCATTGGCGTTGACGATCCTGGTCTGGGTCAGGCTGCTCATGTGGCGGAAGGCCACCTCGCTCAAAGGGGTGATGGCCAGGTTGAGCGGTCCGGATGTGCTTATGTAGGTCGCTGCGTGCAGTTTCTGCGGCAGGGGAATGCCTTTAACCCCCGTTGCCTCGCTGGTATAGCTGCCGCCTGACATGGTGGCGAATATGGCGCCCTTATAGGGCCCAAGGTTGGCCGTAAAATTCCCTGATTGGGGTGAGCTTGCCGTGGTAATGAGACTCCCCTGACCGCCCGAGGAGGTGACTTCGTATATTTTGACTGTTCCTCCCGTAATCGGCCCTTTTGAGGCAAAACCGGTTACTGCGGAGGATCCTCCTGAGCCGTAATCTCCGCTGCCGCAGCCGAACATAACAAGCGGAATCAGTGCAAGCACAAGTCCAAAAAGTAGCTTCTTCATCTTAGATATACCCCCATCGTTTATGATTGTTTGAATAGCGAAATACTTGTTCCAAAATCGATTTATGTTGCCCATTCCGTGCCATACAACCTGTTACAGACCTACCGCCTTGCGCAGTATCAGCAGGGCATCAACCGCGGTTATTTGACTGTCGCCGTTCATGTCGCCGACGAGCAGATCGTTGGCGGTCAGCGAATCAAGTTTGACGGCGACGCGCAACGCCAGGAGTGCATCGACGGCTGTTATCTTTCCGTCACCGTTCAAATCACCCATAGGTATGACCACTGTAGGCGTCGGACTAGGGGTGCCGAAGGATGGAAGAGGCTCAAAGGCTGCGTTGCCCAATTGGCCGCTGCTGTTATCGCCCCATGCCCAGGCCGTACCATCATTTTTAAGCGCCAAGGTAAAGAAATTGCCCGCTGAGCAGCTGGTGGCGGCTGTAAAGCCATTTGGTTGGGGAGTGTTTGAACTGGTCGTCGAACCATTGCCCAACTCACCTGCAGCATTGCCCCCCCATGCCCAGATGGTGCCGTCGCTTTTCAAGGCAATGGTCTGGGAATAACCGGCCGATATCCCTGTCACACCACCGGTGAAGGTGCTTACCGGTACCGGGACATCGGAGTCCGTATTGCTTCCAATCCCCAATTGGCCGGCGGCATTCAGTCCCCAGGCCCAAACCGTGCCGTCGCTCTTGAGGGCAAATGAATTGAAATCGCCCTCAGCAACGCTCGCGACCCCGGAAAGCCCCGTTACCTGGACAGGGATAATGCTGTCTATTGTTGAGCCAATCCCCAACTGGCCCTTGCTGTTATTCCCCCAGGCCCAAACCGAGCCGTTGGTATCGACCGCGAGCGCGTGAGACTGCCCTGCTGCAATTTGGGTAATCTTCGGAAGTGTATTGGGTGTCGTAATATTGACCGGCGTGTACTGATCGATTGTATTCAGAGTGCTCACCCCCAACTGGCTGTTGTCGTTAAGCCCCCATGCCCAGACCGCGCCGTTGTTATCAAGGGCCATGCTGAATTCTGTTCCGGCTGCTATAGCTATTACTGGGACGTTCGAAGGGATTGGGATTGAAACTTGAATCGGCACATTTGAGTAAGAGGCCGTTCCAACGAGGTCAACATTCCCCAACTGGCCGTGGTTGTTTTCCCCCCAAGCCCAAACCGTACCGTCGCTTTTCAGGGCTAGGGTATGGTCTTCACCTGCCGCGACCGCAATAACCCCTGAGATGCCGCTTACCTCCTCCGCAACCGAACTGTACGAAGCCGTAAAACCGCTCCCCAACCCTAACTGGTAACCGGAGTTATCGCCCCATGTCCAGACGGTGCCGTTACTTTTCAATTCGACAGAATGCGCATAACCAGCGCTGATTTGCGGGGTTGCTGCCCCGGAGATGCCTGGGGCAACCGCCATCAGCAAAAAATTCAATACAATACCAAAGAACAACGCGTAGCGCTTTCTTGTCCCCGAATAACTTCCTTTCCCTTTGCTCCAAACCATGTCAAGCCTCCCCATCTTTGACCTCTTGTAATCTAATACCAATTCCAAATCAAGGCG
>PLYK01000127.1 GCA_003151775.1 Geobacter sp. | reverse complement strand
CAGTGGCGGCAGCGGAAATTACACCCAACCGTGGCGATGGAGTAACTCGTAGTGCAGGGCAGCACGGGGAAGAGCGGCTTTTTTTTCACGGGATCGACATGTTCGGCCACAATCCGGCCGTATACCAGCGACATGAGCCGGCCGGCCCGGTTTTCCCTGACGCGGCAGATGCCGCGCATTCCCGGCGCAATCCGGCAGTGGTGGCGGCATAGGTCGCATCTGACGGCATCGTGCGGCAATTTTTCGTAGAATAAAGCCTCGTGCATGATCTGCCTCCCATGCCGTGCCCGAACGCCGGCAGCGTTTTCCGGGATTAAAGGCTGCGGGAAGGTTACGGCGCGGCAATATAACGGTTTTTCCCGGCTTTCTTGGCCTGCTGCAATGCATGCTCGGCCCTGTTGACGCACTCTAACAGCGCCTGGTCCGGTTTATATTCGCTGAGCCCGATGCTGATAGTGGTACGGATGCCCGGCTTGAAGGCCTTGAATTCGGTCATCGCGACCGATTCGTGGATCTTCTGGGCCACCGCAAGAGCGCCATCGATCGTGGTTTCGGGAAGGAGAACGAGAAACTCCTCGCCACCCCAACGGGCACAGACATCCTCATTGCGGACGCACCCCTCGAAAACGCGCGAGATCTCCACCAAAACATCGTCGCCGGCATTATAGCCGTAGGTGTCGTTGATCTTATTGAAGTTGTCGATATCGGCCAGGATAATGGAAAAGGTGCGCTTGTGACGCAGCGCGCGACTGTACTCCTGTTCGACCATTTCCTTGATGTGGCGGCGGTTTGTCAGGCCGGTCATGGGATCTATCCTGGTTGCCAGGTCAAGCGAGCGGTCAAGTTCCACAAGCCGCGTGTTCATGACCCCATTCTCATGAGCCAGATGTTTTGTGCGGCGGGCCAGCTTCTTATAGCTCTCCAGCAACAACTTGAACCTGGGGAACAGGGGGTTGCCGTCTGCGATGATATTCTCGAACTGGCTGATGTCCTCGTGCAATGTCGATCCCGGTTTTTTATTGTTCAAGACCATGGTCCGTCCTCCACATTGAACTTTTCGAAGATCGCTGTCGGGAATTCCCGCGGCATATGGTTGCAGGAGGTCATTTTAGCCGATAATATCCTGTTTGTCACGCAACATCGCAGGCAGAGCGCAGGCGCGTCCCGGCAGCGCCGATCACCCGGCCGGCGCGCCTCAATACTTGCGTCAGGTGATGAAATGTCGTAATAACGTGGTTCAGGTTGAACGATTCGCGTATTTTTGATATATCGGCCAAAGCAAGGTGAACCATGACGGAATCCGGTAATATATTCGGCCACATCCCCCCTTGCCTGCCCGCTGAGCTGTTCGAGACCCTGGCCCAAAAGGGAGCCGTCCGCATTGAGCGGATCCTGTCCCATGGCCAGGTCACGCCGGAGGGGGAATGGTACGACCAGGTAAAGGACGAATGGGTGCTCCTGCTGGCCGGTAGCGCCGGGCTGCTTTTCGAAGGAGAAGCGGAACCGCGCAGCCTGATGGCGGGCGATTACCTCATGATCCCTGCCCGCCGGCGCCACCGGGTGGCCTGGACCTCACCGGGCGAAACAACGATCTGGCTGGCGGTGCATATTGGCGGATGACGCTGCCGTCCCATTCCGATTTTCGTGTTATTGTCGGCATCAGCTCCGGTGGTTAAATATCTGAATCGTAGGGGCGAACTGCTGTTCGCCCAATCAGGGCGCATGCAATGCGCCCCTACACCAAAACAGGCCTCTTAAGGCAAAGGATATCCCATGACGGCAACGACTTTGCTCTACTTTCTCGGCGCATCCATAGCGCTTAGCCTGGCGCCCGGCCCCGACAACATCTTTGTCCTGACCCAGGGGATCGCCCGCGGCAGAAAAGCCGCCATCGTCACGGCACTGGGCATGTGCAGCGGCGTCAGCGTCCATACCACGGCGGCCGCCTTCGGTATTTCCGCCCTTTTCTATTCATCGCTTTTCGCCTTCAATATCATCAAATACGCCGGCGCCGCCTACCTGCTCTACCTGGCCTGCAAGACACTCGGGGAGCGTTCCGCCATACGGCTGGCTAAGGCCGACGACCGGCCCGCGGCTGCTCTGTTCAAGCGGGGTTTCATCATGAACGTGCTCAACCCCAAGGTGGCCATGTTCTTTCTGGCCTTCCTGCCCCAGTTCGTATCTCCCAAGGCCAGCCATTTCGCCCTGCAGATGCTGCTCCTGGGATTTATCTTCATGCTGCAGGCGATCGTCATCTTCTGCCTGATCGGCTACTTTTCCGGCAGCATCGGCAACCTGATCCTCACCAGGCCCAGGATCGGCAAATACCTCGATTTCCTGACCGCTGGGGTTTTTACGTCGTTGGGAATCAGGCTGGCACTGGCGGAACGGTGAGCCGTACCCGACCAAACCCATGGTAAGGGACTTGGAATTAACTGATATACCAAGTTTTACGCTCAGATTTAGGTCAGATTTGTTGCCCCTGATTGAGCAAANNCAAAGATGGCCTGAAGATGAGATGTGAAACAGTATATTGGTTAGTTCCGAGTCCCTAAGAAAGTGAAACAAGATGAAACCCCATATCCACGTAGCCTGCGCCGTCATCGAACATGACGGGATGATACTGGCCGCCCAGCGCAGCGAAACCATGAGCATGCCGCTCAAATGGGAACTTCCCGGCGGAAAGCTGGAATCGGGCGAAACGCCCGAGGCATGCCTTGTCCGCGAACTCCGTGAGGAGCTTGCCATCGGCATCAGCATTGGCCGGTCCCTCCCGGTCACAACCCACTCCTATGAAACCTTCACGGTTACCCTGTATCCGTTTGTCTGCACGCCGGCCGACGGCGTCATGACCCTGCACGAGCACAGGGCCGTAGCCTGGATGGAGCCGGAGCAGATGTCTGCCCTGGACTGGGCCGAGGCCGATCTGCCGATCATTGCCGGCTATCTGGCCGCCCGAGGCCCGGGGGCTAAACGGAGTGCCCGTACGTGAACTCCCCCCACAAACCCGCCATGGGGCAGGTCTATTTTGTCCTGATCCTGACCACCTTCTTCTGGGGGGGCAGCTTTCTCTTCACCAAGATCGGCCTCCGCGAGATCCCGCCCCAGTTGTTCGTCCTTTTGCGCTTTTCCCTGGCAACCCTGATCATGCTGCTCATCTCCGGCCCACGGCTCAAGCGTTTAAATCGCCGGACCGTGCGGCGCGGCGCGACAGTCGGCGTCACCCTGGGCCTGACCAACATAAGCTTTGTCTTTGGCGTCCAGGGGACCAGCATCTCGCGGGCCGGTATCCTCAACAACCTGTTTGTTCTCTTTATTCCATTACTGGTCAAGATCTTTTGGGGCGAAAGAATCGGCCGCATCAACCTGGCCGGCATCGTCATGGCCTCAGCCGGCATCTGGCTTTTGGCCACCGGCGGCAGCGAGGGTTTCAACCGGGGAGACCTGATCTCCACCATTTGCGCCCTGATGATCGCCTGCCAGATCATAACCGTATCCAAGGTGTTGAAGGACGACGACGTCTACCTGGTCTCGCTGGTGCAGTTCGCCACGGTGGCCCTGCTGGCCGGATGCTTCGTCCTTATGCTCCCGCTGCCCCATGTCGCCCTGTCCAGTCCCGCCATCCTATCGGTGGCCTACTGCGCGCTGTTTCCCACCGTGTTCTGTTTCACCATCCAGAACGCCTACCAGCGTTACGTCACCGCCACCCGGGCCGGGCTGATCTATACCCTCGACCCGGTCTGGAGCCTGATCGCCGGCTTCTTCGTCCTGGGCGAACGCCTCAGTGCCCGCGAATGGCTGGGGTGCGGGATCATCTTCATGGCTGTTGTCATTCCTCTGGGCGTGCGGTATCTTACCGAACGAAGGATTGTGAGGAGGTACGCGTGAACGGCAGCGGATGGAGCTTAGGGGATGGATTGACGGGGTGTCGCGGTGATCGCCCCGCGGACAGGAGTTAAATTGACATGGGAAGCAGCAAACGTCGTCTTCCATTCCGCTATTGCGAGCCGGCCTGCTTCGGCGGCCTGCTGGACGATCCGCTCATCTTCCTGCGCATCCGTCCCCTGAGGCGGGCTCTGCTCTTCGACTGCGGCCAGATCGCCCACCTGGCCAAGCGGGTGGTCAAACCCATCGCGGCGGTATTCATCACCCACGCCCACATGGATCACATCATGGGGCTCCCCACCCTGGTGCGCCACCACTACGCCTCGCCCCGGCCCCTGGACGTCTTCGGCCCCCCCGGTATCGCCGAACGGGTCCGGCACCTACTAGGAGGCTACGACTGGAACCTTGCCGAGCCCACCTGGTTCACCCTGCGGCTCCACGAGGTCCATTCCGACCGCATCATGCACTACCGTTTTCCCGGCCCCGACAGGTTCATGCGCGCCTTTGACGGCGAGGAGCCCCGTACCGGCCGGGAGATATGGTCATGCCGTTACGTTGCCGTCGAGGCCGAGATACTGGATCACAAGCTGCCGGTATTGGCATTCCGGGTCAACGAGCAGCCTCACTTTTCCATTGATCCTCATAAATTGAAGGCGCAAGGGCTGGTAGCCGGAGAGTGGCTGCATGACTTGAAGACCAGGGTATTGAAGGGGCACGGGGACCACGAGGTGCTGGTCAGCAGGCAGGATGGAGAGGGTTTGAGGGAGGAACCGGCCGACGATCCTGCGGCCCTTTACGAGGCCATCCGCTCCGAAGAGGCTGCGGCATCACTGGGGTATGTAACCGACGTCGGCTGGACCGGGGAAAACGTGGCCGCCATGGAGCATTTTCTGGGAGGATTGACGCTGCTCTGCGCCGAGTGCACCTTTCTGGAGGCGGACATGCACAAGGCCCGCGCCGCGTACCATCTCACCACCGGGGACCTGAACCGCCTGGTTGAACGCCTGGCGCCACGCTACCTGCTCCCCCTGCACCTCTCCAAGGGCTATTTGCGCCGCAGCGCAGAACTCTACCAGGAACTGCGACCACCCCAGGGGACCAAACTCCTGCGGCTCCCCAAACACATCGTACCCGCGCCGGTCGGTGTTGCCGACGTGGAGCGCTGGCTGCGGCCGGCGGGAGGGAACATCGACGAAAGCGCATGACGACATTGTGTTCCAAGGAACTAGCGTCCGTTGGCCTTGGGGGCCGCATCCTTGGTCTGGGCATCTTTGCCGCTTCTGTTCTGCGTTCCGGCCTCTGCTGCCTTTGCCATGGCCTCTCGCGAGATGGTAACGGAATCACTTTTGGCCTTTTGCGTGCTCTTTTGGGCCACGGTGCCAACGACCGCTGCCGTGGCGGTGTTGTCCGGCTGGGCCAGCGGATTGAGGTTGGTCGGGGTGCCTACAACGGCAGCAGGTGAGAGTTGAGCAAGTTCCATTGTATCCTCCTTGAGATGGACTTAGGAGGCTAGCAAACTTATTATTGTTAGCCTCCTTAGTTATATTATCGGCAAAATAGGAATTTAATTAAATGGGGCCTATAACCCAAAGCTTCGAGTGGTGCAAATCCCCCTTCCGATCAAACAACCGGGACTTGTCCAATCTTTATACCTATTTCGCGATCTGTCAATTTTAAAACGCGCATGCGTAAGGCGCAGGGTCACTCAAACCCCATCGGCATCTTAGGCTTGAGTTTTGGCTAATAATGGGATAAGGTGCGGGTTCATTTCCGGAGAAGTGGCCGAGTGGTCGAAGGCGCTTGACTCGAAATCAAGTGTGGGGGTGACTCCACCTAGGGTTCGAATCCCTACTTCTCCGCCAGTGAATACAAAGGGTTACAGCAACGACGCTGGAACCCTTTTTTTTTATATTTTAAAAGTGTGAACGTTAGTGTGAATGCTGGCAGAAAATATGTTTACAAACCAGCGTATTGTGATAATAAAAAGGCTTTCTGTAAGGCTCCGTAACCTACTGAGCCAGCCCAATAATTAACCAAAGATTCAATATATAGAGGATATAAGAATCTTGAATAGTAAATATCATAATTCAAATGACAACCATACGCCGATCCTTCTGCTCGTCATAGCAACCCTGCTTTGTCTCGTTCCCTTTCTAGGCAAGGCATTCAATATCGACGACCCCCTCTTCATCTGGTCAGCTCAGCATATACATGCACACCCTCTCGATTTCTACGGATTTAGTATCAACTGGTACGGAACAGAAGAGAGTGCGGCTGAAATAATCAAGAATCCCCCTTTTGCCTCATACTACATCGCTTTGGCTGGATTCATAGGAGGATGGAGTGAGATTTCCCTCCATCTCGCTTTCCTGCTGCCAGCGGTGGCAGGAGTACTCGGAACTTACTTTCTTGCCCGCGAATTGTCCCAATATCCTCTGACTGCGGCTCTCATGGGCATGTTAACCCCGGTTTACATCCTGTCAGGCACTATGGTGATGTGCGACACGATGATGTTAGCCATGTATGTCTGGGCAATATTTTTGTGGATCAGAGGGATGAGGTGCGGCAGCTCAAGAGACCTGCTCTGTGCGTCTCTGTTAATTGCACTCTGCAGCCTGACGAAATATTTCGGCATCAGCCTCGTTCCCCTTCTTTTTTTATATACTCTTTACTCAAAACAGGGACGAACACGACAAATATTATTTTTGCTGGTTCCGATAGCCGCCCTCTGCTGCTATCAATGGGGAACCAGGATTATCTATGGCAGGGGGCTGCTATTGGATGCCGCATCCTATGCAACATCGTTTAAAGAGCATGGATTGAAAGACATATTTACAAGTACTGTCACGGGGCTCTCCTTTTTGGGCGGATGTCTAATTCCTTCTTTGTTATTTATGCCGCTTCTGTGGGGGAAGCGGGTTGTTCTTACAGTTATATTCTTGTTTCCTCTTCTTGCCCTTGGACTTTATATTCTTGCCTTTCAGGAGTTTACAAAGAGCGTTTCATGGGACTATTACCTGCAGTTGTCACTATATATGATTGCAGGCTTTCACCTGTTGGCTCTCGCCGTTCGTGACCTGTTTGAAAAGAGGAATTCCGAATCTCTGCTACTCTTCCTGTGGGTTATGGGGACATTTGCGTTCGCTTCTTTTGTAAACTGGTCCGTAAACGGAAGGAGCATACTGCCCCTGACCCCGGCGGTGGGTATACTCATCGTGCGTGCCTTGGGCAGACAGGGATATGGTTTGGACGAAATGAGATTTTTGCGCTCAAAGTCTTTTGCAGTGCCGTTGACATTTGCCTGGTTGTTTTCCATGACGGTTGCCTGGGCAGACTACAGCCTGGCTGGTTCGGCGCGAAACGCCGCACAAGAAATCGTACGGAATTACAGTGATGGAAGGCCGCTCATATTCCAGGGGCATTGGGGATTCCAGTATTATATGGAGCAGAAAGGGGCTATGGCATTTGATGTAAAAAAATCTTATGCTAAGCCATCATTCGTGGCCGTACCAGAAAATAACGTCAACATATTTCCGGAAATCATGAAGCAAGGTACTCTCTTGCAAATCCTTGAAATGGCGCCTTCGCCTTTTCTGACCACCATGAATGAGGATGTTCGAGCAGGTTTTTACTCAAGTGTATGGGGGGAACTTCCATTCTCATTTGGTAATGTAACCGATGAAAAATATGCGGTTTTACAATTCAAATAGCCCCCGCAGCCCGGTTTCGGCACCAAGATTTAACCGCACAGGAGAAACAATTATTACTCAAAAAAGCAGTCCTTAAGCCCCATGTTACTGAGGGGCTCATCGTAATAGGATGGTCAAATTGGCAAACAATGACAGTAGTGCATCCAAGCGCTATAACATATTAGTTTATTTATTTATTCTTTTTGTGGTTGTGGTGGCGGGATATATTCGCATTCGCCTTCTTAACTTACCGTTAGAGAGGGACGAAGGAGAATATGCCTACATTGGGCAACTCCTGCTCAAAGGCTTCCCACCTTTTGCCTATGTATATAATATGAAACTACCCGGCGTAAGCATCATGTATGCCATTTTCATGTTAGTGCTCGGCCAGACCCCTTCAGCGATTCACTTCGGTCTTTTGCTCGTCAACGGTTTCTGTGTCTTCCTGGTTTATTTACTGTCTTTACGACTTTTTGACCGAAACACAGCAATAATATGTGGCGCGTGTTATACCATTTTATCACTCAGTTGGTCGGTACTCGGTTTTGTAGCGCATGCGACCCATTTTGTAGTGCTGTTTACCCTGGCAGGGCTGATTCTATTGCTTCGAGCACTTGAAAAACGACATATACTATTTCTTTTTATAAGCGGCCTTAGTTTTGGCATAGCTTTCATAATGAAGCAGCATGCCGCTTTATTTATTATCTTTGCATTTATTTATCTTTTGTGGCGCAATCGCGTAAATTTTATCCAGCATAAAACGCGCGCTATGGGTGATTACGCAATATTCATATTTGCAGTGATTATCCCTTATATGCTTATTGTCCTCTGGATGCGGGAAGCAGGTGTTTTTGATAAGTTCTGGTTTTGGACAGTGCAATATGCCCGTGAATATAGATCGACTCCCTCGATCTCGAAAGGAATATGGTTATTTTATGAGCAACTATGTTTGCTATTTTATGAACAGCGTTATCTCTGGAGTCTTGCCATTGTTGGAATAGTGTCAGGTAGTGTATTGCTGATAAAAAAAGGTGGTTTCGACACAGATCGACCATTCATTTTTGGCCTGTTGCTTTCTTCTTTACTCTCCATGTGCCCTGGGTTTTATTTTCGCGACCATTATTTTGTTCTTATCTTACCTGCAGTCTCTTTGATGATTGGATCTGCTGTCTTCTTAGCGCGACGCTTACTTGTGTCATTGAAATATGGAGTTCATCTGCAATTCATACCGCTTTTGCTGGTATTTATAACCATAATGTTTGGTGTTATTCATGAAATAAATTACTTATTTAAATTTAATACATCCGAATTAAGTCATTACATATACGGTGCCGACCCTTTCATTGAATCGGTAAAAATAGCCCAATATATAAAGACACATTCATCTCCTGGCGACCAGATTGCGGTAATAGGATCCGAACCGGAAATATATTTTTATGCGGATCGGCTTTCTGCAACCGGATATATCTACATGTATGGCCTTAAAGAGGATCACCCTTATGCTAAACGAATGCAAAAGGAAATGTTCCAGGAAATCGAATCGTCAGTACCCAAATTTATCATAATAGACAGCGAAGCAATGACCTGGCTGGAGTTGAATTCTCAGGAAAACTTTTTTTGGAACTGGGTTTTGAAATTTTCTCGGGATTATGATTTGGTCGGGGTAATTGATTTGATTGACTTCAATACAACTCGCTATTTATGGGAGAACGAAGCTAAAGGGTACAAACCGATCTCCAATGTATACTTTAACGTTTACAAACGTATAGATGGAGCGCAGCATAGAAATAGGACACAGGAATTTCCGCTATTGAAATAAAAAAAGGCCCCGCTACAAAGGAGGGTATGTAACGGGGCAAAGTTCATTATATTGAAATATTACATAATCAGTCAAAAAAAGATGTGATATTTATCACAATTAGGTTAACTTTTTTGCAAATGGTGACATCATACGGATGGGGTAAGATTCAATTCCATCTCGATGTCATCGCCATCAACCATGATAAGTAAGATGCAAACGTCTCGAAAGGAATAGTCTATGCAACTCACTGGCAATACAATTCTCATAACCGGCGGAGCAACGGGCATTGGTCTGGTACTCGCCCAGGAACTGCTAAAGCTCGGTAATGAAGTAATCATCTGCGGTAGACGCCGGAACAGGCTTGAAGAAGCCCGTGCAGCCAATCCCGGACTGCATATTCGAGTATGTGACGTATCCGATCATATGGCCCGTACGAGCTTGTTATCATGGTTGGAAGACAATTTCCCAAGCCTAAACATACTGATTAACAATGCAGGCGTCCAACATCTTTATGACTTCCGCAATAGCACATCAAATCGTGCTCTGCCTGAAGAAGAGATAGCCACCAATCTCGGCGCTCCCATTCATCTGACAACACTCCTATTGCCACTGTTGGAACGTCAAGCCGTTGCGGTAATTGCGAATGTCTCATCTGGACTTGGCTTTACTCCACTTGCACAGGTTCCGGTATACTGTGCGACCAAAGCTGCGCTCCATTCTCTGACCCTGTCGCTGCGTCATCAACTGCGTGACACAAACATCAGCGTTTTCGAGATTATTCCGCCACTGGTCACAAGCGAATTAGGCTCGGAACATCGTCCTGAAGAAGTCAATAAATCGGCAATGCCGACAGAGGATGCTGTATCTGAAATTATTGCCGGCCTTGAAAATGACACCCTTGAACTGGCAATCGGCAGAGCCAAGAATCTGGTCAGCAAACGGGAAGAACTATTTTCGTTGATGAATGCCGGCTGAACAGAGGTTTAATCGATATAAACACTAGACGGATAATCAATATGACCAAGCAAACCGAAAAAGTGGTATCGGAATACAGCGAGGAAGGTGTCGATGTTCCATACGAGCAGATATCACCCGCCACGCTACGAGCTTTGATTGAAGAATTTGTATCACGTGAATGGAGCGAATTATCAGACTCGAATTATCCGCTCGATGAGAAAGTTGAACAGGTCTTGCAACAGCTTCGAGATAAGAAGGCAAAAATTGTTTATGACCTGACCAGCGAAACCTGCAATATAGTACCGAACGAAGGACGGTTCCATGTTTGAAACCCAGTATAATGAAGAAATGGGACCCCAAAGGGGTCAATCTTGATATATAAACATTTGCATATACTATTCTCTAGGCCCCCCTCATTCAATTTCACTGCTAAAGTGCGTCCACGACACGTTCCATTCGTGCCCGGACCTGTGCAGCAACTTCACCGAGTTTGGCATTGTCGATAATTCCGAGAGCGGCAACCGGGTCCATGACCATTACAACGGTTTTGCCGTTGTCATCCCGATACACTACCACATTGCAGGGAAGCAATGTTCCTATGTTTATCTCCAAAGCAAAGGCATCCCAAGCCAGTGCTGGGCTGCACGCACCTAATATGACATAGTCACGAAAGTCCCTGCCGAGTTTTTCTTTGAATTTATCCTGGACATTGATTTCGGTCAGTACTCCGAAGCCTTCTTTTGCAAGTTCCACCCGGACCTTTTGTTCAACATCTTTGAACGACGCATCAACTTTCTTGCCGAATGCGTATGCGGTCTGAATTTCCATTGAGCCCTCCAATTGCTATTTTGAATTATTCTGGGGACATAATACAATTGTTGCTTCGATCGGGAAAAGAATAAATTGCATTACTACTAAAAAGACCACCCCCCCTCCATTACCCAGCAACACTCGCCATAACCAACCGAAATAACCTCAAACCGAAGGTGTAAGATTCAACTCCATCTCAATATCATCGCCATTAATCAGGTTAGGATTGCCCTCATCACCTTCAGAGCGGACCAATCCATTCTCAACCCAGAGTAGAAGCTGCTGAATAGAAACACCGTACTTGGATGCTGCTTCATCGAACGTGTACCAGTTTTTCGTCAATGACATGGCTAACTCCCTTCACATTAATTTATTATCCCGGAAAAAGCATATGCCACAGAGTCACAGAGACAATGAGACAAACATTTCAGAGAGTTAGACAATATTTAGGTCTAATTTCCCTTCACCATTTAAGGATTTGAGAATATTTGAAAAAAACTCTGTGATTTCCTCTGTGTCTCTGTGGCCGAATTGCCGATCTAGGCGATGAGATTGCGGGCAATGGCATGAGCGCTTCATCGACGTTCCCGCGTTCATCGAGAACGCTAAGGCGTTTGACTGCAAAATTGGCGATTATTTCCTCGGGCATGGTCGGTCGCTCGCATCTTTGGTTATGTACCGCTTTGCCAATGAGTGTAGCCGCCCCCGGCCGGATGTCAACGAAGGGCAGCGTTGCAGAAGCAATATTTTACGATTATACTTTGTAACGAAGTTCGGATGAGGGATGAGGGATGAGGGATGAGGGATGAGGGATGAGGGATGAGGGATGAGGGATGAAGGAGGAAGCGATGGAGCGCGGAGTTAATCCGGGAAGCCTGTTGCGTGCCGCTCTGGTTGAGGAAAGGCCGCTCCAGGTGGTGGGGACGATCAATGCATACACCGCCCTGTTGGCGGAGCAGGCCGGCTTTCGCGCCCTCTACCTCTCCGGGGCCGGCGTTGCCAACGCCTCCTTCGGCCTCCCCGACCTGGGGATGACTACCCTCGGCGACGTGCTTGACGATGTCCGCCGCATCACATCCGCCAGCCGCCTCCCGCTGCTGGTGGACGTGGATACCGGCTGGGGCCATGCCTTCATGATCGGCCGGACGGTCCGGGAGATGATCCGGGCCGGCGCCGCCGGCGTCCACATCGAGGACCAGGTGGCGGCCAAGCGCTGCGGTCACCGGCCGGGAAAGGCCCTGGTCAGCGCCGGGGAGATGGAGGACCGGATCAAGGCGGCGGTGGATGGGCGCACCGACCCGGCCTTCGTGATCATGGCCCGCACCGATGCGGTTGCCGTGGAAGGGCTCGATGCCGCCATAGAGCGGGCCTGCCGATATCGCGAGGCGGGCGCGGACATGCTCTTTCCCGAAGCGCTGACCGAACTGGCCCACTACCGGCGCTTCGCCGACGCCACGGCCATCCCGGTCCTCGCCAACATGACCGAGTTCGGCGTCACCCCGCTCTTTAATGTCACGGAGCTGGGGGAGGCCGGGGTGAGCCTGGTCCTCTATCCCCTCTCCGCCTTTCGCGCCATGAGTAGCGCGGCCCTTCGGGTCTACCGGTTCATCCGGCACAACGGCACCCAGGAAGGGGTGGTGGAAACCATGCAGAACCGCGCCGAACTCTACGCAATGCTCGGCTACCACGACTACGAGCGGAAGCTGGATGAATTATTCGGAAAGGAGGAGAAGAAATGAATGCAGCAGCGGCCATGACAACCCAGGCCGATGTGAACATCCGTCCCGAAGCGGACCGGGAGATGGCGGAGATTGCCGATTACGTGCTTGATTACCTCATCGACAGCGACGAGGCCTACGCCATCGCCTGTTACGTCCTTTTGGACGCCCTCGGCTGCGCCTTCCTGGCTCTTAGCTTCCCGGAGTGCACCCGGCTGCTGGGACCCTTTGTCGAGGGGACCTCAGTCCCGCTTGGGGCGAGGGTCCCCGGCACCCGCTACGTCCTCGACCCGGTCAAAGGGGCTTTCGACATCGGCATCCTGATCCGCTGGCTCGATTACAACGACACCTGGCTTGCCGCCGAATGGGGCCATCCATCCGACAACCTGGGCGGGATCCTGGCAACCGCCGACTTTGTCAGCCGCCGGAACCTGGCTGCCGGCCGGGCCCCGCTTACCATGGGGAACGTGTTGACGGCGATGATCAAGGCCCACGAGCTCCAGGGGATCATGGCCCTTGAAAACAGCTTCAACCGCGTGGGCCTGGACCATGTGGTCCTGGTGAAACTCGCCACGGCAGCGGTGGCGACCCAACTCCTCGGCGGCGGCAGGGAGGAGATCGTCAACGCCGTCTCCCAGGTCTGGGTCGACGGCCACAGCCTCCGTACCTATCGGCACGCCCCCAACACCGGTCCCCGCAAGTCGTGGGCCGCCGGCGACGCTACCAGCCGCGGGGTGCGGCTGGCACTCCTGGCCGCCGGGGGCGAGCCAGGCTATCCAAGCGCCCTGACCGCCAAGAGGTGGGGCTTCTACGAAGTGGCCTTCAAAGGTGAGCGCTTCCGCACGCCGCGCCCTTACGGCTCGTACGTGATGGAGAACGTCCTCTTCAAGGTTGCCTTCCCGGCCGAGTTTCACGCCCAGACCGCCGTGGAATGCGCCTTCCGCCTCCATCCCCAGGTAAAGGGACGGATTGACGGGATCGAGCGTATAGTCATCGCCACCCAGGAGTCGGCGGTCAGGATCATCAGCAAGAGCGGTCCCCTCTACAACCCGGCCGACCGTGACCACTGCCTCCAGTACATGACCGCGGTCGGACTTATCTACGGCGAACTGACCGCCGGCCACTACAGCGATAAGGTGGCCGCCGACCCTGCCATCGACGGACTGCGGGAGAGGATGGAAGTGGTCGAGGAACCCCGCTACTCCCGTGACTACCTGGACCCGGAGAAGCGCTCCATCGCCAACGCGGTGCAGGTCTTCTTCACGGATGGCAGCGCTACGGAGCGGGTGGAGGTAGAGTACCCCCTAGGCCATCGCCGCCGGCGCGCGGAAGCGCTCCCGCTTCTCCTGCATAAGTGCCGGGACAACCTTTCCATCAGCCTGCCGCCGGAACGAACGGACGCGTTAATAGGCCTTTGTCTCGACCGGGAGCGGCTTTCGGCCATGCCGGCCAACCTGTTCATGGAGTTGCTGGTCAACTGAAGAAGAGAAGCATGCCAGGAGGAGGGGGAAGATCTGGGCGTTGTTCCTCCCCTCCTAGTTTAGGAGGGGCCGGGGGTGGTAGCCATCGGCATGCCGGTCCAGGCACGTTTCCTGCGAAACTGCAAGTTCAAGCCGACCGACGTCTATTTTGTCCCGGCTTGATGGCGCTGCTGCTCGTTGTGCTCGGTCAGAGATTATCGCAGCCATTGACCGTTTACTGCTCTGAACCCTTTGAAAAACTGTTGAAGGGTCGCGTCAACATTTTACATGATATTGGCAAATTTTATTTGTTAAAAGTGTTTCTTCCGCAAAATCTGTGGGTAGATTTCAGCGTTGTCCGGTTTGATATTTGCAGTTAGCTCCCCCTCCCTTTTTTTAAGCATAAGGTCTTTACGGGAGGGGGGACTTTAGAGCATGTTTCAGTCGAATGCAATTTCCTAACCGGACATTGCTGATAATTATTAGCTACCATGGCTGACTGTATGGGATCAAGATACGAAACATACCCGGTTCCGCCCGGCCTGCTTGGCCTGGTACATCGCCTGATCGGCGCGTTGCAGCAACGTTTCCTGGCTGTCTCCGGCCCTGTTTTCGCTGATGCCGATACTGACCGTTACAGAAAAGTTCTCGGATGCGTAGCAGATCGGTGTTTCCGCCATAAGCGAGCGTACCCGCTCCGCTGCATCGGCGGCTTCCTGAAGAGTTGTTTCCGGCAGGGCAACCGCAAACTCCTCTCCCCCCATCCTGCCAAGGAAATCACTTTGCCGAAGCCCGGATGATTGGAGCACACGTGTCAGGGTCCGGATGGCCTCATCACCGGCGGCATGGCCACGGGTATCGTTAACCGACTTGAAGTGATCCAGATCTAGCATCAGCAGGCAGAGGGGACGGCCATAGCGGCTGGCACGTTCGATTTCCACATCGAGCAGTTCCAGGAAATAACCGCGGTTATTGACACCTGTCATCTGGTCGGTGCGAGCCTGCTGACTCAGCATTTTTTCGAAGCGTTTCTGTTCGGTGATGTCCTGGTTTGCCCCGTAGAGCTTGATGATGTTGCCGTTGTCATCACGCAGTGCCGTGAACTTCACGGCAATGTCCCGAATTTCGCCGTCGCGCCGGATGATCCGATGCCCAAACTGGGCGGAATTCATGAATTCAGCGGAAACGAGGGAATTCTTGATCGCTTCGACGATAAGAGGGGCATCGTCCCGATGCACGAACTCCCGGATATACACGTCGGCAGGCATCAGGTAGCCCCCCTCCCGCTCGGCGCTGGTGCCGTAGAGCGAGTAGAATTGATCGTCGAGGGTGAGCATGTCGGTCGCATGGTCAAGCTCCCACTTGACCACCCGCGACAATTCCAAGGCCAGCGCCAGATGACTCTGGCTCGCTCGCAACGCGTCTTCCATCTCCCTGTGTTCGGTATTGTCGCGGATGCATTCGATGGCCGCGACGATCTTCCCCTCAAAATCGCGCAGCAACGAGGCAGTCGCCGAAAGATGGGCCTTGCGGGAACGCAGGCTCGGCACGAAGGTCTCGCCGGACAGGGTGTCCCCGTCGCGCCGGATGGAGGTATAAAGTTTTTCACGCACGGGATCGTGCCGCAATGCCAGATCGATCAGGATCGGTCTTCTCTCGCCGTAGAAAGGAAGTGCGTATTCGTACTCTCCCTTGCCGAGCATCTCCTGCGCCTTGATGCCGGTCATGGCTTCCATCGCCCGGTTCCAGGCCATGATGATTCCCTTGCTGTCAATTATGAGCGTAGCATCGGGAAGGAATTCTATGATGTCCATCAAATGCTGACGGGATTCGTTCAGCGCCAGCTGTGCCTCCTTCTGTGCGGTGATGTCCCTGACCGCCTCGATGGCGCCGATGCGCTCCCCTTTTGCGTTATATAACGGCGCACCAAAGGCCCAGACCCAGGCCCCCTTGCCTCCGTAAAGAGCGGGCGTGAACATTTCCGCGTGCAACCTGTTTCCGTCGCGCACTACATAGCTGTATTTGGCTTCGAGCTCTTTATCGTCGATATCGAGCAGATCCAACAGATGTGACCTGCGAACTCCATAAAAAGGTACCGAGTGGGCATAATCACCCTGTCCCAGCATCTCGGCCTTGCTTATTCCGGTCATCTCCTCGATGGCCCGGTTCCAGGCGATGACCCTCTTATCATTGTCGAGGACAAAGGTCGCATCGGGCAGGAAATCGATAATATCCATCAGTTGCTGCCTGGAATAGATCAAGGCATTTTCGGCCCGCTTGCGCTCAGTAATATCGAGAAACGCGCCGATCAACCCGATGGTCCGTCCGTCGCTGTCCTTGAAGGTGGCCTTGTGGAAGACCACGTCATGCATGACCCCGTGCACGTCCTTAACCTGCGATTCGTACACCTGCGTACCCTGGCCCCGCAGAAGTTCGAGATCCTTTGCATGATAGACCTCTGCCAACTCCCGTGGCGCAATGTCGAACACGCTCTTGCCGAGCAGCTCATCGCGCGATTTGCCGAAAAACTCCTCGTAAGCATTATTGAACCCGATATAGCGACATTTGCTGTCCTTGTAAAAGACCGGTAGCGGCAAGGAGTTGAGAAGGGTGTTGAAAAAGATCTTGTTCTCACGCAAGGCGTCATCCGCTGCGGCGTGCTCATCCTCGGCGCGCTTGCGCGCCTCGATCTCGAGGTACAACTCCTGGTTGGTCTGCACCAGCTTCTCATGCGCCGCGCCGAAGTCAGCGACCATGGCGTTGAACGCCGAGGAAAAATCGCCCATGAAGTCTACCGACAGGGAAAAATCTCCGGCGGCAATCTGCCTGGTCTGCCAGGTAAGGTGGCGCAGCCCGGACTGAAGGGCTTTTAACCCGCCCGCGACCGGTCCGGTCACGTCCTGAAGTGACTGGCTGAGATCACCATTGCTCAGAGCAATGGTAAACCGCTGAATGGCGGTTAAGTATCGGCCTAGTTGTCGAAGCGTCTCCGCATATTCGGCGGAGTCCGGGATATCGTCGGGGATGCGGCCGGCCGCCATCTGCTCCAGGATATGTCGCGTCGTATCATCCATGCTGCGGTTACCCTACGTTCATTGTGGCGCTGAAGCGGCAGGTACGGTCCCCTGTGCACCAGCAGTCGACTTCCTTCACTGTGAACGGCTTTCCTGAAAAGCATTCCAAAAGCGCCGAAATAAAACCCTCGTCAAAGCTGCAGAGCTGAGTGCCGAGTTCCGGAAGTCCGGAGCAGTCCAGATCCTCCGCGACGGTGATGACGAAGCGCCCCTCTGCCAAATCGGCTTCCTCTACTCTGAGGATGCCTATGCATAACTCTTTCATCACTGTCTGGAATTTTTTTGTGAAATCGTTGAAATCTTTCACTGGACCGATCATGTTATGATGGAACTCCTTACCGGCCAGATACTCCGGACTCATAAAAAATCCTGCCGGTATCGTCGGCGCCGAGATGTTGTTCGAGGACATCGCGAAAACTGTACTGCATCAGCCGGTACATCTCGATCCTGGCATATTGTCCCAGATTTGGGCGACCCATCTCGACATTGCCGAGCAGATTCCAGAAAAACCGGTATTTTCGTGTGTTGTTTTCAACCATGATTCCTCCGCAAAATTAATCAGTTTTTATATAAGAAGTCCGTTAAAGTATACCTCAGCCGGGGTTTTAGTCCAGAGGCTGGTGAGGTCGTTCATTGTTGGGGGAGGATTTGGGGTGGAATGCAATCGTGGAACATCTGCGGGGTCAGTGGAACATCTGCGGGTAGTCTCCATTTTTCATTTTGTGAAGACAGGAGACACGACCCTATCTGATTTTCCTTATGTATTGACACATATTATTATGCGACTATTATACTTATAGCTCGATATTTTGGGAGATAAATTATGCAAATCAGCTACGATTTACATTCCCCTCGACGACATGTGAACCTGACCGCAAACAGCGATCTCATCAATCTTGTCCGAAAAGAAAAGGGTAATTTGTCTGCAATATTAGAACAGTCAATGATAACATTTCTTACTGAACGCGAGCTTATGCGATGGAAAGAAGAAAATAGAGCCTCATTTGAATCATATAACCGCATGATAGAAGAACGAGGCACACTTTCTGAAGATATTGGTCAAATGCTTTGATGGCACAGTTTGATGTTTATCAGAATGTTTAAATGTCAATATTGACCCCTTTGGGGTCTCTTCAGGTTTGTCCCCAACATTGTTCTCCCAGGAGGCCCATACATGCCTATTGGTTGGCTCACGGTACTGAAAACCGTTCCATGGTCAGAGGTCATCAACAACGCGCCCAAGGTTGTTGATGGCGCTAAAAAGTTGTGGAACACAGTCGCCAAGAAGACTTCTACCCCGAATATTTCCGATTCCAGCGGGCAATCAGCAGCTTCGCCCAAATTTCAAGCCATAGCCTTGTTGGAAACCCGAACCACCGCATTGGAAGCCGTTGTATCCGATTTGCAAGGACAGATGCTTGAATCCTCCGAACTCATCAAGGCACTCGCCGACCAAAACGCACAGCTTATCCAGCGCATTGAAGCCAATCGCGTGCGAACGCTGTGGCTCAGCGTCGCAACCGCAGTGGTTGCAATNNTTACAGGAAGTTGAGCGGGGATATTGAGAAACTTATAAACATGCGGAGTTTGCCAATAACAAAGGTCTGATATCACTATCTCATTCGAAGGCAATATAATTAAATAAACTGTCCGCGGAATACCCAGATTTTGATAAATTTTCTACACAAAATTTTTACAGCCCCAATAAACCAATTATAAAAGCATCTTCTGCAACGAATGCCGATACCTCTCCTCCATGGTCGTGAAACTATTGCTGGACAGGTTCCCGGCGGCAGCGCAGAACGATTGAAACGCATCTTTCAGCAGAGCGTTCACGTCGTCCGGAGAGAACTCCTGCGGCGCGTTTCCGATAACGCCGCTGCCTTCCTGACCGGCCGTGCCGGTCATACCCCGCAGCGCATCCATTCCCCCGAAATATGCCGCGGAAAGCCGCCCCATTGCAGCGCAGACCAATCCGACGCGCTCGTCACGGAAACGGTAACGCGCCTCGAAGGGGAGCCGCCCGTCGAGCAGCAGGCGTTTTTCCCGTTTGAAACGCCTCCAGGCCATCGAGCCATAGAGAACGATCTGGTTGTGGTAGAGCAGATTAGCGGTCAGCTCATGGTGGTCCAATAGCTCCAAATCCTCAAGAAAGGCGTAGTTCTCCTCCAACTCGGCCAGACACGTATCCGGCTCGAACATGATGAAGCCGAGGTTCAGCCTGACGCCGCTTCTCCGGACAATCCGCACCGCGCGGCGGATCTGCTCCGTGTTGATCCGTTTGCCGATGCGTTGCAGCACGCTGTCACACCCTGATTCTATCCCCAGAAAGACCGACTCCGCCCCATGAGCGGCCAGTATCTCCATAATTCCTTCATCAAGGGTATCCACCCTGGTCTCGAAGCCGAAGGGGAGCCCAAAGCGTTGCGCCATACTGCCGATCTCAACAGCCCTTTTCCGCTCCGTGCCGCCATGGCCGATAAAGGTCGGATCGACGAAATAGATGCTGCGAATTGCACGCCGCGCAAGGCGCGTCTCCATCTCCTGTTCCAGCGAGGCCAACGGGCGCAAGCGGCGCCGGCTGCAGCCGTAGTAAGAGCGGATGAAGCAAAAACTGCACTGCCCGAAACAACCGCGGCTGGCGGCGATGTTCAGGCTGGGATAGCCCTGGTTGCTCCCCACGTCATCCGGCAGCGGCAGGCGGGCAAGATCGTCGATCAGCGGGCGGGCCGCAACTGCGTGATCCCGCAGGATCACGCCGGGAAGCGGTCTGATCGCACCCGCTACGCTGAAGTCCCGCAGCAGATCAGCCAGGGTTTCCTCAAACTCGCCGATCAGGATAAAATCCAGGTGAGGAGCATACCGCAACAGGCGTTGGCGGGCCAGGGTCGGGAAGATGCCGAAGGCGCCCAGGGGAACGACGCTTTCCCGGCACAAAAGCTCAAGCAGATCGCAAACAACCGTTTCATGCCCCCAGGCATACACCCAGTGGAACAGGATCAGGTCGGCCGCTTCGGCCAGGATGCGGCCCGCAATGCCTGCCGCGTCCCCGGCATGGGGGGTGAAATCCAGATATACCGCATCCCATCCGGCCTGGCGGGCGACGGCCAGGGCATAGCCGCTGTTCAGGCTGGCGGAGAGCGGCGCGTTGGCCACGTCGTTGTAATGTTCCAGGGTCCGGGGACGGGGATTTTCGATGATGGCAATCTTCATCCCGGGTCAATCCACCAGCAGGAGCCCGACATACTGGACAAAATCATCGCTCTGTCTCAGCGGTGCGACCGGGATGCCGCACCGGTCTGCCAGGGCAAATACGTCGCAGCCGCAGGACTCCAGCGAGGGGCGGCGTTTTTCCGGGTGAGAGCAGCGCTCTGGAGGGCATGTCTCGCACCGGCAGCAGGGGCCGCCGCTGAAGACCAGCGCCTTTTTGAATCCGCTCAGAAAGGCCTCTTTCTCCAGCCCGAGCAGATGGTGCTGAAATGCCTTGAGCGGCGGCTGACCGACCACGAGCAGGGCCCGCGAATATCCTGCCAGCAACTCCTCAAAACCGGCCTGATCCATGGAATGGGGCGGGCAGCTCCAGCGTCTGCCGTATTCGGGGCAGCCGTAGGCGCATTTGGCCCGAACCCAGGCTTCGCTGCGGATGTTGGCCGGATCGAGTTCGGCGGCGGCGAAAAAGCCATGGGCGAGGGCATGGTTCTTCAAACCGAAGAGCGATACGGCTGCCTGAAAGGGGGTGGTACGGGTGGCGACCAGGGCCAGGGAACCGGATGGCAGTTCAATGATCGAGTGTTGTGGGAATCCTGCGCCCCGCAGCAGGGCAGCGGTCTCGGCGATGCTGTAGGTGCGGCCGTTCAAGGTGTTGACCAGCATGTGCAGGTCGTATAGCGCGCCCAGACCATTGGCGTCACGGTAAAAATCGTGGATGAGCAGCAGGCCGTCCTCAGCAAGCAACTCTCCTGCCTGTCGCAACAGTGCCTGGTTTTCGTCCCGGTCGTAACAGTGGCAGAGGTTTGAGAAGAGCAATAGACCGGCCCTGCCGCGATAACGCTCAACCAGCCCGGCCATTTCCTGCGGGTCGATAATGTTGCAGGGGTACAGGCTAAGCCCTTCCGGAAGGTTTTGGGCAGCCATCCTCCTGCAGACGTCCGGCAGGTCGCAGGCTATGGCATCCCACCTCGGATTCCGTTGCAGGAACCCGCGCAGATAGGTGCCGTCCCCTGCGCCGATGTCGATGATCGTTCCCTGTTCCGGCAGGTGGTTGATCGTATTCCACAACTCCCTCGAACGGACTGCGGCCGCTTCGGCCATGGCCTGTTGGAAGAGGTGCAGGCGCCGCTCCAACTGGTCCGGCGGCTGTTCCTGGATCAGCACCCCCTGACCCTCGTGCAGCACCTGCCCCAGCCTGGCCCAGTTTTCCATCAGGATCGGTTCAAATGCCAGCATATGGCGTTGGCTGAGGGTGCTGGTCCGGCTCAGATAGCTCCTGCTGAAGCGTGACAGGTAGAGCTTGCCGCTACACTCCTCCAGCAACCCCAGATTCACCAGCAGGGTTATGAAGCGGCGCCCCGCTTCGGGCTGAAGAGTGGTCGCAGCCAAAAGCTCCCCGGCGGTACGTTCCCCATCATCCAGCAGGTCGATGACGCCGGTGTTGACCGCCTCGCTGATGACCCGGAACATGCGGTAGCCGGTGGTCATGTCACAGAAGGTTTTGTAGGAATTGTCGGAGGGGAGGATTTTCATGCTACCGGATAGTATACCCTTTTAGATCACCGGCAAACAATTTTCCCGCGTCTCGGAGGCGTAGAAATCGCCGCACATGGTGCAGGTGTAAATAGTTTCCATCCGGAAACCCCGGATGAGAAACTATTGGTTTCCGATTCGGAAAGGAGGGCTTTTTTGTCCAGGCAAGGAAATCAAGGGATTGCGCGGAGGCCCTCACCCGGCCTTTGGCCACCCTCTCCCAGAGGGAGAGGGTAACGGTATCCCTTCTCCCCCTGGGAGAAGGATAGGATGAGGGGCGATACGCCGCACAATTTTGCTTGCTAAATTGGACCGCGAAGGTGCCCGGAGGGTGAGGCCATCGGCCGAAGTCACAAGCAAGCCCGAAGATTGACGCCGCATGGGCGGAAAAGAACCCTTTCCGGATGAAAACTAATTACCCAAGCTCCGGTATCTTACGCTTTCCCGCATCTGTCAATCCAGTTGCTGGGGGGAGCACAAATTATCGGGACTATTGGCTTTGGCGCCGCAGTTCCCGCATACAACAGTCGGCTTGTCACCGAGGCTTTTGATGCATTCTTCCTTATTCCCTGCCTTGAGGGCACACATATGCATTTTGTGTTCTTCGATATTACAAGCCATGATGTTCTCCCTTCTCTTTTGATATACAAGATTTAGATCCATTGTTCACAGTATAGCAGAATCTTCAGCAGATGCATTTCATAGGCCATAAAATATCATAGGCCTTTATGGTGATTTGCTAAACGGAGTCTATTATTTAGGAGGATCAAGCAGTTACAGCAGGCCGTGGAGCAGGTGAGGGTTGTGGATCTGGCGTGAAGTCCCTTGTTAGAACTGCTGGATGGAAGTCTATGCCGGCAGCTTCAATGATTTGATCGCAGCTTTAAGCACGGAGAACGTGTACGGTTTTTGGATAAACCCTGCCAAGCCTTTGCCCGCAAACTTCCGGGTAACCTCATGCTCGCTGAAGCCGCTTGACATGATCACTTTAATATCAGGGTTCAGCAATTTTAGTTCCCGGAAGCACTGTTCACCGTCCATGTGCGGCATGGTCAGGTCCAGGATGACAAAAGCGATGTCAGGAATGGATTTGAATATCTCGAGCGCTTTCCGGCCATCGCTGGCGGTAATGGTTGTGAAACCCAATTCATGGAGCATTTCTTTCCCGATGCCCCGTACGGTTTCTTCGTCGTCAACCAGCAATACGGTTCCGCTTCCGTGCCAGTCGCCTTGTTCGTTGACATGATTGAATAGTTCGACCGGTTTGACGCTGGTCGGCAGGAGAATTTTGAAGCTGCTTCCCTTGTTCAGTTCGCTATAAACCTTGATGGCCCCCTTGTGGCCACGCACGATGCCCAGCACCGCGGCCATGCCCAGGCCCCGGCCGGTGAACTTGGTAGTAAAGAAGGGATCGAATATTTTCGTAACCGTTTCACGATCCATTCCGCAGCCGGTGTCAGCTATCTCAAGGTAAACGTACAGACCATCTGTTATGTTATCTTCCAGCCAGACGTCCTTCAGATAGCCCTGGTCACAGTCCATGCAACCGGTGCTGATGGCGATGAAGCCGCTCCTGTCGCCAATGGCTTCAGAGGCGTTAATGACCAGATTCATGACGATCTGACGAATCTGGGTGGCGTCAACCTCCACCGAGGGGAGATCAGGGATGAGATTGAGTTGCAGCACCGCCTTCTTGGAGATAGAGACCTCCAACATGTGCATCATATCTTCCAAAAGGCGGTTCAGGTTGATGTGTTCAACCACGAACTTTCCTTTGCCTGAGTACGCCAGCATCTGTTTGGCCAGGTCGGCGGCACGGGCGGCGGCCTCTTCAATCTTGTGCAGGTTATCGACACAGGGCGATTCCTTGTTGATGCGCATCAATGCCAAGTCGGCGTTGCCTACGATTGATGTGAGGATATTGTTGAAATCGTGGGCGATCCCTCCGGCCAGGACCCCCAGGCTCTCAAGCTTCTGGGTATGCAGAAGTTGGCGCTCAAGGTTCAGGCGTTCTTCAACAGCCTCGAGGCGCTCCTCCTCCGCCTTCAAACGCTCGGATTCCCGTATGGCAAGTTCCTGTGCCATGGTATCGAATGTCTTTCCAAGGCTTCCCAGTTCACCTCCCACGATCAGATCGGAGACCCTGACCTGAAAATCGCCTGCCGCCAAACGCTGAGAGGCATCCTCCAGCACTTTGAAACGGTCCACGATAGCATACTTGCCGATCAGTACCGCCCCCCCACATGCCAACGCCAATAGCAACGCCAACAGCGACACGTTTTTTGCAAGTGACCTGTTGGCGTCGTGAACAGCCACGGCAACCGGAACCCCCGCCGTTACATACATGTATGGCGCCTGCTCACCCGCAAGTTGCAGCTTGCGATAGGAGATGATCCGCCTGTCCCCGGTGATGCCTGTCTTGATGCTGGTCCCGGATTCCGGCCCTTCTTTCATTTTTTTAAATTCTTCGGCCTTATACGATTTCCCGATATACTGTTCCTGTTCGATGGCCCTCGATAGGATTATCCCCTGATGATCTATGAACGAAAAATTGGTGCCGGACTGTGATCGCATCCGTTCCAACAGATGCTGGTACCGGTCGACGGCGAAGCCAACGCTGATGACCCCGATATTTGCGCCATGGTCGTCTTTCAGGGGATATGCCAGGTTGAAGACCGGCTTGATGACGGACCGGCTCACAACATATTCGCCTGATGACAATTGCCCGTTGGCAAGGGCATTCCTGAAGTAGCGCCGGTCGCCCACGAAAAAGGGTGGATTGACCGGAACGGCCGTAGCCCAGACGGAGCCATCCAGATCAGCTACCAAGATGTTGGAGTACATGGGGTTCAGCTTGAGCAGTTTTCTCAGGATCGGCTCAACCCTGGCGGCATCATGGCCCTTAACCTCGGGGAGTTGGGCCAGGGCGGTCATCAGTTGTTCTGCGCCGGCAACCAGGTGTTGCTGTTCGTTTGCGATACTGTCCACAAGCTTGAGAGTCTCTTTACGGGCGTCATCGAGCATCACATTGCGGAATTGAATCCCTGAATAAATAATGATACCGGCGGCAGGCAGGGCGACTACAAAGGTGATCAGAAGCAGTAACGATCTGATGGGGAGTGTCGTCAGACGGGACATGGGCTTGTCCTTGAAAATCTTTAAGATGTAATTATGTCCATTTGCGATTATAGTGCTGACCAGCTTGGAACTATAACCCACCATCGGCGTCCTTGGCAACACTATGATGTCCGATGGAGGGCATATGCCCATTTGTGAAGCGATGGTTTGTAATTGACTGCTCATGCAGGAGTGATATAACAACATAATTCATTCAATTGAGGTCCATAAAATAAATGATGTTGCGTAAAGTAATTTCAGGAGGACAAACCGGGGTAGACCGGGCAGGACTTGATGCGGCTATGGAAGCCGGCATTCCCATAGGCGGCTCTTGTCCCAAGGGCAGGCTTGCAGAGGATGGAACGATACCGGAGAAATATCCTCTTGAAGAGTTGGAATCTCCGGAGTCTCATTGCAGAACTGAAAAGAATGTAATTGATTCCGACGGTACGCTGATCCTCAACAAAGGCGAAATAACCCAAGGCGCCAGGCTTACCCTCGATTTCACAATCCGGCATTGCAAGCCCAGTCTTATAGTTCAGCTCGATGAAGACCTTATTGATCCGGTACATGTTATCAGGTGGATCAGAGGGCAGTACATAAGCACCCTGAACATAGCTGGTCCACGAGAATCCAAGAGTTCAGAGGGCATTTATAAGGATGCATATTCATACCTGGAAAGGGTATTCAATACATTAAAGGAAGATTAAAGACATGACAAAAGCTGATATTGTAGAGCGTATAATGACCAATACCGGGTTTTCCAAGATGGATTCTTTTGACATGTTCGAGTTGGTGTTCTCTATAATGAAGAACACCCTTGAGGATGGAGAGGACGTCAAAATATCAGGATTTGGCAAGTTTGAGGTAAAGCAGAAGAAGGACCGTAGGGGGAGGAACCCACAAACAGGTGAAGACCTCATCATTGAGGCAAGACGAGTGTTGACCTTCAAACCAAGTACGATACTGCGAAAGACGATCAATCAATAATCGGACAGTGACAATGGTTTTTGATTGAACCTTCCATAAAGGATTAGCTCTTGATCTCCAGAAATCTGAAAATAGCCGGCTGGATCGCAATGGCAAGTGCCTTCCTTACCATACCATTAGAATATTTATCTTCCAGACTTGAAGTCAGGACAAATTCAGAGGCCACCATCTTGCAAACCATCATCCAGATATTCGGAACTATTCTGTTCCTGGCTATTATGATGTATGTTAAACGGTTTCTTAACAACCTCTTTAATTTTCGCAATACGGATAAAAATATAGACCTGATGATTATTACCGGTATTGTGGCAGGGGTTCTATCGGTGGCAGTTCTCTATGTAACGCCATTAAAGGAATCGATTGGATATGCCGGAATCGGAATAGTGATGGTGCAAGGGGTTGTGCAGGCTCAATTCGGGTACAAATTGCTCAAATTACCCTACGATCTTGGTGGGATGCTGAAGCCGTTTTGTTATGCGAATATTGCAACCGGCATATTATTGGCTACCATTGTACTGATACCGTTCGGGATTGTGGTAAGCGCACTATCCGACCTTATGCTCGGGACCATATTTTTCAAAATTTCCGCATGTGTAAGGGACGTTGAATTGAAGAACACGACTACCTGATCAAGAGACCATTTCCGGTTGGCAGCGGCCCCGTCAATGATTAAGTGGACACTGGGAGGAGCGGGTTTCGCTATAATGACCAAGTTCAGGCGCGCCGCGGTTTCCGAACAGAATAAATGCAGTCGTTAGAGGCTCTTGCAAAAGTCTTGTAAAATGACTCCCCCTCCCTTGACGGGCCTNNTCGGCGCGCAAGCGGGAGGGGGCTGGGGGGTGGGTGAATCTGCAACACGCGGATTTCACGGCAAACTTCCCCACCACCCTAACCCTCCCCCGCAAGGGGGGAGGGGACTTTTTTGGACTTTTGCAAGAACCTCATAAGATTGGCTAAAAAGGGAGGGCGGGGAATTATCCCCGCCCTCTTTGAAAGGGGACCCTAAGGTGGACCCCTTAGTCAAGACAATGGGGGCCTCTGGGTCAGGCTTCCAAGATGCTAAGTTTGATTTGAATTACATGTTCCCGGTGGTCGTGAAGATGCCACTGGTTTGGTCATACACCGGCCCATCGCTATTTTGAGTGGGTATCATAAAACGTATAACTTCGGCTGGTTGCGCTTATCGCCATGTCAATTTTCCGTTGAAAATGTCATCACAATTTTGGATAATTTTGAGCATTGAATAAGTTGATATATAACAATTATAGGTGGTTATATAACCTAATATTCAAAATGCTGTGAAAATTGTGATTACACTTTAAGACGAAATACCGCTGCGGGCGCACGATAAGTAGCCGATATCATAGAAAACATTTACCCACTCAAAACAGTGACGGGGCGGATTTTATTTTATTTTATATCAGTCATTATTAGTCTATCAATTACTTTCAACAAATATAATTTGCCGATACCATGTAATAATCCAGCCAGGTATACTTCATCGTGATTTAATTCCGGTATTTTCTTATCATGACTGATCTTTAACGCCAAATATGCACCTATTTTTGCTACTTTATGACAATGATACCAAAGAATTTTCATATGTGTGTTTATCACTGGATTATCGGAGATAAACATTTCAAAACTACCCCGTCCAGGCCTTAAGACCCCTCCCGTGCCCCGCCGACTTGACAAATCCCCTGGCATTGCTAGTCTTTTAATGGGTTGATTATCCCGGAGGCGCTATCCGATGACACTTGGGTCAATGGGGAGATTGCGATGAAAATCCGAATAGCTTCATTGTTGATATTCGCAATTTCCTGTGTTACCCCCATTGCTGCTCATGCTGCGTTGATGTGCACAATGGCAGGAGATTGGGGCTGTTTCGGGACTATTGAAGCAGATACGGAAGCCATCCATTGCAAGTACAGCACATTTCGAAATGGAGATCGATTACTCGAGGCGAGGGTTGAGCGTAGAGGCAAAAGCAGTTTTTTCCAGAAACTCTCCATTTCACCGTTATATCACGAGCTTTATTATGGCGATGACAGTCTGTACATGATGGCATACGGCATGATCCATGTCGTTACCGATGCGTTAAGGAATGCCTATCCAGACGGAGCCAACATTGTGCCGGAGGGTCATTCCGTAAAAATCACAAAAATATACAACACCCAAAACGCCGAGATTCCGCTGGTCCTCACCACTGACCGCAGGCAACTGCAAATGAGATATACCGTCAAATTCGCAGATGATACCGTGATCACAGGGGTCTGTGACAGTCGGCTTCCCGAGCCGCTGCCGGATACCTATGATGTCCAGAAATGGCACCATAGGATACCGCAAACCATAAACACTCTGTCTGATGTTCGCTCGCTAAGATAAAATCAAGATTGTAATAAATAAAAAATAATCTTGCGCGCGATTGTGCCGGTGCAGGGGGGTGATATAATTCACTCTTAAATCGCTTAAGCGCGTCTGCAAGCACAATTCAGGCTCACTTGCGACGGGAAGGAGATGAGGCGCCAATGCCAATTCCCATTCAAAACGTTTGCGGGAGCGAACCCAACCTGAACGCATGCGCAACCGAGGTTCTTGTCGATGATTTTTCCCGCTGTTTAGCCAACAACAGCGCCTGCCGGTACGCCATCCCCGCCGGTTCCACCAGCAGCTACTGCATCCATCACGACCACGCCCGGCTTCACCGCACAACGGTGTTAGGACCGCGCTTGGACCAAGAGGCCCGGAGAGCCCCTGGGACTGGACAAACAAGCCGCTTGCACGCCAAAATGCCCGATACTATCTCTTCCGTATTCCGTTATATCTTCCGGAGTATCTCACACCATTCCTGAATCGATAAAAAAATAGCAAGGGTCCACCGGCCTCACTCCCCTGGAATCAGGCGCCGGCAGACCCCTCGTTGTAATGCCCGTCACCTTCTCCGTATATTTCACTATGGAATACAGCTTTTCAGACGACGGCCACGCTCCTGGGACAATGTCCCTAAAGCCCGCAGAACCCTTGAACCTTGCCGATCTTCCACTGAACCTTACCGGCTACCTGTTCAAGTCTCCCTCTGGCTCCCAGCGTACTATTCGAACAGACCCTCCCCGCGAGCTCCTTGAACGTACCGCGTACTCTGTGGAAGATCCCTCTTGCCTGGTACTTGGTGCTGAGTTTCATGATTGACCTCCTTGTTGCATCCCATAACGCCGTTGCCCGGAATTTCAGCCTCCGGGCAACGGGGGTTTCGCGCAAAAGCAACAGACCTATTTATGACTGCTGCTCGTGCTGCTCGGCGATTTCCGGCCAGCGCTTACCGCCGCTGGGCTTGCAGATCTTGCTTGCACCTTCGCGGCAGACTTGGTTGCTGACTGAGAACCTTTCCGGCTCTTGGTTTTAGCTCCGGCCTTACTCGTACCCGTGGTTTCTTTTACAGCTCTCATGGCTAACACCCTCCTTCTCTTGGTGTGTAGTATTTTGCCCTTCTTGCTAATAGCATTATAACAATATTTTTATGATAAATGTCACATGTTTATTGCCCCGGCAGGGAGATGCCTCGGATCAATTGTCAGTTGAAAAGCCGTTGCGGGGAACTTAAATGGCTGTAATAGTTATTGAAATATTGATTAACTGTCTGTTATAACAAGATTATTATACAATAAGCATTGTCCCGTGATGCTATTAATCAGCCTGATAATGGAGAAAAAGCGTATACTCATCATCGAAGGAAAAGAGGAGCAAGGGCGCCCAAAAGGGATCGTTCAAAAAATTCAGTCAAAGGATTCGAAATGGGCACTGAAAGAATCAACGATGCACAAGTTGTGCGGCTTGAGCGGAGGGGCGGGGTCGCGACTCTTGCGATGGTGACGATAGCCTGTATCGCCATGCTGAAGGGGGCGGTCTGTTATGCAGGCGACGTAACGGGCGGCTTTACGCTCGGTCCCGGCACGTTGCAGCCTGTTACGACCGATACTGCCGGCAGGAATCCCGGCGTGCTGACGGCAAAATACGGTTTCAGCCTGCTGAAGGACTTCACCCCCTACATCGGGACCGGATTGGCATACATCCTCCCACAGGATGACGTAATTACCACCGACACTTCAGCAAAACTTAAAACAGGTGTGGCGGGTCAGGCCGGCGTCAGCTTCAAACTGGGCAGCAATTCAGCATTGGTCATCGACTACAAATATCTGCGCCTCACCAACGATTCTCCCAACAGCGACAAGGGTACGCCACCCCAATCAGTGGGAATCGGCGTAAAGATCAAATTCTGATAAACTTTTCAGATGTTTAGGCGCACTTATCGCTCATAAAGGACAAAAACGTGACAGTACCCCACAATAACCGCACCATGATTGCGATGCTCGATACCTTGAGCCGAGATTACCTCCACGGCAAGGAAGAGGTGCTGCGCCTTTCGATGATCGCGCTCCTGACCGGCGGTCATATCCTGATCGAGGACCTTCCGGGGTTGGGCAAGACGACCATCGCACTGGCCCTGGCCGGCATGAGCGGCCTTTCCTTCGGCAGGGTGCAATGCACCAGCGACCTGCTCCCTTCGGACATCACCGGCCTGTCGGTGTTCAACCGCGAAGAGGGGCATTTTACCTTCCTGCCGGGACCGATCTTCAACAATATCGTCCTCCTCGACGAGATCAACCGGGCCATGCCGCGCACCCAGAGCGCCATGCTGGAGGCCATGGAAGAGCGGCGGGTGACGGTCGAGGGGATAACGCACCACCTGCCCGATCCCTTCATGGTGTTCGCCACCCAGAACCCTTCCGACCAGAGCGGCACGTTTCCCCTGCCCGAGTCACAGCTCGACCGTTTCCTGATCTGCACCGGCATCGGCTATCCGCCGGAACACCTGGAAAAAGGGATCATTGCCGGCGGCGGCATCCGCGAACGGCTCGAAGGCATGACGCCGGCAGCCTCGACCGCCGACATACTGGCCGCGCGCAAGAGCGTTGAAAACGGCATCTATCTCTCGAACAAGGTGGTCGACTATATCTACGCCCTGGTTGCCGCCACCCGCAGCCACGGCATGATCCAGACCGGCCTCTCCACCCGGGCCGCCATCAGCCTCGCCCAGGCTTCACGCGCGGCCGCATTTCTGGAGGGGCGCGATTACGTGGCGCCGGATGACGTCAAGGGTATTGCGGTCGCGGTCTGCGCCCACCGCCTGGTCATGCGTCCCGACCAGGAAACCGCTGACATGGGGGGATTATTACGGGCACTCATCGCCGACATAGCGCTTCCTTTGGCCTGAGGATCAGCAAGGCGGGGGCACTCTACATCGCCATCACCATCCTGTTGGGCTTCTCGGCCGTCAATACCGGCAACAACCTGCTGTTTCTGGTGGTGTCGGGCCTTTTGGCCTTTATGTCGGTTACCGGGTATGCCGGCATGCGCAACATCAAAGGGCTCACCCCCGAAGTAATCCCGCCTGCCGAGATATTCGCCGAAACCGCCGCACCCTTTCGCCTGCGCATCCACAACAACAAGCGGCATGTCACCTCCTTCCTGCTCCGCCTGGAATGCCCCGGCGGACAGGGGGTCACGTTTCCCCTGATCGGGCGCAAGGCATCGGCCGAAGGTGCAATTGCACTCACATTCCCCGACCGGGGCCACGCCGCCATTGACCGGATAACCATTAGCTCCCCCTTTCCGGTGAATTTCTTCACCCGCTACTGGACATTCACATCAGACAGCCGTTTTGTCGTCTTTCCGCGCCTTTTGGCCGGCATGACGGTCGGCGACAATGGCGAAACTAAGCGCCAGGGAAGCAGCATCCGCCAGGATCGCGGCCTGGACGGCGAACTGGAGCGGATTGCCGCCTATTCCGGGAGCGAACCATTACGGATGATCCACTGGAAACTCTCCGCCCGCGGCGAGGATCTGCTGGTCAAGGAGTTCGGCCGCCAAGCGACACCGCCCTTGGTCATCGATCTTGATTCCTTGCCTGGACAGAACCTTGAACAGCGTATCTCCTGCGCGGCCTGGCTGGTCAGGCGCTGGGTGTCGCTGCGGCCGGTCGGTCTTAAGTGCGGCAAAAGAGTCATCCCGGCCGAAACCGGCCGGCGCCATGGCATGAAACTACTGACGGAGCTTGCATTATATGGTCGCGATTAGTTCGCTGACAGCCGTCCTCTCCTACGCCATCGCCTTGTGCGGGATCGTGCCGCTCTTCCCCTTTTTGACCGTGGCGCCGCGGGTTGCCCTTGCGGCAGGCATGCTGGCCGGCATCCGGCAGGACCGTCGGGGGACCTGGCCCGTAAAAAACTGGCAGTTCAATCTGGCCGTCGTGCCGGTCTTCCTCTATTATGCACTCCAGTTCAGCCGCGCCAACCCGGCCCAACCGGTGGTGAGCGCGTTGGCCATCATGTTGGCGGTCAGGTTGTGCGGCGAAAAAAGCGTGCGCCACTATCTGCAGATTGATGCCCTGTCCCTGTTCTGCCTGGCCTCCTCCTCCCTGTTCAACCTAAGTCCCGTCTTCCTCTTCTACCTCGCCTTGATGCTGTTGCTGGTGGCCGTTTCCCTGGTCCTTTTGACCTTCCATTCCCTGGACAGCCGCCTGATCCTTCCCCGCGCCCATCTGCGCAAGGTGCTGGCCGTCGGCCTGATGATGCCGTTGGCCTCGTTGCCGCTTCTGGTCATCTTCTTTCCGATCCTGCCCCGCACCCAGATCCCCCTGTGGAACTTCCTGGCTGCCCCGGCAACCCGCCCCTCCGGCTTTAGCGACAAGGTCGAGCCCGGCGCCAGCGCCATTGTCGGGGAATCGCGGACCATAGCATTCCGGGTCGAGATGCCCCGGCAGCCGCAACAGCAACTCTACTGGCGCGGCACGGTCTTCAACCGCATGGACGGCAATCGCTGGGTGCGTGACACGGCTGTGCCTCCGGAACAGTTGCAGTACAAAGGACCACGCATTGCTCAGACCGTCTACCCGGAGCCGGGGCCTTCCCGTGCCCTCTTCAGCCTGGATGCGCCTGCCGCTATCGCCCTGCCCAGGGCACGGGGCGCTTCGGACGGCATTTTCGAGTATCCGGGGCCGATCACCCGGCGCCTGAGCTACGGGGCAGAGTCCGTTACCTCGGGTATCCTGCCGACGGTTACAGGGATTGACCGGGCTTTTTACCTGAGACTCCCCTCCCGCATCCCGGAACGGGTCAGGCAACTGGCGGCCGATGTCAAGAGGCATGGAACCGGCGATGCCCGCAGGTTGGAGCTTTTGGAACAGTATTTTCGCAACGGCAACTACCGTTACAGCATGCGCGACCTGCCCACCGGCGAAGACGCCCTGGAACAGTTCCTGTTTGAAAAGAAACAGGGACACTGCGAGTTTTTCGCCTCTGCCTTCGCCCTGCTCCTGCGGGCCGCCGGTGTTCCGGCGCGGCTGGTGGGCGGATACCTGGGGGGCGATTACAACGAACTGGGAGGTTATTATCTGATCAGCGACGACATGGCCCATGTCTGGGTAGAGGCATTCATCGACGGGCGCGGCTGGGTGCGGGTAGACCCCAGCAGCTTTGCCCGCAATGCTGGTGAGGTGTGGGGAGGCGGAAAACAACGAAACCCGGCGATGAAGCTCCGTCTGTTCCTGGACTCGCTCGATCACACCTGGAACCGCGCCATCGTCACCTATGACTTCGAACAACAGGCCGAAATCGCCCGCAACGCCGGCAAACGCCTGCAAAAACTTGAAGCGGGGAAGACGGCCAAAGCCGCCCTCCCCTATCTCCTTTTGCCGGTGGCGCTGGCTTTAGCACTGGCCGTTATCGTGCGCCGAAAAGGGCTGTTCACATCGCGGAACGAGCGATTGCAACGACGTTTCTACCGTTTGATCGAGCGGGATTGCGGGATACGGTCAGATCCAGGGCGGCTGGGGCTCTTTGAAGCCGCCGGGCTGACCGGAAACGACAGGGCGCGGGAGTTCGCGGCCATCTATGCCGGAGCCCTGTACCGGGACCGGAAGCTGACGGTCCACGAGTTCGCACGTCTGCGCCGTATCCTGAGAGACGGTTTTGTTACAAAAATGTGACGGCAAAGTCTAGCGCTTGCATTAATCGGCCCAGTGCTTACAATGGAGCCTCTTGCAAAACTCTTCTAAACTGACTCCCCCTCCCTTNNGGGGGGTGGGTGAAGCTGCAACACGCAGATTTCACGGCAAACTTCCCCCCCACCCTAACCCTCCCCCGCAAGGGGGGGAGGGGACTTTTTGGACTTTTGCAAGAGCCTCAATGGTTTTCAAATTTTATGTAAGAGGCCTCAATGAAAAAGACACGACTTGCCGCTATCGACATAGGAACCAACTCCATTCGCTGTATCGTGGTCGAAGCGGACCAGCAGGGACGCTTCATGGTGCTGGACGACGAGAAGGCCACGGTCCGGCTCGGCGAGCAGCTCAGCAGGACCGGAGCCATCTCTCCGGCGGCCTTCACGCGGGCCGTGGAGGCCTTCATCCGTATCCGCAAGCTGATCGACGGCCTGAAGGTGACCGAGGTCGAGGCGGTGGCCACCAGTGCCGTCAGATGCGCTACCAACGGGCCGGAGCTGGTGCAGGTTCTGAGCCGTGAGCTCGGCAGGGAGATCCGGGTCATTTCCGGCGAAGAGGAGGCCGAACTGACCGCCATATCCGCCCTGCATAACTTCGAGATGGACGGCAAGCGCTACGCCATGATCGACATCGGCGGCGGCAGCGTCGAGATCGTCACGGCCCTGGGAAACCACGTGGAGGAATACTACTCCCTCGACCTGGGCGCCGTGGTGCTGACCGAACGGTTTTTCCCAACCGACCCGATCAGAACTGGCGATTTCCAGAAATTTCAGCACCATGTGCGGGCTGGGCTCAAGAAGGCCTTTTCCGGTCAGAAGATCGCCGTCCAGTCCTTCATCGGCTCCGGCGGCACCATTACCTCCCTGGGCTATATGGTCATGAACATGCGGCGGCAGGAATACTCATCGGTCCACGGCTACGAGACCCTCCGCTCCGAGCTGGTGCACCTGCTGGCCATGCTGATGCGGCGGGATATCAAGGGAAGGCGGGCAATACCGGGGCTGAATCCCGACCGGGCCGACATCATCGTGGCCGGCCTGGGGGTCGTTGACGAATTGATGCGTTTTTTCGGCGCCAATACGCTGCTGGTTAACGAACGCGGCATCCGGGAGGGGCTGATCATCAAATGCATGAAGCGACTCGGGCTCATGCCGGAGGAACAGGGGCAACGCACCTGGCGCCAGTCGGTCCTGGAGTTTGCCCGTTCCTGCCGCTTCGACGAACCCCACTCCAGGCACGTGGCCGGCATGGCGCTGGTCATCTTTGATGCCCTGGCCAAGGAATTCCACCTGAAGAAGCCGGAACGCAGGATGCTCGAAGCAGCAGCCTATCTGCACGACACCGGCTACTTCATCAGTTACAACAGCCATCACAAGCATTCCTACCATCTGATCCGCCATGCGGACCTGTTCGGATTTACCCCCCAGGAGCGGGAGATGATCGCCCAGATCGCCCGCTATCACCGCAAGTCGCTCCCCAAGAAAAAGCATGTGGAATTCCTGCGCATGTCGGAAAAGGATCAGCAGACCGTCTGCCGGCTGGGGGGAATCCTGCGTCTCGCGGACGGTCTTGACCGGCGCAGGAGTTGCCTGGCGGAGGTGGTGGAACTCGTCCACAGCGGGGACGTCTTCAGGATGAAGCTCTTGGGAACCGAGGACATCTCGGTTGAGATATTCGGCGGCAACGCCAAAAAGGATCTGTTTGAAAAGTCCTTCGGCGGGAACATCGCCTTTGTGACCAGCTAACCTGGAAAAAAACCCTTATCCATCTCACGTCGGAACGGGAAACAGCCGCACCAGTTTTTCAAAGTCGTCCGATGGAAGCGGCCGGCTGAAATAGTGCCCTTGCATCTCCTCACACTTCTGCTGTGCGAGGAACAGGTATTGATCCTCCGTCTCAACCCCTGCGCCAACAAGCAACTTGCCCAGGCTGTGCCCCATGGTTATGATTGCGGAAACAACCGATGCTTCGCCCCGATCGCTGGTGATGCTGTTGACCAGTGATTTATCGATCTGCAACTCATCGATGGGGAGCCGGTTCAGGTAACTGAGGGATGAATAGCCTGTGCCGAAGTTGTCGATGGATATCTTGACGCCGATCTCCCTCAATTCTCCCAGCTTGCGAACGCTTTCGGCAATATTGTCCATGATGAACTTTTCCGGAAGCTCGATTTCGAGGTAATGCGGAGCGAGCCGGGTGCTTGCAAGGGCCTGGGAGACCTTTTCCGTGAAGTCGTCCTGGTGGAACTGCCGCGCCGACGTTTTCACCGCCACACGGAGCGGTTCCATTCCCCTTTCCTGCCAGGCCTTATTCTGACGGCACACCTTATCGAGCAGCCATTCGCCGGCCGGTACGATCAGACCGCTCTCCTCGAGCATGGGGAAAAACTCAGAGGGAAAGGCCAGGGGAGCCCCCCGTGGCTGCCAGCGCATCAACGCCTCCATCCCGGTAATCCTCCCGGTTGCGGAGTCGATGCGCGGCTGGTAGTGGGGTAGAAATTCTTCCCGTTCCAGCGCAAAGCGCAGCCGCTTTTTCATGACGGCCCGCTCGTCGCTCTTGAGGTTCATCGATTCGGTGAAGAACTGGAACGAGTTCTTCCCTTCCCCCTTGGCCTGGTACATGGCAATGTCGGCCGTCTTCAACAATCCCTCGACCGTGGTGCTCTGGAGCGGATAGATGGAAATTCCTATGCTGGCCGTTACGTAGGTTGGCTGGTCAAGGATATAGAAGGGCCGCTGAAATAACTCCAGCACCTTTTCGGCAAATTTGACGATATCGTGGATGTCCGGCATCTCGTTGACAACGATGACGAATTCGTCGCCGCCGAATCTGGCGACCGTATCATACTGCCGCATGCACTGCTGGAGGCGTTTGGCAACATCCTTCAGAAGGACATCCCCGACAACGTGGCCGAGCGTGTCGTTGATCGTCTTAAAGTTGTCCAGGTCGAGGATCATCAGGGCCAGCAGGTTGTTATGCCGGTCTTCGAAGGCCAGGGCCTGCTTCAGGCGGTCAAAGAGCAACTCCCGGTTGGGGAGGCCGGTCAGGGAATCGTGATTCGCCTGATGCTTGAGTTTCTTTTCCGAATTTCTGCGTTCGGCAACCTCCTGTTTAAGAAGCGTGTTCACCTTGATCAATTCGGCATTGAGGGTGCGAATTTCCTCTTCGGCCCGTTTGATCTCGGTTATGTCGATCATCGACACAACGCACCGCTCGGTGCCGGGTACTTTATTTATCTTGGTGCAGACATACCTCGTGCATTGGTTTTTGCAGATAAACAAGGATATCTTATCCAACGAAGCCGCTCCGCCGGCTGTTCCTTTCAAGCATTGCTGTATCTCTTTGGCTGTGAATTGCTCCATCACAAAGAAGTCGGACCACTCTTTCCGGCATTCGACCTCCCACTTCGTGAAGCCGGACAGGTGTTCGAATTCTTCGTTGACCTTGGCAATGGCGCCGTCTTCGTCGACGATCATCATTGCGCTGCCGCTTACATCGAAAATTGAGCGGTAGTGTTCGCCGCTCTCTTTCAACCGTTTTTCGATTCCGTGCTTGGCGAGTGCTATTTCAATGGTCTGGCGAAGGCGCAGGGAGTCAAACGGTTTCAAAAGAAAGGCGAAGGGACCGGTCAGGAGCGAACGTTGGAACGTATCGTCATCGGCATGAAAGGAGAGATAGATCACCGGGATGTCAAAACGGGCGCGGAGCCTTTCGGCGACCTTGATACCGTCGTCGCCTCTTCCGAGTGAAATATCCATCAGGATGAGATCCGGCTGTACCTCTTCCGTCGTATCGAGGACAAGCTCCCCGGAACAGACTACGGCAGGAACGTCATATCCCATCCCGATCAATGTCTGCTTGAGGTCTTCCGCGACAACGGCCTCACCCTCAACGATCAGAATTTTCACCTTACCGGACATTCTGGTATCCCTCGGAACCTATCCTCTGAAAGAAACTTTACACACCGTTCCTGAGGCGCCGATGAATTCAACGGCCCCCTGGAGTTGTTTCGTCAACGTGTTGATCAGGCTGAGGCCGAGCGTACCCGGCTTCTCCCTGTCGAGCCCTTTGGGAAGGCCGATACCGTTGTCACCTACCACAAGTGTGTACAAGCCCGCCTCGTCGCGGTCGAAATCGATGGTGATCGTCCCGCTCCGGCCGTCCGGGAATCCGTGCTTCAGGCTGTTGGAAACCAGTTCGTGGATAATAAGGCCGCACGGCACGGCTGTTTCGAGGCTGACAATCATCCTGCTGATGCGCATTTCCACCTGAAGATTGCTCTGGTTGGGGCTGTAGGCGCTTATGATGCCACCCACCAGGCTCCGGCCATATTCGTTGAAATCGATCTGGGCCTCGTTGCTGGAGTTGCACAGCATTTCATGGATAAGCACCATGGCCCTGACCCTTTCCTGGCTCTCCTTGAAAAATTCCTGGGTTTCGGGATTGCTTAGATACCTCGACTGCAGGTTGAGCAGGCTCATTATGACCTGCATATTGTTCCTTGCCCGGTGGTGGACCTCCCGCAGCATCGTCTCTTTTTCATGAAGCGACGCCTTGAGATCGTCTTCGACATGCTTATTAGCGCTAACGTCCATGGCCATGGTGATGAACAGGGGACGCTCATCGGCAAGCGAGCCTGCCGGGGCCGAGCAGAAGTTCCATACGAGCTTCTCGCCGCTTTTGGTGGTCACCGGCAGATCGTCATACGTGCAAGGGGTCGCGGTCTTATACAGGAAACCGAATTTTTCGAACACTGAAGCACACTCGGCGCCAAAGGCCTTTTTCACCCAGTCATCGATCATGGGGATGTCTTTGAAGGAATAGCCGGTTCGCCTCGTCCATTCGCTGTTGATCATTACCACGGTGCCATCCTCGGCATGGATCATGATGGGGAGCGGTGCGGAAAAGACCGCCTGCCGGAACCTGCCGCCGGTTTCCAGGAGACCTTTTTCCACGTGCCGGTACATGGTGACGTCGCGGATAAAGGCGCAGAAAAGCTCTTTTCCCCCGAAATGAAGAAGATTAAGTCTCAGTTCCACGTCGATCAGGGAACTATCGGACCGCCGGCATTTCACCTCGCCTATGTACTGTTCTTTCCTGGTAAGCACCTGATCATAGAGCCTCTCGATTCCCACCGAAGAAAGATCGATAAAATCATTGAACGTCATGGAAAAGATCAACTCTTCGGGATAACCGACCAGTTCTGCGAAGGCCTTATTGGCCTCCAGCAGGTACCTGCCGGCGCCATCGATCAGGACAATCCCCTCCGATGCCTGCTCAAAAACCGTCTGAAATAAGCTCTCATTCATAATTGTTCCCAAAGGCAGCAGAGGAATAGTTGAAACACCAGCAATTTATGCAAGAATTGATCCTTAATGAGAACGGAAAGCCCGGACGGCCCGTTACGGGTTTTAGGAAAAAACCTCGGATAGACAGCACATTGCAGCCGTGAATTCGAGGCCTTCGTTTTCCTTTGATAAATTCAGCTACAAGACTTTTTCGGATGAATTTCTCGCAGATTCCCAAACCGGCAGCAAGCTGGAAATGGGCGGAGCAACTCCTGGGCCGTCCCCTGGTGACCCTTCCTCTTTTCTGCAAACCTGTAAAGTTATCAATAATCCTTGTCGGATTAATTTACACAAGCAGTACGAATAGGCTAAATGGTATCTCAAGCATCGCCGCTTGATTTACCGGCGGCATTCAAGTATATCATGAAGACGGATATGTATATATTTTTGAGGGCATAATGACGGAATTTCTCAGCAAACTCCGGCTGCGCTGGAAACTGTTGGCACTGGTGCTGCCGCTGGTGATCTGCCCGATCTTCATCGTTGCCGGGGTTATCGGCTATATCGCCAACCACCAGGCCTACCTGGGGGTTACCCAGACCAGCAAGGACGACCTGCAGCACATCACCGCCTTTACCATTGATCTGCTCAATTCCCATTACCAGCAGTTCCAGGTCTACAAACAGGACAAGATCAAAAACTTCAACAGAGAACTGGCTACCCTCACCAATCTCTCCTATAATCTGGTCGAATCCGAACACAAGCAGTATAGGCAGGGCCGGTTGAGCCTGGCCGCCGCCGAGCGGGAAGCTCGCGATGCGCTGAAAAAGGTCAACGTGGGCGAGACCGGCTACATCTATGCCATGACCACCCGTGGCGACCTGAAAGCACACATCGCCCGCGAAGGCGAGAATATCTACAATGAAAAGGATGAAAACGGGCGCTACTTCATCCGCGAGATGTGCGAAACCGCCAAACGATCGAAACCGGGGCAAGTGCTCTTCATCATCTACCCCTGGCGAAATGCCGCCTTGGGCGATAAATATCCCCGCAAGAAGATCGTTGCCTACCGTTACTTCCGGGAATGGGACTGGATCATCGCCTCCGGCGGTTATCTGGATGAAACCTACGACGAAACGGCCTTTGAGCGTAAATCCTTTGCCGAAGTGAAGGAAAAGATCAAGACCAAGAAGGTGGGCACCACCGGCTATATCTTCTGCATGGACAGCAAGGGGACCTTCACCATCCATCCCGACTTGGAGGGGAGGAATTATTTCGACGCCCGCGATTCCAGCGGCTTCCCCTTCATACGCGAGATGTGCGGGAAAAAGAACGGCTGGATCCGCTACCCCTGGAAGAATTCCAAAGACAACGAACCGCGCATGAAGATCGTACGTTACGAGTACTTCAAACCATGGGACTGGATCGTGGCGGTCGGGTCCTACGAGGATGAATTCTACCTTGAGGCCAACAAGATCAAGGACCGCATCCTGATCAGCATGATTCTCCTCACCCTGCTGGTGGGTATGTTCGCCGTGGCCCTGGTCTTCCGCGTCTCCACCTTCATCACCAGGCCCATCACCCATATGATCGACGTTATTCGGCGCGTCAAACAGGGCAAACTCGAGGAAAAGATGGTGGTTGAAGGGCAAGACGAACTGGCCGAGATGGCCGGGGTATTCAACCACATGACAGACATAATACGCCGCAACAGAGAAATGGAGGCCAGCCTTGCCCAGCACGGCAAGATGGCCTCCCTTGGCATCCTATCATCTGGAGTGGCCCATGAGATCAACAACCCCCTGGGCGTGATCCTTGGCTACGCCGGCTACCTGGAAGGGAAGATGGCCGAGGACGACCCGAACTACAAGTACATCCACGAGATCAAACGCGAAAGCAAGCGCTGCAAGAAGATCGTCCAGGACCTGCTTTCCTATGCCCGAACGCCCCGGCCGAGCCTGGAGCAGGTTGACCTGAACGAACTCCTGGCGCAGATCGCGGATTTCGCCGCCAACCACACCGATATGCTCGGCGTAACCATCCGGACCGAATTTGCTCCCGATCTGCCCAAGGTCCACCTGGACGGCGACCAGATGCGCCAGGTTGCCATCAACCTGATCCTGAACGCAGGCGGCGCCATGCCGGACGGCGGCACCCTAACGATCCGGTCCGAAGCGGTTGACCCCGGGCATATCCGTATGGTATTCAGCGATAGCGGCTGCGGCATCCCGGCCGAAAACCTGGAGAAGATCTTCGAGCCGTTCTATACCACCAAGGAGCGCGGCACCGGCCTGGGGCTGGCCATCACTCGCCAGATCATCGAGCAGCACCACGGCGAGATCCGCATCGCAAGCGATCCGGACACGGGTACCACGGTCACCGTCACGCTACCCGTCTAGCGGTATGAATTGAAAGATCAGATTCAATTCCGGCATCCGGTATAAAAAGGAATGATGTAAAAATGTCCGACAAAAAACGCATCCTCCTGATCGACAACGAAGAAGGCCTGTGCCGTATGATGGAACAGGTTCTGCTGGACAACGGCTACCTGGCCCGCGCCTACACCTCGCCGCTCAAGGCGATTGAAGAATTCCGTCCGGGGGCCTGGGACCTGCTCATCACCGACATCAAGATGCCGGGTATGAGCGGACTTGAGGTGCTCCAGAAAGCCAAGGAAAAGGAAAAGGATATCCCGGTAATCATGATCACCGCCTACGCCACGGTGGACATGTCGATCCAGGCCCTGCGCAAGGGCGCCTACGACATGCTGACCAAGCCGTTCGAGCCGGAAGAGCTGCTCTACCGGGTCAAGAACGCATTGCAACAGTCGCGACTGCTTGAAGAAAACCGCAAGCTGCGCGCCGAACTGGAGGGCAAATTCTGCTTCGACAACATCATCGGCGCCTCGGGCGGGTTGAAGGGCGTGCTGGAGCGGGTCGAGAAGGTGGCCGTGCGCGACACCTCGGTGCTGATTACCGGCGAATCCGGCACCGGCAAGGAGTTGATCGCCCAGGCCATCCACTACAACTCGCCGCGACGGGAGCGCAAGTTCATCGCCATCAATTGCGGCGCCCTGCCCGAAACCCTGTTGGAGAGCGAACTGTTCGGCTACAAGAAGGGAGCATTCACCGGAGCCAAGGAGAACCGTCACGGTCTCCTTGAGGCGGCCGACGGCGGCACGCTCTTCCTNNGCGGCACGCTCTTTCTGGACGAGGTCGGCAACCTGCCGATGAACGTGCAGAAGACGCTGCTGCGCTTTTTACAGGAAAAGGAGTTCAACCGCCTGGGGGAGACCACCCCCACCAGGGTGGATGTGCGGCTGTTGTCGGCCACCAATTCCGACCTGAAAGAGGCGGTCAAAGGCGGCGCCTTCCGGGAAGACCTCTAT
>PLYK01000094.1 GCA_003151775.1 Geobacter sp. | reverse complement strand
CGTTGTCGATGGTCTTGGGCACGCCCACCACCGGCACCCCTTTTTTGGAGAGTTCCAGGGCTATCTTGAGCGATCCCTCGCCGCCGACAGCCACAAGGGCCTCGATCCCGAGCGACCTGATGTTTTCGACTACCTTGCCGGAGAGATCGAGATGTACGATGGCGCCTTCCTGCTCGACCGGATAGGAGAAGGGGTTGCCGCGGTTGCTGGTGCCCAGTATGGTGCCCCCGCGGGGGAGGATGCCACGCACACTCTCCAGGGTGAGGGGCTTACATTTGGCGAGGCTCAAGAGGCCGTCGAAACCGTCCTCGATGCCGATCACCTGCCATCCGTGGCGGATGATGGCGCTCTTGACCACGCCGCGGATAACGGCGTTCAGCCCCGGACAGTCGCCGCCGCCGGTCAGGATTCCGATCGTCTTCGTCATGGGAAACCTCCTTTGTCCGCCGGCCGCTCTAGACCGTTTCACCCTCCGGTTCGGCCGCTGCGGCAACCTTTTTCTTGCCGAAGATCAATGCCACCCAGATGCTGAGCTCGTACATCAGGTACATGGGGACCATGATGACGAACATGGTGATCAGGTCGGCATGGAAGGAGGCCACGATGGCGCTGGCCAGCAGGGCGTATTTGCGTTTGGTGGCCAGGATCCGGTAATTGACGATACCGAAGCGCGCCAGGATCAGTGACAGGATGGGGAGTTCGAAGATCAGGCCGAAGATCAGGATCAGCCGCAGGCAGAAGTTGATATAGGCGCTGATGTTGAACCAGCTCTGCAACCCTTCGGCCTCGTAGGAGAGTGAGAAGTTGATGATGACCGGCCAGATCACGATCAGGAAGAACATTGCTCCGACGCAGAAGGTAAACGTGGAGGCGGTGATGAAGGGGATCACCAGGCGGCGCTCCTTGCGGGTGAGACCGGGCGCTATGAACATCCACAACTGCAGGAAGACCACCGGCAGCACCAGGATGAACCCGAGAAGCATTGAGATCTTGCACTGGATGAAGAACGGCTCCAGGGGGGCGCTGTAGTTGAGGACGTGCTTTTTCTCGGGGGCAGCGACCTCCTGCTCCAGCTTGTAATGGCCGTACAGGGCCGGGGCCCGTTCCTTGACCTGGGCGTAAACCCTCTTCTTGATCTCGGTCAGGTAGGTCTTGCCGGTCAGGGGTTTTTCCACGAACGTGAGGACGGCGTTTGAGAAGTTCCAGGCAACGCCCATGCCGATGACCACGGCAACAATGATGATAATCAACCGCCTGCGCAGCTCCACCAGGTGCTCGATGAATGGGGCAACCTTTTCTTCGCTCATGCTCTGTTCCCGGTTCCTATCACTGAAATCATTTGTTATTAGCCGGGTCATTTCCTATCACAGCGACCCGGCGCCATGCAACCGGTTTCGCCATGACATCCCTGTCAACGCCGTTTCATGCCGCCGGGAGGTCCCTTCCGGGGGCCGTTTCCCTTTTCGTCCGTCTCCTTGCCGCTGGAACGTCGTTCAAAACCGGACACCTTCTTGCCCCGCACCGGGATGCGGGGGTATTCTTCGCCGGCGCTCGCCGGGACGGCTGCGCGGGTCGGCGGGGGGGACGGCATGTGGGCCGCCAGGGTGAACTCGATGCGCCGGGTGGCCGGGGAGACCGCAGCCACCGTGACCCGCGCCTTGTCGCCAATGCGGAAGACGCGCCGCAGCCGGCTGCCCACCAGGGAGTGCTGCTTTTCCTGGTAGCTGTACAGGTCATCGTTTAAGGTGGAGATGTGTACCAGGCCCTCCACGAACAGCTCATCCAGTTCCACGAAGAAGCCGAAACCGGTCACCCCGGTGATGTAGCCGTCGAACTCCTCCCCCAGGTGCTGCTGCATGTACTGGACCTTCTTCATCTCCACCACGTCCCGCTCGGCCTCCATGGCCACCCGCTCCCTCTTGCTGGTATGCTCGGCCACCTCTCCCAGGCGTTCGGTCGCTATGGCCAACTGCTTCTCGCCGCGCTTGTCCCCCTTGTTCTCACCCAGGGCCAGGGTTGCCTTGAGGATGCGGTGCACCACCAGGTCGGGGTAGCGTCGGATCGGGGAGGTGAAGTGGCAGTAACAGGCGGAGGCCAGGCCGAAATGCCCAAGGTTCTCCGCTGCGTAGCGGGCCTGTTTCATGCAGCGCAGGAGGGCGTAGTTGAGCATGCGCTCCTCAGGCCGCCCCTCTGCCTGGGCCAGCAGTCGCTGCAACTCGGCAGGGTTGACCCGGTCTTCGGCCAGGGCGAACTCGTAGCCGAACCCGTAGATGAATTCCTGGAAGTCGTGGAGCTTGGCCGGGTCGGGGTTTTCGTGGATGCGGTAGAGGAACGGGATGGCGCGGGAGGTGACAAAGCGTGCCACCGCCTCGTTGGCGGCCAGCATGAACTCCTCGATCAGTTGGTGGGCCAGGTTGCGTTCGGCCCGGATGATCCCCTCGGTCCGGCCGGTCAGGCCGATGATGATCTCCGGCTCGGGCAGGTCGAAGTCGATGCTGCCCCGTTTCCTGCGCATCCCCATCAGGATCAGGGCCAGCTCCTTCATCTCCCCTAGCATGGGGGTCAGGGGACGGTACTTGTCGGCCACCTCCCGGTCGTTGTCCACGATGATCTGCCTGACGATGGTGTAGGTCAGGCGGGCGGTACTCTTGATGACGCTGGGGTAGAAGGCGCTTTCCACCATGGCGCCGGTGTTGTCGAAGAGCATCTCGGCCGTCATGGTCAGGCGCTCCACCTGGGGGTTGAGGGAGCAGATGCCATTGGAGAGCCGTTCGGGCAGCATGGGGATGCAGCGGTCCGGGAAGTAGACCGAGGTGCCGCGCAGATACGCCTCCCGGTCCAGGGGGCGCCCCGGCCTGACATAGGAGGATACGTCGGCGATGGAGACCCAGAGCCGGAAATTGGCCCCCTCGCGGCGCAGGGAAACGGCGTCGTCGAAATCCCGGGCCGTCTCGCCGTCGATGGTGACGGTCGTCATGGCACGCAGGTCAACGCGCCCCTTCAACTCCTCATGGGCTACGGTTTCGGGCATGGTCTCGGCCTCGGCCAGCACGTCCGGGCCAAACACATGGGGCAGGTCGAAACGGCGGATGACCGATTGGACCTCCACCTCCGGGTCGTCGGGCCACCCCAGCACCTCCACGACACGCCCCTCGGCCGGCCGTCCGCCGACAGGATAGCTGGTCAGCTCGGCCACCACCTGCTGGCCGTCCTCGGCCCTGCCGCGCCCCCTGGGGGGGATGACGACCGCAAGGTTGAGACGCTGGTCGTCGGAGATGACCAACGCGCCGCGCCGGCTCTCCTCGTAACGGCCCACGACGCGGGTCGTGGCCCGATCGACCACTGCCACGATCCGCCCGTCCAGCTTGTTGCCCCCCATGCGGCTCTGGCCGGCTGTGGCCTCCACCAGGTCGCCGTGCAGGGCGCCCCTCATGAACTTGGCCGGGACGAAGATGTCCTCGCCGCCTCCTTCGGGCGCCACGAAGCCGTAGCCGTCCCGATGGACCGAAATCCGCCCGCGCACCGTCTTTACCTCGCCCGGAAGCACATAACTGTTGCCCTTCAACCGGGCCACCTCGCCGTTATCCGCCATATCCTCCAGCAGGTTTTTCAACTCGCGTTTGAGGTGGCGGCCGCCGGATTCGCGCACAAGGGTCGAGAAATGGACTGAGCCCCCAGACTCCTTGAGAATCGCCAAAATCTGTTTTTTGGAAGCCGTCATGCTATGTCCCGTCGTGGTTTGAAAGTAGTGTGATCTGGGCGGGATGATATGCCATTTTTGCGCAATTTGCGATAATTTTCTATGTTTTGTCCATCGGTTGCATGGCGTGGAATTAGGGTTAAACTATTCATTCAACCAATATGTGAGGGAAAGGAGTGAACCGGGGATGAAAGCGATACGAGTCGGTAAATTTGGGCCTCCCGAGGTCATGGTGCTGGAAGAGGTGGCCGATCCGGAACCGGGACCGGGCCAGGTGCTGGTGACGGTCAAGGCTGCCGGGGTCAATCCGGTGGATACCTATATCCGCTCCGGCCTGTACCGCCCCGGCCTGGAACTCCCCTATACCCCCGGCACCGACGCCGCCGGGGTGATCGCCGCGGTGGGGCCGGACGTGAAGCACCGCCGGGTGGGCCAACGGGTGTACGTGGCCTGGTCCGTGTCCGGCACCTATGCGGAACAGGTGCTCTGCAGCGAATTTCAGACCCATCCCCTCCCCGATGGCGTCAGCTTCGGCCAGGGGGCCGCCATCGGGGTCCCCTACGGCGCGGCCTTTCGAGCCCTGTTCCAGCGGGCCCGTGCCAAGCCGGGGGAAACGGTGCTGGTGCATGGCGCCAGCGGCGGGGTGGGGCTCGGCGCGGTGCAACTGGCCAGGGCGGCCGGGTTGCGGGTGATCGGCTCGGCCGGTTCCGAACAGGGGAGGGCGCTGGTTCAGGCCCAGGGGGCACACCACGTGCTGGATCATCGCCAGCCGGGCTATCTGGACCAATTGACCGAGTTGACCTGCGGCAAAGGGGTGGATCTGATCCTGGAGATGCTGGCCAACGTAAACCTGGCCAAGGACCTGACGGTGCTGGCCAAGAAGGGCCGCGTGGCGGTGATCGGCAGCCGCGGCAAGATCGAGATAGACCCGCGCGAGACCATGGGGCGCGAGGCCTCGATCCTCGGCGTCACGATGTTCAACGCCACGCCGCAGGATTTGGCCTCCATGCACGCCGCATTCGCGGCCGGGCTGGAAAACGGCACACTGCGGCCTGTGGTGAGCAGGGAGCTTCCCCTGGCCGAGGCGGCAGCGGCCCATCATGCCGTCATGGAGGCCAGCACCCTGGGCAAGATCGTGCTGATCCCCTGATTCGATTCCAAATAGCGGGACGGTCAGACGGCGGCATCCCTCAGGTCGCGGATGATCTCGATCTGGCGCTGGAAAATATAGCGCGACAACTGTTGCTCCACGGCTTTTTCGGGATTGATGGCAAAGCAGCAGCAGTATGGGGAGGCGCGCCCCTCGATGTCTACCAGCCTGGCTTCGACCATGAGGGGGAAGAGCTTGTTTTGGGCCAGATCGGGCAGCATGAAGCGCAGGACGGTCTCGCTGCCGGGCGGCATGTCGAGATATTCGTCAATGCTGATGGCGGCCCCACTGGTTGAAATGTCGGACAACATGCCGGGCATGTCCTGTCCCTGAAACGAAAAGGCAACCTGGGTAGGTTGTGCCAGTTCCAGTCTGACGGAGCTTCTCCGTTCCGCCATGATCTCCACGAAGTGCAGCTTGCTGAGGGATGCTGCATGCCTGAGCACGTTGACGTAATGGACGTGGGCGACGATGTCGTGCGGAAACAGCTTGCAGCGGATCAGGGTATAGTGGTCGGTGGCCATGGCCACCGCCTGCTGGGGTTGGACATCCAGGTCGAGGATGCCCTGCTCTATGGCCGCCACCGTGGCGGAGTACATCAGCGGCAGCCCTTTGAAATAGTTTATCAGCTTGAGCGGGGGGAGTTTTTTGCCGGCCAGGGCGCTTTTGAGGGCGGCGAATATTTCCGCCTGGTCCTCGTCGAATGACTTGACGACGCGTGTGCTGTAGATGCTGGTAGAGTCCATGGGGTCGCTTTGACGGAGATATTTTAAGTTCTGCTCGCGGGTGCCCTGTGCCGCCGCCGGTGACCCCAGTTTGGCGTCAAAAGCCGCACCCTCCGCCCTGTCTTTTGTGGTATTTCTGGTGATACGCCTCCGCCTCCCAGAAGGTGGCTGCGGGAACGATCTCGGTCACTATCCTGTGGCGCAGCCTGCCCGAACGGTCCAGTCGCTCCCGGGCCGCCAAGGCTTCGTGCCTCTGCTCTGCCGAATGGTAGTAGATGGCCGAACGGTACTGGTCGCCCAGATCCGGCCCCTGTCTGTTGAGCTGTGTCGGATCGTGGCACTCCCAGAACAGGTCCAGGAGCCGTTCGTAGGAGATTTGTCCGGGATCGAAGGTGATCTCCACCGCCTCGGCATGGCCGGTGGTATGGCTGCACACATCGCCATAGGTGGGGTTTTCGGTCCGGCCGCCCGTATAGCCGACCCTGGTTGCAAAAATACCGGGAACATTCATGAAGGCGTCTTCCACGCCCCAGAAACAGCCTGCTGCAAAGGTTGCCTTTTCCATCCGGGCCTCCAGAAAACAAAGGGGGCCGAAACCCACGCGACGGGTTCCGGCCTACATCATCTTTTCCATCTCTTCCGCCGAGATGTCGAAGTTGGCGTAGACGTTCTGCACGTCGTCGTTGTCTTCCAACTTGTCCAACAGCCTGAGCATGCTTTCTGCCTGTTTTCCCTCCAACACCACCTGGGTCTGGGGGATCATGGTGATCTCGGCATTGGCCCGCTTGAAGCCCTTGGCCTCCAGAGCCTCGCGCACCTCGATGAAGGAAGCCGGCTCGGTCGTGACCTCGATCTGCTCGTCCTGCTCGGTCACGTCGTCGGCTCCCGCCTCGATGGCGGCCTCGAAAAGTTGATCGAAATCAATCGATTTGTCATAGACGATCAGCCCCTTTTTGCTGAACATCCAGGATACGCAGCCCGCCTCGCCCATATTGCCGTTGTTTTTGGTAAAGATGCTGCGTATGTCGGAGACGGAGCGGTTGCGGTTGTCGGTCAGCACCTCCACCAGCACCGCCGCTCCGCCGGGGCCGTACCCCTCGTAGACGATCTCTTCGTAGGTGACCCCTTCCATCCCGCCGGTGCCCTTCTTGATGGCCCGGTCGATGTTGTCCTTGGGCATGTTCTCAGCCTTGGCCTTGTCCACGGCGGTCCGCAGGCGCGGGTTTCCGTTGGGATCACCGCCTCCCAGTTTGGCGGCAACGGATATCTCCTTGATCAGCTTGGTGAAGGTCTTGCCCCTTTTGGCGTCTGCCGCACCTTTTTTATGCTTGATGGTGCTCCATTTATTATGACCTGACATCCTTCCCGCTCCTTCGAAAAAATGTGGTGTGGCTTTTTTTGTTGCCATAAAAAGTGACAAACATTAGCATAGAGCCTACGCTCTGTCCAGAGGGAAAAACTGCAAAACGGGGGCAAACAGTATGATATCGATCATGGGGCACCTCAGGCGGTTCGGGTTGCAGGCGCTGGTTATGATGCTGCTTTTGGCCGGCTGCGCCGGCGTGGATTCCAACACCCGCGACAACTCTTCAGGCCTTCCCCCGATCCTGACCCAGGACGAGCTCGTGCGTCCCTATATCAGGCTCGGCAGGATTCAGATCACCCGCGAGGTGTTTACCACCGACGCCCTGATCAAGACCGACATCTATGACTGGGGGACTGCGGCCCTGCGCAGGGAGGCGGCCAAGATGGGGGCGGATGCCGTTATCTTCCCGGAGGTCAACGGGGCCAACACCACAACGGGCCTGCTGCCGTCTACCGAGTTTCGCGCCACCGGGGTGGCGATCAAGTTCAAATAGGGATTGACAGGGTAGGGCGAATTTTATATAAGGAACATCCACATAATTTGATGGCGGCGTAGCCAAGTGGTAAGGNNTCTGCAAAACCTTTATCCCCGGTTCAAATCCGGGCGCCGCCTCCAGAACATACTCCGGATAGCTCCGGTTCACTCCGAAAGACTCTTGATATGTCAAGGGTCTTTTCCTTTTTTCACTCCGCATGACTCCTCATAATTCCAACCAAATTTCATTTTATCAATTGTGAGGCGCAGAGGTACCCTTTGGATGATGGATTGTTATTGACTGCCAATGCAGGAGTGATATAACGGACAGAATTCATAATATGAGGGCATTATGGCCCTGCCAGAGATTGAGAGACACCGTATAGACAAGGCGCTCTTTGAGCTGATGACTCAATAATAAAGGTAAATTAATTTAATGATTCCTCAAATTACTAAAGACATAATAGCTTCACAACCTATTGTCATACCTATTTTTCACGTTGTTGCATTAAAGCTACAGCATATGGTGAATGAAAAAACCTATAACATTGATGATGTGATTAAATTAGTAAATGAAGACACAGCTTTAGCGTCAGAAATGATTAAATACGCTAACAGTCCCTATTATGCAGGAACGTCACCAATTACAACAATTAAGAATGCTATAGTCCGACTTGGTTCAAAACAGATTGTAAACCTGGCTTTTTCTGCAAGCTTGGCAAATATCAGATCTGATAATCCATTTATAAATTCGCATATGAAGGACCTTTGGTATCATAGTCTTTCAGTAGCTAAAGCAAGCGCTTGTTTAGCTGTAGAGATTAATAAAGTTAATAAGTTAAACGAATTAGATTCAGATGAAGCATACCTAGCTGGTTTGTTACACGACATTGGCAAACTATACTTATTAAAGGCAATTGACGGATTGAGTAAGTCAGGTGTCATTCAACCTAATAATAATACAATCTTACATATACTTGATGACCTGAATTATCATCAGGGTGTAAGGGTATTAAAGCATTTCAGATTGCCCGATATTTTCTCAGATATATTAGAAAGACTAGGTTATACCAATTGGAAAACTGGTTCTCTTGATCATTTGATTGCTGTCATTAGTTTGTCAGATATAATTACTACATGTATATGTGATGATATTAAGCTGTTAGATAGTAATGAGATATTAAACAATATAGATGATAAAATAGATTTTATAAATATTGGTAATTTATCTGAAATTTATAACATTATAAATTCATCTTATTTAAGTCAAAGTCGTTAACAGCAATATTTCTATAGCGCCCGACCCCCGAAGGTCGCTAATCAGAGGCCTACGTTTCTTCTTCCCCCTGGTCTCGATGCTTCGGTTCATCTGTGACAATGCCACGACAGAAATCTTACTTAAGCTTTAGTTCCTGTTAAGACATATCAAAACTACCGAAGACCGAGACGGTCATCAATAGTGAGCACCGATTGAACCATGCGGCCTGTAAATGGGCAACGCCAGTTCTCACAGGAACACAATATCATCGCTCAGCTTCGTTATCCGCACTCCGCCGTCAATTCCCACCGCAAAGTTGTTTTCAATCCCTATCGCCCCCAAGCCCGGGAGGACAAATTTCGGATCTACGGCTATGACCTGCCCGGCCTGCAGCGGCACCTTGTTTCTCCAAAACACGAGGATTTATCACTGAAAACCGGATACAGATATTAGAGAAGTGTACCAATCTCAGTTGATTCGTAAAGCGAAAATTTCAGGTCGATTGAAAACAGAACCCTAACGACGCAGAATATGTATGGGAAAAAGTTTTTTTTCGAAAGAGTAGTATAATTCAAGAATAGTATCTTCCTTGCCCAGGAGGGCTGCCATGGGAGAAGATAAAATATGCGATTGTGAAGAGAAGCACCAAGGCCACGTATGCATGTTAAAATGCAAGGGGAAGTTCCACGAGATTGAAAAACTGAGCAGAACTCCTAACGTTGCCTGCTTGACATGTGGTGAAGTGGCCAATTCAGAGGTTCATGTCTGCTTACCGGTTCCGCTTTTTGTTTAACCCGAATCCGGTTCTTCGCTATACGGGCACTTTCATGTTTTACATTTTGAAATTTGGTCCACATTGTGCTTATCAAAAAATTGGGCTGCATTTATGAAGATTATATTTTCGGTCTCTTGTACAAATTCCCAGCAATATTGCTGATGTAACAGTATTTTCGCGTGACACAAAATGTCACTGTCAGCAGTTTATGCCAAGTTTTTGTTTTATTTTTCTGGACATTAGGCTGACATTTGTAGTAAATGCGTGTATATTAATGATGTTTCCAAAGAAGACGAAATGATTGTTTTTGAGCGTGTCAAAATCAAATATGCCTGTGGAGTAAGCCGTGTGGATGCTCAGGGGCGTACGGTTCTTCGTCCAGATCGTCGCGGATTCTCACTTGTTGAGCTGATCACCGTTATGGGCGTTGTTGCTGCGCTGGCAACTATGGCCTTGCCGGCTTATACCGGTTATTTAAAATCAGTAAGAAATGGTCGATGCGTTGCCGATCTTAGAACAATTGACAAAGCAGTGACCGCATATACTTTGGACAATGGCAGCCCGCCTCCCGGTAATAATTTATCCATCATTGGAGTTGCCTCCACACAGCTTGATCCTTGGGGTAGAGCGTTTATATATCAGAATCTTGCCGCCGCCGGCGCTGCTCCGCGTGAGGATTTTTTAGGCAATTCTCTCAACACGGATTATGATTTGTATTCAACGGGATGGGACGGTGTTAGTGGGCAGGGTTATAACGATCCCGGCAGTGGCAATGATATCGCACGGCATAATAACGGCATTTTTATAGGTTTGAGAAATCCCGACGCACCCTAAAAATGGACAACAGACATTCAATTTATGACAACTGATAACAAAAAAGACGATTTCATTTTCGACTCAATTACCAAACCTGTCGAAAAGTCTGATAAAGACGGCATAGACGATTTTGATTTTGGCGATTTGTCTTGGCCTGCCGAAAAACCGGATCAGGACGATTCGGACGATTTCTCTTTTGATGAATTGTCTGAACCTGCTGAAAAGCCGGATCAGGGAGGCGCTGAGCTGAGTTTGGCTGAGGCCCCGATACAAGAGGTTCTGCCTTTTACATGTCTTAAGTGTGCGGCAACGAATGAAGTTGGTTTTTATCAGATTTCAGATGACGGGCTCACGACAAAGTGTTCTTCCTGCAAAACCAGCATTGAAATTATTCGGGATTCCTGTGCAAAAAGAGCCGGCCAGTTGTCCAGGGAGTTGTTTTGCGTTAAGTGCGGGCATCCGTTGGATCACCACATAGTTTGCCGTTCTTGTGGTCTCCTGTTTCCGGATTATTTTGTCGTGGTGAATCATGAGGAAGCCCGTCGTAAAGCCAAAAGCAGGCAGAGTGCCAAGTTTAGGCAAGCATTTGCTGGTTTTGGGGCTTCTCTCTGGCCGGGCTCTTCAAAGGAGAAGCAAGGTGTATATGCACCGGGTAGCGCTGTTGACGTCGCGGCTTGGAAGCCGCCTGTGTTATCAAGCGGCCCGAGGAAGGCGTTGGTCAGTTTGGTGGTCGTCGTTGTTGTTGCTGCCGGAGGTTTGTTTTATTACCGTCAATACAAGGCTGAGCAAGGGTTTGTGAGGAATTACGTGAAGGCGCTCTATGCTATAAAGGTCGGGGAAGAGGAGAGCCTGAAAGCCTGTGCAAAGATTTCGGAGGATTGGAAGGCGGCTGCGGCCTCAAGGGTAAATTTCGCTCCACGTGTTAACTTGGATGCTGATGTCAAGGCGGAAAAGGTTAAAACTGAAGTTGACAGGATTATGCAAAAGCTTCAGAATCCGCCTGCCAAATACTCTCAGGCAAGTGCGAAGCTTGCAGAGCTTAACAATATTTACGCGAATCTGTATTCTATTAAGAGTTCCCCAAGAGGGACTTTGGATAGCTTTAAAAATTCTACTAACAAGGCTGGTGAGGGTTTTCAAAAGGCGACAGAGGAACTCAAGGCGAGTCTGCCCGAAAAGCTGTCGAAGGAGCTGGCGACTGCTAAACTGAGATATCGTGATTTGGCAAGTCTCTAAGTTCCGAGTCCCTAAGTATTTTTTGCAGTATTTTGGTAACAGGTGACAAGTTCTCCTCTATCAGATACAGGTGCATGCAGCCCCGGAAATACGGGGCTTTTTTGTTTTCAAAGTGAGACGCTACTGTTGTGCAATATTGATGAGTGCTTCATTATATGGCGCTATATTTCTTCAGAAGGATTATAATTTAATTGTGAAGTAGGATGTACACCCTCGGGTAAGGAGGTGGACCATGATAACCGTCATGTTGATATTAATTGGAGCAACGGCCCTGCTTTTGGCGCCTGTATTGAGTAGCTATCGGAAACACGTGGATTCGCATCATTTGGACTTAATGGCAGGAGACGAAGGGGAAGATTAGCAAAAATTCGATCCCCCCTTTGACAAAGGGGGGATTTTTTGGACCGGTTTTTTCGTTGGGTCAGGCAATCCCCTCGGTGGTTGTAATGATAAAAACATTCCTATCCTGCGAGGTATAATAGGTCTACAGTTATTAGATCACGCAATCCGAGCAATCCAGGCAGATGCATCTAAGGAGGCTAGCAACAATAACATGAACATCTTGCATCTCATCTTCCNNGGTTTTGTTCAATCGCTACAGCCAAATCTGACCAAAATCTGAGCGCAATTTTGTTCAACTTATTATTGCTAGCCTCCTAAGATCTGCTGCAAAACGTCGTCACCCGTGGGATTATCCCGTGCCATCATCACCGCCCTCCCATGTCGAGCCATATCTCAACAAAAGCATTCAACTGCGGCAGATTGAGTCCAACCGCCGCGAGTACGGTCGCCAGTACGATGTGCTGACCTTTGCAGGTTCCGGACAGCTTGTTGCCGCTGTTGCAGAGCGAAAAGAGCTGTTGCATTGGCTGGATCAACGCGCCTGTTTTGGGTACGCAGGCACCAAGGTGGATTGCAGCGGCCTCTCTCCAGGTTGCCGGCGTTGTGGTGAAGGTAACTGGTCTTGCCTGTTCGTCAATGGACGCTGCAACGGGCACTGTTTTTACTGCCCCACGGCACAGGACGATAACGGGCCGCCGGTTACCAATGGCCTGGCTTTCACGAGTCCGGAGGAGTATGCCGCCTATGTGGCTGCCCTGGGGTTCAGTGGCGTCAGCATCAGCGGCGGTGAACCATTGCTGACGCCGAATCTGACCTTGGCCTTCCTGAGCGCAGTTCGCAAACGTTGCGGTGAAGGTGTTCATCTCTGGCTCTATACCAACGGAACCCTGTTGACTGTGGGTCTCTGCAACAGCCTGCGGGATGCCGGACTGGACGAGATCCGCTTCGATCTGGGTGCTGTCCGCTATAATCTCAAAAAATTGCGTCTGGCGGTTGGCTGCATCCCGACGGTTACGGTGGAGATTCCGGCGGTACCGGAAGACGAAGGGTTGCTGAAACGAAAGATGATTGAAATGGCCGAGGCAGGGGTCAATCACCTCAACCTGCACCAGATGCGCCTGACGCCGTACAACTTCGGCCCGTTGACGGAGCGGGGCTATGTCTTTCTCCACGGCGAGAAGGTAACGGTGCTGGAATCGGAACTCTGCGCCTTGCGGATGGTTTGTTTCGGGCTGGAACACGGCATTCCCCTGCCGGTGAACTACTGTTCATTCCCCTACAAATGGCGTTTTCAGCAGGCAGCTGCCCGGCGTCGTGCGGCCCTGGCCGTCTGCGCTTCCGGCGAAGTGGTGACGGAACCCGGCTATCTGCGGACCCTTTCAACAACGGGTGTACGCTACTGGGAGGCAGCTCTCCTGGAGAATCCAAGCTACGGTTACCCCTTTGAAAAGATCGTTCTGGAAACCGGGCGTGCCCTGTATGTGGAGCGACGGCCGCTGACCCTGGAACTGGAACTGTCGGATACGGATCGGACTGCTTTGGAGGCGGGCCAGCCACCGGAGCGGGTAGCCGGTTTTGAAAGGATTGAGGTCGGTTTGGCAGAGTATTTCTGATTATCCCCATTTCTTATAACGGCTACGGCTGCCCGGCCAAATAGGTATTTAGGTTAAATGATTGTAATAATAACGGATTCAAGTGTGCCGGCAGATGTTTGTTATGGACTAAATTGGTAAACAATGGTAATTTTTAAATAAGTTTTTTCGCCCGGAGATGACAGGCTTGCAAATTTTGACCCAACCAAAGTGTGCACAATCGTTCTGGACGGCGCTATGCCGGTGTGTTCTTACCGTAGCCGCGATCGCTGTCCTGGTCGGCGGCGTTTGTTACGGCTACTATTGTCAACAGAAGCGGATCGTGTTTGACGAAAAACACAACGAACTCGCCACCATAGCGAATCTTAAGACTGCCCAGATTCTGCAATGGCGCAAGGAACGGCTGAACGAAGCGACCTCCATATATACCAACGCCATGATCTCCCACCGGGTCAATGATTATGTCAGCGGCATAGAAACGCCCCGCGCGTTTGAGGAAATCCGCAGGTGGATGAAGAATCAGCACGACTTCGCAGGCTACGGCAAGGTGTCACTCTTCAGGGCGAACGGGGCTCTGATCACCTCGGTTTCCGATGACGGCCAGCCCTTGACAGGACATTATCGAGCCATGGTGCGGGAAGCGGCCCAAGGGCGGCAGGTGGCCTTTTCCGATTTCCACCGGGACGAACCCGGCGGGGCTGTCGATATCGACATCGTCGTGCCCATCATGTATGCCGGTAACGATAATTCCAGTTGCCTGGCCGTGCTGGTACTCGACATAGATCCGCATCATTTTCTGTATCCCCTCATACAATCCTGGCCCACTGCGAGCAGAACAGGCGAAACATTGCTGGTGGAGCGCGACGGCAATGATGTCCTCTTCCTGAACGAGCTCCGCTTTCGGAACTTCTCCGCCCTCTCATTCAGGCGGCCCCTTGCCCAAAAGGATATGCCCGCGTCGCGCGCCGCCCTTGGATACGAGGGGATTTGCGACGGCGTCGACTACCGGGGCGTCTCCGTGCTGAGCGTGAGCCGACGCATACCCGGATCACCGTGGGCCCTGGTTGCCAAGGTCGATACCCGCGAGGTTATGGAGCCGGTTATCAAGCGCGTCTGGTATGTGGCGGGGGCCTGCATCATGTTGGTTGTTGCGCTGGGCTTGGCGGTTACGCTGTGGTGGACGAGGAGAAAGGAGATCTATCTCCTTGAACAGTGTGAGATCGAGCGGAGATTCAACCGCGAGCTCAAGGAGGCCGAGCAGTCGTTGCAGGAAGCCCACAGCCGTCTGGAGCAGCGGGTTTCGGAGCGGACCAGGGAACTATCCGATACCAATGACAAACTGCGACAGGAGATCGCCGAACGGGGGCGGCTTGAACAGCAACTGTTCGATGCCAAGAAACTGGAATCGGTCGGACAACTTGCCGGAGGCGTCGCCCATGAGGTCAGAAATCCGCTGAACGCCATTCTTACCATCACCGAGGCCCTGTTCAAGGAAACGGAGATTGAAAGCAATCCGGACTACGCGCCGTACATCCAGCATATACGGGCCCAGGTCAAACGCCTGGCGCATCTCATGAACGATCTCCTTGAGCTGGGCAAAACGATCCCCGCCTCCAACCTCCATCCTGTGTCCCTGTATGAACTCTGCCGGGATACCCTGGCCCTCTGGCAGTCATCAGGCATGGCGGAGAACAGGCTGGGGCTGCTCGAAGCCGATCACGAGGCTGCGACAACCCTGGTGCTGGCGGATAGCCTGAAGCTTCAACAGATCATCTTCAATCTCTTGGAGAATGCGGGCCACCACAGCCCGGCAGGAATCAGCATCCTGCTGAGTCTGCCCGGCAGCGCCGGTCTAGTGTCATCCGACGGCATGGCCGTCGTCCGGGTCACCGATGCGGGCAAGGGTATTCCCGAAGAGAGGCTCTCACGGGTCTTCGACCCCTTCTACAGCGACCGGAAAGGCGGGACCGGCCTTGGGCTGGCGCTGGTCAGGCACTTTATCGGAAATATGGGCGGAACGGCGCGGTTATGGAACAATGACCCGCCGCCAGGTTGCACGGCAGAGATACGCATACCGTTAGTATCCCGTGCGGAACACTAGCCAGAGGTGAGGGGATGAAACCGTACGTACTTTTAATCGAAGACCATGACGCCACCCGTTTCGGTTTTGTCCGCTATTTTTCAAAAGAAGGCTATGAGGTCGAGGAGGCGGCCGACCTCGCCGTGGCGGCCAAGGCTATCGACGCCAACCGCTTTGACGCCATTGTCCTCGACATAAACCTGCCCGACGGCAGCGGTCTCGACTTCATCGATACGATCCGGGAGCACGATCCCTGCACCCCGATCATCGTCATTACCGGCGCAGGAGACATACCGCTCGCCGTAGAAGCCATGCAGCGCGGGGCGGATAACTTCCTTACCAAACCGGTCGATAATGCCGCCCTCCTTGCATATCTGGGAAAAACACTTGAAATTGGCATGTTGAAGCGCCGGCTTTCCGCCCGGAAACGGCTAGAAAAACAGGAGGATATCTTTCTGGGCGACACGCCGGCCATGCTGGATATCATTCATCTTGCGCGTACCGCCGCAACAAGCGACATCCCTGTGCTGATCACGGGAGAGACCGGCACTGGAAAAGGGGTGCTCGCCAGATGGGTCCACAGCCAGAGCGCGCGAGCGGCCCATGAGTTTGTGGAGCTCAACTGTTCCGGCCTGCGGGGTGAACTATTGTCCCGGGAGATCTTCGGAAATGCGCGAGGCGCCTTTACCTCGGCCGATCAGGACCGCAAAGGGCTCCTCGACGTCGCCGACCGGGGCACACTCTTTCTCGACGAGATCGGCGATATGGGGGTGGATATACAGGCCCAGTTCCTCAAGGTGTTGGAGGAGAAAAGCTATCGGCGCCTCGGCGATGTAAAACTGCTCAGGAGCAATTTTCGCCTGATCTGTGCCACGCACCGGGATATCGGGTCTTTGCTGCAGTCGGGGCTGTTCCGCCAGGACCTTCTGTACCGCATCAACCTGATGACAATTCACATCCCGCCGCTCCGGGAGCGGATGGCGGATCTGCCCGCTATCGTCTCCTACCTGTTGCGGGAGCTGGGGGCGTCGGAGATGGTGGTTTCGGGCGATGTCATGGCCATGCTCACGGCCTATGCCTGGCCCGGCAACATCCGGGAGTTGAAGAATGTCCTCGAACGGGCACTGCTGCTCACCCCCCGTGGAGGAGCGCTTCTCCAGGCACACTTTTCCAACCTGGCGCACAGCCTTTACACCCGGTCTGCGCAATGCGCACGTACCGTGCGAGAGGTGGAGGAAATGCATATCATGGCCATGCTGGACAAGGTGAAGGGCGATGTGGAGAAGGCCGCCAGGACCCTCAACATCTCCCGGGCCACGCTTTATCGCCGCCTCAAGCAGATCAAGGAATCGGCCGCCGGCTAGGATCTTGGAACACTTGAACCATACCCCGTTTGACCACCCCTTTTTTATCATCGTCCCGCCATCATCCCGCCCCTTTTCAGCGGTGCCCCACGATTCTCATGAAACCGTCTCAATATGAGACGCGATTCTCGATTTGAGACCGAAAAACCACGTACAAAACCAATAACTAGCTGAAATAAAACTAAACTCCAATCGACGGCGTTTCGGCATAATTGTTGATACGAAGCAGTTACAATGACTACTGACGGGATACAGCCGATAACGGCGGGCAAGACCGTAAAACCGGCCACGCCGCAACGAATCCTGATCGTCGATGACGAGCCGGCGATCCTTTTCGCCTACCGGAAACTGATCGAGCGGGAGGGGATCGATGTGGATATCAGTGAAAGCCTAGACGAGGCGCTGGAGATGATACGGGTGTGCCCGTATTTCGCCATTATTGCCGATATGCGGCTTGCGGGTACCGACAACGAGGATGGCATGGAGATCCTGCGCACCATACAAGAGATGAGACCCGACACAAAGGTGATCCTGGCGACAGGATACGGCAACAGCGAGACGGAGCGGAAGGCCCTCGCCCTGGGCGCCTCCCATTATTTTGAGAAACCGGTCATGCCCGCGGCAATCCTGGCGGCCCTGAAGGAGATTTCATCCTCTGCGCCCGGCTGATTTCTCTTAAAACCCGTTACTCCAAAGCCGTTGAGCGACAAAAACAGGATATGGCCGAAGAAAGAAAATTTTGTTGCATGAATTGCATAAATCGAAACACGGAGTAGACTCATGCTTTGATCGATGCACACGCATGTTCCGGTAAGTCCCATCTCGTCATTCCGGAGATGGCAGACAATACTAATTTTAATGAAGCTACAAGAATAATTTCCTGCTCGGTACAAGATGCCAGGAGAAGGACGGAGGGCTTCTCCTTCTCCAGCAACCGATGCATGGCTTCCTTCGTAAATAGTTCTCCTTTGCGAATCACTTTCTCCACTGGGGGAGACGGTCCAGGTCATGCCAAGTCTTCCGGAACCCCGCGGCAAGGGCGTGCCCTTCACGAGAATCTCGGAATACCTGCACCACGGTCTTCTCCGGGGGGCGCGCTGCCGACTTCGCAAGATAACCGGCCGCGGCTTCTCCTTCCTGGTACAAGCCTTTGGAGAAATAGAGGGTGTACCAGTCGGTCTCGGAGATGACGGGGAGATCGGCGATGGGGAGGATGCACGGGATGCGATGTTCTTCGCTGAACTCGTGGATCGGCCGCCATTCGCCGTTAGTCATCCCCCCAGGAGGGCAAATACGGGCTCTTTCCGGTTATATTCCTCCAACTGGCCGCGCCAGGTCTCGGGCGGCCCATTCAGGTCCCAGCGGACTATGGACAGTTTGCGGCGATAGGCAAAATCCATCCAGTTATACCAATTCCAAATCAAGGCGCTATCTGCGTTGGTTCGTCTTCGGCTCCTCAACGTACGAAANNTTCGTCGCCTCAATCCTCGCCGCCTTGATTTCATCCTTGATTTGGAATCGGTATTACGGGTTGAGACCGGGGGACAACTTGAGAAAAATGCCGTAAACGGCACAAAAGTACGACGCTTTCTTGATTGTTCCCATACATGTATTACAATTGTCACATCGCTTTCGAAAGGAGACGCCACGCTGTGAAGCTGCTCCTCGTGCTTTTTGCACTGCATCCCGTGACCATTGAGATGCCTTCCGTAAGGAGGCGGCATTTGTTGTATTCACCCAATAATCAGCCGGTCCCCTTGTGTATCCCTTGTCGAGGAAAGGGCCAATATTGATGGCATTACTAATGCTGCTGGGGTTCATTGCTCTGATTGCCCTGCCTTCTGTTCTCTGGCTCTATGCCCTGGCAGACGTAATAAGGAATGATTTTCACCATCTCTCTACGAAAATAGTTTGGGCAATAGTGCTATGCTTATTTCCTCCCCTGGGTATGGTGCTTTATTTCCTTGTAGGGCGGGACCAAAGGGTGACTTTTTACCCTGTCGGCAGGCTTGTAATCTTATGTATGTTCTTGATCCCTGTATTGATGATTGTAGCCTACTTTCTTTTTGCGTTAGGGCATCTGACCTTCTTGCCCGAGCCGCCGAAAACCATTCAGATATAGGAACTCAGAATTACCATGCGATCTTGAATTCAAAAATCCCACCGCGGCAGGAGTAGTTCATGACGGGGAACACCTGGAAACTCGATATCGGCGCCGAGGTAACGGAACAGGGGAGCACCCGTTTCAGGGTCTGGGCCCCCAAGGCCCGAACAGTGGCGCTCAGGATGAAGTCCGGGAAAAGGACCGGTGACATACCGCTGCACAAGGAGGATGACGGCTTCTTTTCAGGCGTCGTTGAAGATGTCGCCGACGGCGACCGATACCTTTACCTCCTGGATAACGAAGCAAAGCGCCCGGACCCTGCATCGCGCTATCAACCCGAGGGGGTGCACGGGGTGTCCCAGGTCGTTGACCCCCGGCTCTTCCCATGGCACGACCAGGGCTGGACAGGAATCCCCCTGCAAGAGCATGTTATCTATGAACTTCACGTCGGGACATTCACCCGCGAGGGGACCTTCGAAGCGGTCATCCCCCTGCTCGGCTACCTTAAAGAGCTTGGGATAACGGCAGTGGAGCTGATGCCCGTTGCCCAGTTCCCAGGGGGACGAAATTGGGGGTATGACGGGGTGTGCCCCTTTGCGCCGCAGAACAGCTACGGCGGTCCCGATGGCTTGAAGCGTTTGATAGATGCGTGCCACGCCAGGGGCATGGCGGTCATCCTCGATGTGGTCTACAACCACCTGGGGCCGGAAGGGAACTATCTGCACGGTTTCGGTCCCTACTTTACCGACCGCTACCGGACGCCGTGGGGTGACGCCGTCAACTTCGACGGCCCCGACAGTGATCCGGTCCGCCACTATTTCATCTCCAATGCACTTTACTGGATAACCGAATACCACATTGACGCCCTGCGGCTGGATGCCATCCACGCCATCTACGATTTCAGCGCCCTGCACATTCTTCGGGAACTGGGCGAGGCTGCCCACCGGCAGGGTGAGGCGCTCGGCCGCAGGGTCCACGTTATCGCTGAAAGCGGTCTGAACGACATCCGCGTGATCATCTCCCCGGAGTCGGGGGGCTATGGTCTGGATGCCCAGTGGAACGACGATTTTCACCATGCCCTGCGCGCCCTCCTGACCGGCGAGCGGACAGGGTACTACAGCGACTTTGGCCTTTTTTCGCATCTGGTCAAGGGCTTCGAGGAGGGGTTTGTCCTGTCAGGTGAGTATTCAGCATACAGAAGACGGCGGCATGGCTGTTCCTCGGCAGGAATTCCTCCCGGCAAATTGGTGGTGTTTTCCCAGAACCATGACCAGGTGGGCAACCGGATGCGCGGTGAGCGGCCGGGCGAGCATCTTTCGGTGCAGCAACTCAAGCTCGCCGCCGCAACGGTGCTGCTCTCCCCTTACGTGCCGCTGCTCTTCATGGGAGAGGAGTACGGAGAATCGGCGCCGTTCCCATTTTTCGTGAGTCATGGGGATGCGGAGTTGGTGGAGTCGGTCAGGCGGGGACGCCTGGAGGAATTCGCAGCATTTACCCGTCAGGGGTCCCCTCCTGATCCACAGTCAGAGGCGACCTTTCTTTCGGCAAAATTGGACCAGGAACAACGCCATCTGGGCGAACACCGCGCCATGTTCGACTTCTACCGCGAACTGATCCGCATGCGCAGGGAATGCGCTCCTCTTGCCAGTCTCAGCAGGGAGGGTATGCAGGTTGTTGCCTGCGAGGAGGAGAGAGTGCTGGTCGTCAGCCGGAGTGCCGATAATTGCCGGATGTTCTGCCTGTTCAATTACAGTGACCAAACACGCGTGATAAGCCCATCGCTTGTCGGCGGCACAATGTGTGTTCTCCTTGATTCTACGGGGAGCTTACCGCCAGGCAGCAGTATAACCGTATATACTACCCGTCCGGAAACATTCACTACGCTCGCCCCATTCGGAGTCATGGTCTGCAGAAAGGAAAAATGATGGAACGATTCATTTGCATACATGGTCACTTCTACCAGCCGCCCCGTGAAAACCCCTGGCTGGAGTCCGTCGAGACCCAGGACTCGGCTTATCCCTATCATGACTGGAATGAACGGATCACCGCAGAGTGTTATGCCCCCAATACAGCCTCGCGGAATCTGGACGGCGAAGGCCGCATCATGGGGATCGTCAGCAACTATGCCCGTATCAGCTTCAATTTCGGCCCGACCCTCCTCTCCTGGATGGAAAGGTATTCACCCGACACCTATCGGGCAATCCAGGCGGCTGACCGGGAGAGTATCACATGGCGCTCCGGGCATGGGGCAGCCCTGGCCCAGGTTTATAACCATATCATCATGCCGCTGGCCAGTTTGCGCGATAAACGAACCCAGGTGCGGTGGGGAATCAAGGATTTCGAGCATCGCTTTCAGCGTTTCCCCGAGGGGATGTGGCTGGCGGAAACCGCTGTGGATATGGAAACATTGGAGGTGCTGGCCGAGGAGAAAATCCGTTTCACCATCCTCGCTCCCCACCAGGCGGGACGGGTTCGGAGGATTGGAGCCGGCAAGTGGAAGGATGTCACCGGCTCACGTATCGACCCTTCGCAGGCCTACCTCTGCCGGCTTCCCTCGGGGCGAAGTATCACCATCTTCTTCTACGACGGCCCTATTTCCCAAGCAGTGGCCTTCGAGAAGCTGTTGAGCAGCGGAGAACTGTTTGCCTCCCGCCTGATGTCCGGTTTTTCAGATCACTGTACCCATCCGCAGTTGGTGCATATCGCCACAGACGGGGAAACCTACGGCCATCACCATGCCTTCGGCGAGATGGCACTGGGTCATGCGTTGAATCACATTGAGGTGAACAAGCTGGCGCGCCTGACCAACTATGGCGAATACCTGGAACTGTGCCCGGCCACCCATGAGGTGCAGATAATCGAAAACACGTCATGGAGCTGCATGCACGGCATCGAGCGCTGGAGGAATGACTGCGGCTGCAACTCCGGCGGGAACGGCGGTTGGAACCAGCAATGGCGGAAGCCGCTGCGGGACGCCCTGGATTGGCTCAACGGGCAGGTGGCTGCCGGTTATGAGAAGAGCGTGGCAGATTACGTGAAAGACCCCTGGAAGGCACGGAATGACTATATCGATGTCATGCTTGACCGCTCCGAGGAAAATGCCGCCGCCTTCCTGCTCAGGTATTCCCTGCGCCCCTTGGATGAAGAGGCGTCCATAGCCGTACTCAGCCTGCTGGAGATGCAGCGACACGCCATGCTCATGTTCACCAGCTGCGGATGGTTTTTTGACGACCTGTCAGGGATGGAAACGGTTCAGATCATTCAGTATGCCGGCCGGGCAATGAAGTTGGCAGAGATTTACTGCATTCAGGGTATCGAGGCCCTTTTTCTGGAGCGGCTGGCACTGGCCGTGAGCAATATGCCCGAACATGGAAACGGGGCTGAAATCTACGCAAAATACGTCATCTCTGCCATGATCGACCTGATCAAGGTCGGTGCGCACTACGCTGTCAGCTTTATCTTCGAGGAGTACGGAGAGACAACCGATATCTTCAGTTATGGCGCCTACAGGGAGGATTTTCTGATACTCCATGCCGGACAGATGAGACTTGCGGTAGGAAAAATATTCATCCGCTCATCCATCACCCGCAAAGCCGACCGGATCAGTTTCTGCAACCTGTACTTCGGCGGTCATACCTTGAACTGCGGCGTCTGCTCCTTTTCCGGCGAGGAGGGGTACCAGGCCATGAAGCAGGAGGCCGTAACCGCCTTCAATGAGGGTGATTTCGCAGCAATAATCAGGTTAATAGACACCCATTTCGGCATGCACAACTACTCTCTCAAAGACCTTTTCCGGGACGAACAGCGTCACATTTTGCGCCTCATCATCGCCGGCACGCTCCAGGAATTTGAAGACAAGTTCATAACCCTCTA